>NZ_JAMYRO010000004.1:0-308790 GCF_040321495.1 Mesorhizobium sp. M0408 | reverse complement strand
GCCCACGCCTGCCCCGACTCCGCCGACCCCAGCCCCACATCCGCCAACCCCGACGCCACCCACTCCGCCGACGCCCGCGCCTCCAACGCCGCCGGTTGTTCCGATGCCATACGACCCTCCAATCTTCCCTCCAATCCATTTTCCGCCGATTACCAGCATCACTCAGATCACCAATCCCTACAGCGGCATGCTGAATCAGCCCGCAGTCAGGGTAACGCTCGAATCTCTTATGCAGTATGCCGCGCAGCTCCGCGCCAGCGGTGCGCTGGACTCAATAGGAGAAGGTCAATGAGATGCTTGCAGGCGCGCGCAGTGCCGGCTCAATGCCGAATGAGTGCGGCTCCGCGAGGATGACTTCCCTGACCAGCGAACTCGTCAACGAGCCGGGCCGCGAAATGCGCGACCGCATTCAGTCCCTCCTTGCGCAGGGCAGACGGGACGAGTGTCTTGCGACGCTAAAGTCGATAGGACGATTTTCTTCGGATGACGCAACTTGGTTGAGCAATCTGGCGTCGGAAGCGATGGGTTTTCGAGAGCTTTGGCTCGCCGGCGAATACGCACATCTTCTCGCAGCACTTCGTTGGGGCAGCAAGTGGTATCCCTCGACAAACGCGGCCGCCGACCACTCATTGCCGCTGCTCCCCACGGACGTGTTTCTGACTGTCTCGAAATTGCAGCACGATGTCGAGCAGTTCTTGTATTTGCAAAACAAGGGACTGCTCGGCCCCGAGTTTTCGAGTATTATCGGCGCTTATCGAGCGACGGTCGACAACCTGAAGGCAAAAGGGATCGAGGGTCAGGTGCCCCTTGATGACGAGGCCCGCCGAACGATCGGTCACGTCTACAACCGGATAGTACACGCCCGCTATACGCCCCGTGTGACGCGGGCTTTGTCAGATTCTTGGAGTTCGGCCGCGGTTGAAAATCAATACGTCAATACGCCACCAGGTCTCGTTGTCATCGACAATTTTCTATCGGACGAGGCTTTGAAAAATTTGCGGCTTTTCTGCCTCGAGTCAACGGTGTGGTCCGGCAACCGATATGCCCATGGGAGGCTGGGAGCGTTCCTCTTCGACGGCTTCAACTGCCCGCTGTTGCTTCAGATTGCTGAAGAACTGCGCGACCGAATGCCCTCGATCATCGGCTATCGTTACCCGCTGCGCCAACTATGGGGCTTCAAGAATGCACCTCATCTGCCGGGTAATTCGACTACGCACGCGGATTTTGCTGCAGTTAACGTCAACTTCTGGATCACTCCGACGGAAGCCAACCTGGATGAGCGAACCGGCGGACTTGTCGTCTACGACGTCGATGCGCCCCTCGACTGGAGCTTCGAAATGTACAACAGCAGCCCAGAGCTGATCCGATTTTTCCTGAACCGGCGCGAGGCAAGGTCTGTTACCATCCCGTACCGGGCCAATCGCGCAATCATCTTCAATTCGGATGTGTTCCATGCGACCGCGGAAGTCCAGTTCCGCCCGGAGTACGAGAATAGACGTATCAACATCACGATGCTTTACGGAGAGCGTGGTGACGACGTCCACCATCGCGATTTGTCTGGGACTGGCGCGTCAGCAGATCCCCGGAGCGTCGGCGGCGCTTGGCGTTCGCAGGCGTTCGCGATTGCCCGTCGCACCCGGCGATGAGCTCTCAGTACGGACAGGATCAATTCGCCCTCCGCATCCTCGGAGGCCTGCGAGAGGGCTTCTTTCTCGATTCAGGCGCGTCGGATGGCGTATCCTGCAGCAATACGCTGCTTCTCGAACGCGCTTACGGGTGGCGTGGAGTCTGTGTCGAGCCTAACCTAAGTTTCTTTGCAGAGCTCGAACGGAATCGCCGTTGCATATGCGTGAATTGCTGTCTTTACGACAGGGACACCACTGTCGACTTCATTGAGGCGCACACGATCAGCGGCATTGTCGACGAGTACGATCCCTCGCTCCTAAAACAGGTCAATGCAATGTTCGGCATGGCCGAAGGCGGACCGCCGCCGACTGTCAAACGGACCGCCCGGTCTGTCAGATCTATTCTGCAGGCGAGCAGTGCGCCCAGGATCATCGACTACTGGAGCTTGGACACCGAGGGGTCGGAAATCAGAATTTTGAAGAGCTTTCCGATCGAAGAATATGCGTTTCGCGTGCTCACGGTGGAGCACAACTGGCTGCCCGTACGCGATCAGATAAGACGCTTCCTCGAAGCCCACGGTTACCGACGGGTTGCAGAACTGGGCTGCGACGATGGTTACGTCCTGGAAGCACAGGTTTCGCAAGAAGGGCTGATTTCGCTTCCGAGTTGGCGAAGCCGGGCATGGAGCCGGCGCAAGCCGATAGCGTGATGGCCCCCACTGAACGGACGAGCACTCTCAAGTCATTCATCTAAAGTGCGCCGCATATATCTCATCATACGCGACGCGCTTTAGATCGAACCTTTCATCCCGCGCTTGGCCCAATCCAGCACATAGAGCCGGAGCGCCGAGGAGAGATTGGCATCGCGCGGGCGGCTCTCGTCGATTTCGGCGACAAGCGCGGCGAGCGTCAGTTTTCGCACGGCCGCGATGGCGCCCAGGTCGTCGTAAAAAGGCTTTTCGAGCGAATAGCTGGTGCGGTGGCCGCGAATGGTGACCGAGCGCTTTTCCACCGGGCTCACGAGACGATCCTACTCACACTTCAAGCATCGGATTTGTCCGAATCGCCCGAATTTTCGCGGCGATGGCCGGCGACGAATTTATCGGCCTTGTCGGCGATCAGGCGGTCGCGATCCCGGCTGGGTTTGGAACGGCCATGCAGCGCCCGGTTCTGTTCGGCCAGGCGCTCCTTCTCGGCTCGCGCCTTCTGCTTGCGTGCCTGACGGAGATTGACGATCTCGGCCATGTCACGCCGCCCGTCGGGTCACTTCTTGCGGAAGGCGTCAAGCGACACCACGTCGGCGCCCTTGGCGCCGGCGTCGGCCGCGGCAGGCTTCTTTTCCGCTTCGGCGGTTTTCTTCTTCGTCTCGGGCTTTTTCTCGGCGACGATGGCCAGCGGTTCGGGAGCAGGCTTGGCCTTTGTCTCCTGTTCCGCCGGGGTATCGGTCTTGACGTCGAATTCGAGCTCGAAGTTGACGGACGGGTCGTAAAAGCCGCGTACGGCCGAGAACGGGATTTCCAGTTTCTCCGGCACGTCGGAAAACGACAGCCCGACCTCAAAGCCGGTGTCGCTCACCTTCAGGTCCCAATACTGGAACTGGATGACGATGGTCATCTGTTCGGGATAGCGCTCGCGCAGCCGCGACGACACGCGCACGCCCGGCGCGCCGGTGAGAAAGGTGATGAAGAAATGATGGTTGCCCGGGAGACCGGTGCGCGCGACCTCGGCCAGGACCTTGCGCATGACGCCGCGCAACGCCTCCTGGGCCAGAATGTCGTAGCGGATGTGGTCGTCGGCCATGTGGCTGTCGGGTTCCGTTGAATCGTCCTGATAGCTGTAATCAAGCTTGAGCGCGGCGTAAACCGGATATAGATCGCCGGCGTGCGGAAGCGAAGCCCATTGGCGACGATTTGATCGTCAAACGGCTTTGATCGTCAAGCGCTGGCGAGCGCGCCCTGTTTGCTTGCCCGGGCCATAGGCTGCCGCTTGCCGAAGGCGCGCAGGAAGGTGCGCACGCCATTTGTCGCCGACTGCACCACCTCGTCCTCGGTCGGTGTGCCGCCGAGCATGAACGTCGTCTGCAACTCGGCATTGGCAAGCGCCATGAACTGGCGCGCTGCGACATCGGGATCGTCGATGTCAAGGAAGCCGGCATGAGCGAGGCGGGCGAAGCGGGCGGCGATCGCCGGCCATGTCCTGCCCGGTCCTTCTTCGCGCCATTCGGCGAACAACTCGGGATAGCGCCCGCCCTCGGTCTGGATCAGCTTGCGCAGGAATTTGCCGTCGCGGTTGCAGATGCAGTTGTGGTTCATCCGCACAGCAAAGGCGATGAGGTCGGCCTCGAGATCCTTCGGCTGATCGGGAAAAGTGGAAATCGTAGCAAAGATGCCGGCATTGCAACGTTCGGTGAGGTCGCGGACGATGGCAACGAAGAGCTTTTCCTTGTCGCCGTGATGATTGTAGATGGTCTGGCGGGAGACGCCGGCCTCGGCGGCAATCATGTCGATATTGGCACCGGCAAAGCTTTCGCGGCAGAAGACCGAGGCGGCGGCATCGACAATCGACATGCGCTTGGCCTCGTGGCCTCGCGGCGGGAAAATGTCAGGAGAGACGTTGGCCTTCATGCAAAACTATATAGAGATGGTTGACGAATTAGACAAGCCTGTCTAAATTTGTGGACTTGCACGAAGGGGGTTTCGTTCCGCAGAAGAGTCGGAACTCCACGGGATGGAACGTCCTAGGGTTACACGCCGGTCCTCGGCGGCAACCAGAATTCGAAAGAGCCTGCTATCATGAACGCCAAATTCCTCCGCATTGCGGTCGTGCTCGGCCTATTGTCCGCGATCGGCCCGTTTGCCATCGACATGTATCTTCCGGCCCTGCCGTCAATCGGCGAGGATCTGCATGCCAGCACTGCCGCGGTGCAGATGAGCCTGCTGATCTTCTTTCTTTCCATGGGCTTCGGCCAGATCGTCGTCGGACCAATCTCCGACATGGTCGGCCGCAAGCTGCCGCTCTACGGCGGCCTGGCGCTGTTCATGGTCGGCGGCGTCGGCTCGGCGCTGGCTCCCTCGATCGAATGGCTGATCGCCTTCCGTTTCCTGCAAGGGCTCGGCGCCAGCGCCGGCATGGCCGTGCCGCGTGCGATCGTGCGCGACCTGCATACCGGCACCGAGGCCGCCAAGCTGATGTCGCTGCTGATGCTGGTGTTTTCGGTGTCGCCGATCCTAGCGCCGCTGACCGGTAGCCAGATCATCGAGAATTTCGGCTGGCGCGCCGTGTTCTGGACGGTGACGGGCGCGGCCGTGCTCGCCACCATCCTGCTGGCGACCTCGCTCAAGGAGACACGGCCGGTCGAAGAGCGCGCCGGTTCGTCCTTCGGGACGGCACTTTCCGGCTACCGCTTCCTGATGGGCGACCGCAACTTCCTTGGCCTGACGGCCATCGCCGGCTTCGGCATTGCGAGCTTCTTCGTCTATCTGTCGAGCTCGTCCTTCATCCTGATCGATCATTACGGGCTGTCGCCTTCAGTCTACAGCGTGTTCTTCTCGATCAATGCGGTTGCCTTCATCGGCATGTCGCAGCTGACCGGGTTGCTGTCGGAGCGGTTCGGGCTGCAGCGCGTGGTGCGCGTCGCGGTGACCGGCTATGCGACGACGATGGTGGTGCTGTTCGCGGTGATGGCATCGGGTGTCGACCGGCTCGACGTGATGGCGGCGCTGCTGTTCATCGGCTACGGCTTTCTCGGCCTGGTCATCCCGACCACGTCGGTGCTGGCCATGGAAGAGCATGGCGAGATCGCCGGTACCGCGTCGGCGCTGATGGGCACGCTGCACTTCGCCATCGGGGCGGTCGCCATGGGCGTCGCCGGCGTGTTTTTCGACGGCACGCCGCTGCCGATGGTGGCGGGCATCACGCTCTGCGCGGCGATCTCCTTCACACTGGCCAAAATAACGCTCGGCCGCAGCCGGGACGTCGCGGAAGCGCCGGCGGAGTAAACTTCGCCTATCGAGACAAAAAGGCCGGGCGATGTTCCCGGCCTTTTCACGTTTGCGGTCCCGGTTCAAAGCAGCCTATGCCTATATGACGGGTTCAGGACATGCAGCTTCGACATCTCAAAACCTTCGTGGCGGTCGCCACCACCTTGAACATCACACGCGCCTCCGAGCGGGTTCATCTTGCCCAATCGAGCGTGTCCGAACAGATCCAGGCGCTGGAAAGCGATCTAGGCACGTCGCTGTTCGACAGATCACGGCGTGGCTTGAAGCTGACGGCGGCGGGACAACGCCTGCTGGACTACGCAAACGATCTCCTCGACCTCGCGGACGAAGCCCGTTCCGCAGTCGCCGACGCGAGCGGCACGGTTGCCGGTCGCCTGACTGTCGGCGGCCTGGAGACGCTTTGCTCGACACGCTTGCCAGCTCTGCTGGCGGAATTCCATCGGCGCCATCCCGATGTGGAACTGAACCTCAGGGCGGACGATAGCAGTGGGTTGCGTGCCGGCGTGACAAGCGGGGCGCTGGACGTATCTTTCCATTTCGGAGCCGTCCCGGCGGCGGCGCCGGAGCTGCGAAGCGAGCAAGTGGCAGTGGAAGAGCTCGTCACCATAATGCCGGCAAATCACCGGTTGGCCGGATATTCTGCCATAACGCCCGACGATCTGGCCGACGAGGCCTTCCTCGTCACCCAGCCCCGGTTGCGTCTATAGGCGGATGTTCGACGAAACGTTTGCCGCAACATTGCCTGACCGTCCAAAACTCGTCGGCGAGTTCGCCAGCATGAGCGCGATACGGAGCCTTGTTGAAGGCGGTCTTGGATGCGCGCTGGTCCCGCGTCTCGTGGCTTCCGCGGCTGACGCCAATATTGTCGTGTTGCCTTGGGTCGGAAGCAGTCCGGTGACGCCGGTCACCATGGTATGGCGCCACCGGCGCATTCAAGCGCCGGTCTTGCGGCTGTTCCTCGCAATGGTCCGCGAAATCTGGCCATCACTAGACCAGCCGCTGGCCACCATCGACATGAAGCACGGTTCCGGTGATGAAGCCGTTGTGCATGAGGGACGTGATGGCTTGGGCAATGTCGGCTGCCTGGCCGATCCGGCCGACGAGCAGACGCTTTGCCATGGCGTCCAGCGCGGCTGTCTTTCCGCTGCCGACGACGGCATCCCAAATCGGCGTGTCGACCCAGCCGGGCGAAACGACGTTGACGCGGATCGGCGCCAGTTCGACGGCAAGCGCGTAGGCGAGTGAGCCAAGTGCCCCATTAACGGCTGCCACCACCGAGCCTTTCGCCGCCGGACGATAGGCGGCGATGCCCGAGGTCAGCGTGATCGATCCCCTAGGCGTCAGACGAGGCGCGCCATGTTTGGCAAGAAGAAGCGGCCCGACGACTTTGGAATCCATCACATTCCGCGCCACCGAGATATCCATCTCGGGAAGCAACACATAGACGCCGGTAACGTCGGCGGCGGTCGAGACGATGTGGTCGAGCGTGCCGACATCCTGGAACAGGCGCTGGACCTCGTCCTCGCTTGTGACGTCGGCTGCGATCGTCCTCAGCCTTTCCGGGTGAGGCAAGCGCTGCCGTGCGGCCGACAACCGGTCCTCGGAGCGGCCGACGATCGTAACCTCGGCGCCGGCGGCAAGCTGCTGTTCGGCAAGCGACAGCCCCATACCGGAACTGCCGCCAACGATCAGGATGCGTTCGTGTTTTGGTGTGGTTTCCTGGTTCATCTTATCTCCATCAGATAGCTCGCCGGGGCCTGACTGATATGCGGCGAGAAACTGAGGCCTTGTCCCGCAAGGCATGAGAGAAGGGAAACGGGAAGATACGAATGCTGCCATCGGAGGTTCCGATGATGGGAGGCCCTTGGGCTTTCGCAAAACCGTCGCTTGCGGCGCTTCGCTACGACGCTGTCTCGGAGAGGACGAACCGCAGCTGCGTTTCGACGGGCGCCAAGGGCAGCGGCACCAGCTCGTAGCCTAGTTCCGTGTAAACGGCGACGAGTGCGTGAAAGGTGCGTTCAGCCTCGTCCATCGTTTGCTTGCGTTCGTTGTCCTGCCGAAAGATTTCCGGCCATGGCGGCGCGACGAAGACGCGCCTGGCATAGCGGAAGCGTCGGGCGGCATTCGTGGCGTGATCGGGAACCGGCACCCCGGTCAGGCGCAGATAGCCAAGAGTGTCCGGCACGCCGCGATCGAAGAAGACCAGGCCGGATTGCTCGCCCGCGATCCGGTAGGAGCGCAACTCCCAAGACAGCATCAACTCGGCGAACAGAGCCGCCAGGGCAGGGCCTTGCCGCCTATCGCCAATTCGTCGTGATGATGCTGCGCCCGGCTTCGCCCGAGGTGCGAGGCCTGCCACCTTAAGAGTCGATCAACGTTGTCTTGCCTGAGCCCGGACCGCCGGTCAGCACGAAAAACCGATTGGAATCGTTTCGCATTTCTGATCCATGGATTGGATGGGGAAGTATGAAGACAGGGGTTTTTTGGACCCGTCAGGGCACATGAAAGCCCGGCCGGCGGGGCCTGCTTCTGCATATGTCGAGAGGGAGAAATGGAGGTTTCTGTTGCCAGGTACCTCCGAACCCCGCCTAGAAGTGCGAACCACTAGGGCTTGAATTGAAGCTATCGCACCGCTTACGCGGCGAGACGTGCTTCCGCATAGTTGTCGTTGGCAACTATAAGTTTAGCCCGATAACGGTGGTACAATGCCGGGCAAAAGTACGATCTTTACACCTTCGTCGATCCTATTTCGCCCCCAGCAAAAGCCGCTCCTGAGCAGCGGTTTTTGGTGGAGGCGCCGGGTACCGCCCCCGGGTCCGAACGGCTTATTTCATCGCCTGTTTATCGCCATAGTCGGTCGAGCCGACGAGGCGAATATAGGGACTGACGGTGGAAAATGAAAGGCCGGAATGCCACTTTCGTCCGTGTCAAAGTGGATCATCAAGGGGTTGACTTGCAGCCGGTCTCAACCGAAGCTTTGTGGCGGTGAGGAGACCTAGCGCATACTTGCGGCAGCGCGCCACGATCCTCACTGACCGGATCCCGTGGCGCCGACGAGGGGAAATTCGATGGCCGATTATCTCGCAGACGTAAAGAAATATGATGCGGCGGCGGATGCCGACGCGGTCGCCAAGATCGTCAAGCATCTGGGCATCGCGCTCAGGAACCGCGATTCCTCGCTGGTGTCCTGCACCGACCCGGAGGAACTGAAGCGCGTCAGGAACAGCTGGGTCGCCGGCAAGCTCGGCGTCACCGACGGTGCCAAGGCGGATGCGGCTATCGAAAAGACCTGCAAGGCTATGGCGGCCGACAACAGCAAGAGCCGGGTGACATTCTATTACCTCGTCGCCAAGGATCTGGGCATGCTCGGCTCGCTCTGAGCAACCTCGCCGCCGGTGCTGGTGAGGCTTCTGCTGGAATCGTCTCGCTTTGCTGTGTTCGGCCGACGGTCATTCGGCTATGATGGCTGACAACCCGAATCGGACCGGAGCCGATGCGCCAGTATCTCGACCTTCTGAAGCATGTGCTGGAAAACGGCGCCGATCGCGGCGACCGCACCGGCACCGGAACGCGCTCGGTATTCGGCTACCAGATGCGCTTCGACCTGGCCCGCGGCTTTCCGGTCACCACCACCAAGAAGCTGCACCTGAAGTCGATTATCCACGAGCTTTTGTGGTTCCTGGCCGGCGACACCAACATCAAATATCTCAACGATCACGGCGTCTCGATCTGGGATGAGTGGGCCGACGAGAACGGCGATCTCGGCCCGGTCTATGGCAAACAATGGCGGTCGTGGCCGGACGGCCATGGCGGCGCCATCGACCAGATTGCGAATCTTCTGAAGGAGATACGCAAAAATCCTAATTCGCGGCGGCTGATCGTTTCGGCGTGGAACCCGGCCGAGGTGGAGGCCATGGCCTTGCCGCCCTGCCACTGCCTGTTCCAGTTCTATGTTTCGGAAGGCAAGCTTTCCTGCCAGCTCTACCAGCGTTCGGGCGATATCTTTCTCGGTGTGCCGTTCAACATCGCTTCCTATGCGTTGCTGACGCTGATGGTGGCGCAGGTGACCGGATTGAAACCCGGCGATTTCATCCACACGCTCGGCGACGCGCATCTTTACTCGAACCATTTCGAGCAGGCGCGCGAACAATTGCGGCGCACGCCCAAGGCGTTGCCGACGCTGTGGATCAATCCCGAGGTGAAGGATCTCTTTGCCTTCCGCTTCGAGGATTTCCGGCTCGAGAACTATTTCGCCGACGCGACGATCAAGGCGCCGATCGCGGTCTAGCACCATAGCTGACCGTGCATGTCGACATTGCCTACTGCGGCTGCGCCTTCGGGCGTTGTCAGCATCCATCTTGATTGGCCGACGTCGACTTGACGCGCAATCCCTGGTCGCTGATTTTCATGTGAATATTTCCTTCGGCCTCGGTACCGCTGTATCCAACGAAGATTATCGCAGGCCGGGAAAACCTCAGCTCAGAATGCCGTCGGCGGTAAAGAGCCTTTCCTTGTTATGTTCACATGGATATATCGATGGGCGGCTTCGGGCGTTCCGAGACGGGGAGAGTTTCATGCTGGCGCGCAAAGGTTCGACGACGATTGCCATCGCGGGTCTCGCCGCCATGCTGATGGCCGCGGTGCCGTCGGCCCATGCCGATGACAAGGTGGTCGTGTTTGCCGCGGCGAGCCTGAAGGATGGGCTCGATGCCGTCAACAAGGCCTGCGAGGCCGATGTCGGCGAGGCGGCGACCATTTCCTACGCGGCGAGCTCGGCGCTGGCCAGGCAGATTGAAAGCGGCGCGCCGGCAGACCTGTTCATCTCGGCCGATCTCGACTGGATGAAATATCTTGCCGACAGGAAGCTGACCAAGCCCGGCACCGAAGTGAAATTGCTCGGTAACCAGATCGTGCTGGTTGCGCCGCGGGATTCCAAGGTTGAAACCAGGATCGAAAAGGGTTTCGATCTTGCCAAGCTCGTCGGTGACGGCAAACTTGCCATGGGCGATGTCAAAGCTGTGCCGGCAGGCAAATACGGCAGGGCAGCCCTCGAATCGCTCGGTGCCTGGTCTTCGGTCGAAGGCAAGGTGGCGCAGGCCGAGAATGTCCGCGCCGCCCTAAAGCTGGTGTCGACCGGCGAGGCAGCACTCGGCATCGTCTACGCCACGGATGCGCATGCGGAGCCTGGCGTGAAGGTGGTCGGCACTTTCCCCGCGGGTACCCATCCGCCGATCATCTATCCAGTCGCCCAGCTTGCGGATTCGAAGAGCAGGGATACCCCGGCATTCCTGAAATGCCTGCAATCCGCCAAGGCTGGCGAACTCTTCAAGGCGCAAGGTTTTACAATCCTCGCGCCGAGCAACTGACGTACGGCACCGCACATGAACTGGCTGCTGGATCTCGCTCCCGACGAATGGAATGCGGTCCGGCTGTCGATCAAGGTGGCGACCGTGGCGATGATTGCCAGCCTGCCGCCGGGCATTCTGATCGCACTTGTGCTTGCCCGCGGCCAGTTCTGGGGCAAGACGCTGCTCAATGGTCTGGTGCATCTGCCGCTGATCCTGCCGCCGGTGGTGACCGGCTATTTGCTGCTTTTGACTTTCGGCAAGCGTGGTCCGGCCGGCGCTTTCCTGGCCGAACATTTCGGCATCGTTTTTTCCTTCCGCTGGACTGGCGCCGCGCTCGCCTGCGGCGTGATGGGCTTTCCGCTGATGGTGCGGGCCATCCGGCTGTCTATCGAGGCCGTCGACCGCAAAATCGAGGCGGCCGCCGGCACGCTCGGCGCCAATCCGCTATGGGTATTTGGCACGATCACGCTGCCGCTGATCCTGCCCGGGCTGATCGCCGGTGCGATCCTCTCCTTCGCCAAGGCGATGGGCGAATTCGGCGCGACGATCACCTTCGTCTCCAACATTCCGAACGAGACGCAGACGCTACCGTCGGCGATCTACACTTTCACGCAGGTTCCCGGCGGCGACGCCGGCGCGCTCAGGCTGACGCTGATCTCGATCGTCATCTCGATGGCGGCACTTGTTGCCTCGGAAGTGCTGGCGCGGCGCGTCGGCCGGCGGATGGACATCGAATGACGGTTCAGGTCGACATCAGCCACCGGCTTGGCGGTTTCACCGTCAATGCCCGCTTCGAAAGCGCCGGGCGGCTGACTGCGCTGTTCGGGCCTTCCGGCTCCGGAAAGACGACGCTGATCAATTTGATTGCCGGGCTGATCCGCCCCGACAAAGGTCGTATCGCGGCCGAGGGCCGCGTGCTGGTCGATAGCGACGCCGGCCTGTTCGTGCCGAAGCACAAGCGGCGGATCGGCATGGTGTTCCAGGATGCGCGGCTGTTTCCGCATATGAGCGTGGCGAGCAATCTGCGCTATGGCCGCTGGTTCACGCCGGCTGCTGAGCGTTACGCGGACATCAATGGCGTGGTCGAACTGCTCGGGATCGGCCATTTGCTCGACCGGCGGCCGGCAAAACTCTCCGGTGGCGAGAAGCAGCGTGTGGCAATCGGCAGGGCGCTGCTTGCCAGTCCGAAATTGCTGCTGATGGACGAGCCGCTGGCTTCGCTCGACGAGGGGCGCAAGGCCGAGATCTTGCCTTATATCGAGCGGCTGCGCGACGAGACGAAAATCCCGATCGTCTATGTCAGCCACTCGATCGCCGAAGTGGCGCGGCTGGCGAGCGACGTCGTGGTGCTGATGCAAGGAAAGGTCGCCGCTTCCGGTCCGACCGGAGCGATCATGCAGCGTCTGGATCTATTGCCGGCCGAAGAGCGCGGCGAGGGCGGTGCCGTGCTGGATACCGCGGTTCTGCGCCACGACGAAGCCTTTGGCATGACGGTGCTAGGCTCATTGGCGGGCGAGATCCGGGTGCCGCTTCTGGCAACGCCAGTCGGTGCGCCGGTGCGCGTCCGCATCCGTGCCCGCGACGTGATGATCGCCATCGAGCAGCCGGTTGGCCTCAGCGCGCTCAACATATTGCCGGGCACGATCGTGGCGATAGAGCCGAGCGAAGGGCCTACGGTCGAGATTGGCCTCGACTGCAATGGCGCAACCGTGCTTGCCCGCATCACCGAACAGTCGCGGCAGACACTGGGGCTTCGGCTTGGTCGACAGGTCTTCGCCGTGGTCAAGACGGTGAGCTTCGACCGGGCGAATACCGGCGCCGGCCTGCCCGCCGAGGCGGATGAGTGAACGGCCGATGATTCGCTATATCGTTTTGGAATAGCGGTATCGCTGCAGAACTTGTAGAATGGCGTGACTGCGGAGGAGCAAATGCCGTCGCTGAGTTTGCGGATAAATCTCGATCCAGATGGCCGCATCGGACCAGGCAAGATCGAGCTTCTGGAACAGATCGCCGCCTTCGGCTCGATTTCGGCCGCGGCACGCGGCATGGAGATGTCCTACAAGCACGCCTGGGATCTGGTCGAAGACATGAACCGCGTGTTCGGCAAGCCGCTGGTTGCGGCACAGACGGGCGGCAAAAAAGGCGGTGGCGCCCAGTTGACATCGGTTGGGCTTGCTGTGGTCAGCCGCTTCCGCGCGATCGAGCGGGCTGCGTCTTCAGCAGCGGCGGCGCATATGGAGGCGCTGCAGGCCGAGATCGACGCAGCGTGACGCCGGCGGAATTCATGCCGCGTGTGATCCCTGTTACTTCTTAGGCTCGCCCGGCTTGCGCAGCAGATAGGTGTCCATAATCCAGCCTTTTTTCCGGCGGGCCTGCTCACGGGTGCTCACGATCTTGTCGCCGACGTCGCCAATCCGGCCCGAGATGACGATCTCGTCGGGCGTCCCGAGATAGGCGCCCCAGTGGACGGTGACGTCGTTGTCGTCCAGCGTGTTGAAGGCGCATTTGCCGTCCAGCATGACGATGGTGCTGCCGGCGTTTTCGGGCAGACCTTCCTCGGCGAGCCGGCGGCCGGTGGTGATCAAAATGGCGTCGCCGATCCGGTTCAATGCCATTTTGTGGCTGGCTGCGAGTGCCTGGATGGCGGTGATGCCAGGGATGACCTCCAGCTCGAACGCTACATTGCCTCTGAGGCGCACGCGGTCGAGGATGCGCAGCGCACTGTCGTAGAGCGACGGATCGCCCCAGATCAGGAAGGCGCCGCAGCCATCTTCAGGGAGTTCGGCGCGGATCAGGCCTTCGTAGATCGCGGCGATCGCCTCGTGCCAGTCGTCGACGGTCGAGCGGTAGGAAGGCGCCGGCTCGGCGCGCACCGGCACCTCGAATTCGACACGGCGCGAATTCGGATTAATGACGAAGCGGTCGCAGATCTGGCGGCGCAATTCGGCGAGATCGTTCTTCTTGGCGCCCTTGTCGGGAATGAACAGCACGTCGGCCCGATTGAGACCGTTAATGGCCTGGACCGTCATGTGCTCCGGATTGCCGGCGCCGATGCCGATGACGAGAAGCTTGCGCATGGGCGAACTCCTGCCCGATCGGGACCGGCGTGTCTAGACCGACACGACATGCCGGCAGGCGCCGGCGCATTTGCCGAAAGGCTTTGAAACGCCACATTGAACAGCTAGAGTCATGTTGGCATTCTCGCCGGGGGAGTTTCCATGTTCCGTTACGTCCTGACCGCAGCCTTGGCGCTCTCGGCTACGCCTGCGCTCGCCAATGATTCGGTCGCCGAACTCGGCACCGGTGGGCTGATCCTTTCGCGCAGCGATGCGGTGGCGATGGAAAGCGAGGATCTCTACATCTCGCCGGAAAAAGTGATGGTCGATTACGTCTTCCGCAACAACACCGACAAGGATGTCGATGCGATCGTCGCCTTTCCGATGCCCGACATCGAAGGCGACCCCGAAGAAATACCGGCGATTCCGGAGGCGCAGAGCGACAATTTCCTCGGCTTCGAAGTGACGATCGACGGGGTGCCGGCAAAGCCGCAGCTCGAGCAGAAGGTGGTCGCGCTCGGCATCGACATCGGCGCTGACCTGAAGGCGCAGGGCGTGCCGTTCTATCCGTTCGGCGATGCGGCCAAGGCAGCGCTGGCAAAGCTGCCGCAAGCGGTCGCCGACGACTGGGTCAACCGCGGCATCATCATCGAGGACACTGCCGACGACGGTTCGGGCATGAAGACCGTCTATACGCCGTTCTGGCAATTGCGCTCGACCTATTGGTGGCGCTCGACGTTTCCGGCCAACAAGGCGGTCCATGTCTCGCATCGCTACAAGCCGAGCGTCGGCGGCACCTCCTCGGTCAGCTTCTTCTATGACGGCCAGTTCCAGGGTCAGTATGCCGCCTACAAGACACGCTACTGCATGGACGATGCCTTCGAGAATGCCGTGCGCAAGGCAGCCAAGGACGATCCCGACGGCTACCCCAAATATTTCGAGAACCGCATCGCCTATATCCTGACCACGGGCGGCAACTGGGCGTCGGGAAACATCGGCAGTTTCAAGCTGACCGTCGACAAGGGCGATGCGAAGAACCTGGTCTCGTTTTGCGGCGAAAACGTCAGGAAGATCGGACCGACGACGTTCGAGATGAAGGCGCATAACTTCTACCCCGAGCACGATATCGACATATTGCTGCTGGAGCCATCCGATGGCGGAAACGGCGGCTGATGGACCTCGCGATTTATGTCGCCATCGCCGAGAACGGCGTGATCGGGCGCGAGGGTGGGTTGCCGTGGCGGCTGTCCACCGATCTCAAGCGGTTCAAAGCCGATACGATGGGCAAGCCCATCATCATGGGCCGCAAGACCTATGAAGGCATCGGCCGCCCATTGCCGGGCAGGCTCAACATCGTGGTGACACGAGATAGGGCATGGCGCGCCGAGGGCGTCGAAGTCGCGCACTCGATCGAGGACGCAATCGCGCTGGCGACGGTGCGCGGGCGCTGCATGGCCGGCGCCGACGAGATCTGCGTCATCGGCGGCGGCGAGATCTACGCTCAGGCGCTGCCGTTGGCCGATCGGCTGCACGTGACCCATGTTCTGGCCGCGGTCGACGGCGATGCCCATTTCCCGCCGATCGATCCGGCGCTGTGGCGGATCGTCCGCTCGCAGGAGGTGGAGGCTGGCGAAAAGGACAGCCATGCGACACGCTATTCGGTTTACGAGCGGCGCCGCGACGTGCATTGAAGGCGACAAAGGGGTCGCGACAGGTCTAGATGGACCCAAAAGGCGGACAGTGGCGGCAGCCGATCGCGTTGAAAGCGTGCCGCTGCATCCCTATAGAATAATAATATTGGATTTTGCGCCGGTGAGCCGGCGCTTGAGGGAATTCCAAGCGAAAGGACATTCATGCCCTGGAACGACAAGAGCGGCGGCGGCGGCCCGTGGGGCGGCGGCAACAATCAGGGGCCTTGGGGTCAGGGACCAAAAGGACCCAGCGGCCCGCAGGGCTCGCCTCCCGATCTCGAGGATATCATCCGGCGCGGGCAGGACAGGTTGCGGCGCGCGCTGCCGGGCGGCGGTGGCGCGAGCCCTGCCGTGTTCGGGCTGATTGCCGCGGCGCTGGTGGTGCTATGGGCGTTCAAGGCGGTCTACACCGTGCAGCCCGACGAAGTTGCGGTGGAACTCAGGTTCGGCAAGCCGAAGGCGGAGCTGTCGCAGCCTGGCCTGCATTTCCATTGGTGGCCCATCGAAACGGTCGAGACCGCCAACATCGCCGAGCAGCTTGTCAGTATCGGCGGCGGCAGTTCCAGCGGCAATGGCCTGATGCTTTCCGGCGACCAGAACATCGTCAATGTGCAGTTCTCTGTGGCCTATCAGGTCTCCGACCCTAAGGCCTATCTGTTCGACGTGTCCGACCCGGACGGCATGCTGCAGCAGGTCGCCGAAAGCGCGATGCGCGAAGCGGTCGGCCGGCGCCCGGCGCAAGACATTTTCCGCGACGACCGGCAAGGCATCGCGGCGTCGGTGCGTGAGATCATCCAGACCACGCTGGACGGTTACAAGGCCGGCCTCAACGTCAACGCCATTTCGATCGAGGACGCCGCGCCACCGCGCGAGGTGGCAGACGCGTTCGACGAGGTGCAGCGCGCCGAGCAGGACGAGGACAAGTTCGTCGAGCAGGCCAATCAGTATTCCAATCAGAAACTCGGCCAGGCACGCGGTGCGGCCGCACAGATCCGCGAAGACGCGGCCGCCTACAAAAACCGGGTCGTGCAGGAGGCCGAAGGCGAGGCGCAGCGCTTCATCTCGGTTTATGACGAATATGCCAAGGCGCCGGAGGTGACGCGCAAGCGACTCTACCTGGAAACGATGGAGAGGGTGCTGAAGGATTCGAGCAAGGTCATCGTCGAGCAAGGCAACGGGCAAGGGGTCGTTCCCTACCTGCCGCTGCCGGCATTGCAGCAGAAGGCGCCGGCACCGGCCACCGGAGGAAACCAGTGATGGCCAACCGTCTTCCCGTCATTGCGGTCATCGCCGCGGTCATCCTGTTCCTGCTCTATTCGTCGGTCTTCGTCGTCAATGCGCGCCAGCAGGCGCTGGTGCTCAGGTTCGGCGAAATCGTCGACGTCAAGAACCAGCCGGGCATCTATTTCAAGGCGCCATTCTCCTTCTTCGATGCCGACACCGTCCAGCTGATCGAAAACAGGGTCCTGCGCTTCGACCTCGACAACATCCGCGTCCAGGTTTCGGGCGGCAAGTTCTATGAAGTCGATGCCTTTATCGCCTATCGTATCTCGGATCCGCGCGTGTTCCGCGCCGCGGTGTCCGGCCAGATCGAACTGGCCGAGGCCCGGCTTAGGACGCGTCTCGACGCCGCCTTGCGCCGCGTCTATGGCCTGCGAGACTTCGAGGCGGCGCTCTCGGAAGAGCGCGCGGTGATGATGCGCGAGGTGCGCGATCAGCTGAGGCCCGATGCCACCTCGCTTGGCCTGCAGATCGAGGATGTCCGCATCCGCCGCACCGATCTCACGGCCGAAGTCTCGCAGCAGACCTTCGACCGCATGAAGGCCGAACGTCTCGCCGAAGCCGAGCGGCTGAGAGCGCGCGGCAACGAGGCAGCGCAGCGGATCAGGGCTCGCGCCGACCGCGAAGTGGTCGAAATCGTCGCCGAAGCGCAAAAAGAGTCTGAAATCCTGCGGGGTGAAGGTGAAGCCCAGCGCAGTGCCACGTTTGCCGGGGCCTATCTGCGCGATCCGGCCTTCTTCGATTTCTATCGGTCGATGAATGCCTATGGCACGGCGCTGAACAGCGCCGGAACGACGATGGTGCTGTCGCCGAATTCCGAGTTCTTCCGCTTCTTCCGCGACCCGAACAGCAAGGAAACGCCTGTGGCACCGGCGGCACCAGCGCCAGCACCTGCCGCTCCCGCCGCACCGGCGGCACAGCCAGGCACCGGCCAGTAGGGCCGGTGCAGGGGCGCCGGCGTAACGGAGGATTTATCCTCTGGCGGTAGCCATAGCCGCAAACGTGCCTTATTTCTTGCCAACATGACGCGGACCGGCATTTTTGCCGAAGCGGTTTTTTTCAGAACACCCGGAGGCCTTTCGATGACATCCACCACCCTTCTGCGTGCAGCGAGGCGGACGTTCATCGCCGGGGCCGCTGCGCTTCTGGTCGGCGCCGTTGCCGTTCCGTCGTTCGTGGCGCCGACGATGGCAGCCGACGGGCCGCCCTCGGTTGCCGATCTCGCCGCCGGCCTGCTTGGCGCCGTGGTCAACATCTCGACGTCGCAGACTGTTAAAGGCACTGAGGGGCCGGGCGCAGTGCCGATGCCGCAGCTGCCGGAGGGCTCGCCCTTCCAGGACTTCTTCGACGATTTCTTCAAGAACCGTGGCGGCGACAAGGGCGGCGGCGGCCAAAAGGTGCAGTCGCTGGGCTCCGGCTTCGTGGTCGACGCCGAGCAGGGCATCGTGGTGACCAACAACCACGTCATTGCCGATGCCGACGACATCGAGGTGAATTTCTCCGATGGGGTGACGCTCAAGGCGACGCTGGTCGGCACCGACACCAAGACCGATGTCGCGGTGCTGAAGGTCGATCCGAAAGGGCACAAGCTGACGGCGGTGAAGTTCGGCGATTCCAACACGATGCGTGTCGGCGACTGGGTGATGGCGATCGGCAATCCGTTCGGTCTCGGCGGCACGGTGACGGTCGGCATCGTCTCGGCACGCAATCGCGACATCAATTCCGGCCCGTATGACGACTTCATCCAGACCGATGCCGCGATCAACCGCGGCAATTCCGGCGGACCGCTGTTCAACAGCAGCGGCGAGGTCATCGGCATCAACACGGCAATCATCTCGCCATCGGGCGGCTCGATCGGCATCGGCTTCTCGATCCCGTCGCAGCTTGCCTCGGGCGTCGTCGACCAGCTTCGCCAGTTCGGCGAGACGCGGCGCGGCTGGCTCGGCGTGCGCATCCAGCCGGTGACCGACGACATTGCCGAAAGCCTGGGCATGGCGACCGCCAAGGGCGCGCTGGTCGCCGGCGTCATCAAGGGCGGGCCGGTCGACAACGGCACAATCCAGGCCGGCGACGTCATCATCAAATTCGACGGCAAGGACATCCATGAAATGCGCGACCTGCCGCGCGTCGTGGCGGAGAGCCCGGTCGGCAAGGCGGTCGACGTGATCATCGTGCGCAAAGGGGTCGAGCAGACCGTCAAGGTGACGCTCGGCCGGCTCGAGGACGGCGAAAAGCTTGCCAGCGGCGGTGAAAACGGCAACACCGACCAGGACGATGCCGACAAGGCGCCTGCGGTTTCGACGGCTGCCGTGCTCGGCATGACGATCGGCGAGCTCAATGAGGAGACGCGCACGAAATTCGGCATCGCCACCGATGTCTCCGGCGTCGTCGTGACGGACGTCGCCAAGGATTCGGCGGCAGCCGAACGCGGCATCCAGCCGGGCGAGGTGATCACCGAGATCGCGCAGGAATCGGTCGCCACGCCCAAGGACGTCATGGACCGGATCGGCGCGCTGAAGGAGCAGGGGCGCAAGAACGCGCTTTTGATGCTGGCGTCGAAGACCGGCGAGCTGAGGTTTGTGACAATCCGGATGGATTGAGTCCGGAAGAGCCTGCAACACTCTGATCTTGAAACGAAAAAGGGCGGCTAGCGGGCCGCCCTTTTTCTTGCCTGCCAGTCTGTGCGTGGCAGCCTGTAGAAGACATGTCGCCTGAGTGCGGTGTGGCTGTCCGGAACACCGGGATGGTCGAAGTCGGAGGCCGGGTCGGCGATCATGCCCAGGCGCTCCATGACGGCAGTGGACCGGCTGTTATCCTTGACTGCGAAGGACACGATTTCGTCGAGGCCAAGTCTTTCAAAGCCATAGGTCAGCCAGGCTTCGGCTGCTTCGGTGACATAGCCGCGGCCCCAGAATTCGGGTGCCAGCCGCCAGCCGATCTCGATCGTGCCGGGCGGCAGGAATGGCAAATGATCGGTTCGGGTTATGCCGACGAAGCCGATGCATTCACCTGTGGCTGCGATCTCAGCGGCCGCGAAGCCGAAGCCGTCGCGATCGATAGCCGCGCGCAACTCCTCCATCTTGGCGTCCGACTGGGCACGGTCGCGCCGAAACGGAAAGAATTCCATGACGCGCTCGTCGGAATTGATGCGATGGAAGAGCTCGCGGTCACGATCTCCCCAGTTGCGCAGGATCAGGCGCTCGGTGCGGATCGGCGTCATTCGACAAATTCCTCCCGGCGATAACCCTGCAGATAAAGCAAGGCGGTGAGGTCGCCGTGGTCGATGCGGATCTTTGCCTCGGCTGCCACGGCCGGCTTGGCATGCAAGGCGACGCCGATGCCGGCAAGACGGATCATGTCGAGATCGTTGGCGCCGTCGCCGACGGCAATGGCATCGGCAGGCGTCAGGCCGAGGCGGGCGGAAATCTCGATAAGGGCTTCGGCCTTGGCGGCGCGGCCGAGGATCGGTTCGGCGACCAAGCCGGTGAAGCGGCGATCCTGCTCGATCAGGCGGTTGGCGCGATTTTCGTGAAAGCCGAGCAATGCTGCGATGCGGGTGGTGAAGATGTCGAAACCACCGGAGATCAGCGCCGTCCAGGCGCCATTGGCCGCCATTGTCTGGACGAGCGTGCGGCCGCCGGAGGCTAGCGTCAGGCGATTGTCGATGATGCGGTCGATGATTGCGGCATCGAGATCCTTGAGCAGCGCCACACGCTCGCGCAAGGCCGGCTCGAATGCGATCTCGCCGTTCATCGATCGCGCCGTGATGGCGGCGACGCGATCCTTGACGCCGATCTCGTCGGCAAGCTCGTCGATGCATTCCTGGTCGATCATTGTCGAATCCATGTCGGCGATCAGGATCTTCTTGCGCCTGTTCTCAGCCGGCTGGACGGCCACGTCGATCGGTTCGGAAGCAAGCGCGGCCTGCAGGCGCGCCGTTATTTCGGAAGCGTCGGCGGTCTCCGGCAAGTCGAGTTCGCAGGCGATGCCTTCGGCCAGCCAGCGAACAGCGCTTGCGCCGACCGACCGCGAGGCCATATTCGCTAGCGTCGGCGTCAATGCGCGGCCGGCGGGATGGGATAGAAGCGTGGCGATCAGCGGCATCGAAAATTCCAGCGGACAGGCGGGCGAAGGCCGCGTGAAGAACGCGATCCTGATAGCCGGGCCGACCGCCAGCGGCAAGTCGGCGCTCGCACTCGACCTCGCCGAGCGCAATGGCGGTGTCATCGTCAACACCGATTCTATGCAAGGCTATTCGGTGCTCGACGTGCTGACGGCGCGGCCTGGTCCTGCCGAACTCGCCCGCGTCCCCCACTTTCTTTATGGACACGTCGATCCGTCCACCGCCTATTCCACCGGCGCCTGGTTGCGTGATGTCACGAAGCTGATCGACGACGGCACGCTCTCGGAGCGGCCAGTGATTTTCGTCGGCGGTACCGGGCTTTATTTCCGGGCGCTCACGGAAGGTATCTCGGAGATGCCCGACATTCCGAAGTCGATCCGCGATCGCTGGCGCTACGAGCTCCAGGAACAGGGCGCAGTGAGATTGCACCGCATCCTGTTGCGCGAGGATTCTGCGGCCGGCATGATGCTTAAGCCGACGGATGGCCAGCGCATCGTGCGGGCGCTGGAGGTGCTCGACGCGTCGGGGCGTTCCATCCTGGACTGGCAGGCCGCGCGTGGCCGGCCGTTGATCGACAGGAGCAGCGCGCGCTTTTTCGTCATCGAGCCGGAGCGAGCGGCGCTGGTGGAGCGGATCGATGCTCGCTTCGACCGCATGCTGGACAAGGGGGCACTGGACGAGGTGAAACAGCTTTCAGCGCTCGGCCTCGATCCCGACCTGCCGGCGATGAAAGCAATCGGTGTTCGCGAGCTTCAGGCCGCGCTGGCCGGCGCCTTCAGTTTTCCCGAGGCCATCGAGCGCGCGAAAACCGCGACGCGGCAATATGCCAAACGGCAGGCGACCTGGTTCAGGCACCAATTGGGCCCGGAATGGCAGAGATTGCGTCCTGGTGAGGGGATCGACTCGATACTCTCACTCCCTCCTTCGAGCGCAACCTGAAAAGTCGACACCGAGGGGACATTTCGCGTTGAAGTTGTCCAGGTTAACTGTCCGTAAGTTCCCGCA
Organism: Mesorhizobium sp. M0408; assembly: GCF_040321495.1. Lineage (NCBI taxonomy): Bacteria > Pseudomonadati > Pseudomonadota > Alphaproteobacteria > Hyphomicrobiales > Phyllobacteriaceae > Mesorhizobium > Mesorhizobium sp. M0408. The sequence goes on along the minus strand of NZ_JAMYRO010000004.1, from coordinate 286,660 downwards.
TGCCATAAGATCGTTACGAACTTTCCAACGGGGAGCAGATGCGTTTCCACAAGGCGGAATCAGCCTTTTTCGTCTTTATTTTTGTGATCCTGGCCGCCGGCCTGGTGACGCTTTACGCCTATGGGCTCCTGCAAACCCTGGCCGCCGACATTAGCAATACGCCTTCGGAACTCGATGAAATCGTCTATCTCAACAAGCTGCTGTTTGCGACGGGCGTGCTGCTGGCGACTGCGCTGTTCTTCGGCATTTTCTTCATCTACCCGCTGATCCGAAAGCAGGCGACGGAAGAAGGCAAGCTGCGCGCCATGACCGTTTCGCTCAGCGCGCGTTCGGAGACGCTAGAGCATGCGGCGCTCACCGACAGCCTCACCGGCATGCAGAACCGGCGTTATTTCGACGATGCGCTGAAGGAATATCTCGAAGAGTTCCGTCGCATCGAGAAACCAGTAGGGCTGATGATCCTCGACCTCGACCATTTCAAGCAGGTCAACGACAGCCACGGCCACGATGTCGGCGACGAGGTGTTGCGGGCGGTCGCCAACTGTCTCAAGGACATGACACGCTATCACGACGTGGTGGCGCGCCTGGGCGGCGAGGAGTTCGCGGTGGTCACGCCCAATATGGACGCCGAGCTGCTATCCAAATTCGCGGAGCGCATCCGCAAGGCGATCGCCAACATGTCGGTGCTGACGGGCAATGTCCGACTGAAAATCACCACCAGCGTCGGGCTTGCCGTCTGGGATCGCAAGGAAACCGCCGAGGAGTTCTATCGCCGCGCCGATCGCCAGCTCTATGAGGCGAAGAGGCAAGGGCGCAACCGCGTCTGTGCCTGAAATTCCGTCATTGAATTCGTGATGCCGGCCGTCTGGTATCGTTTTCTGTGTTTCCGGTGCACGCAGACCGACGTCACCCATTCAAGCTGAGATGCTGCCTTTGCGGGGCTTGGCGGAAATAGAGGTGTTGCCGTGACTAAATCCGATCTCTCCGGTCTTTACCGAGGCTATATTGCATGCCTGAACAAGCAGGATTGGCCAAATCTGGGGCGGTTTGTTCATGATGAAGTGACCCACAACGGTCGCAAGCTCGGATTGTCCGGCTATCTCGAAATGTTGGTGAGAGACTTCGACGAAATTCCGGACCTTTACTTCGACATTCAGCTATTGGTTGCCGATCCGCCTTATGTAGCGAGCCGGCTAAGCTTCGACTGCGCGCCAAGGGGAACGTTCCTTGGGCTCGATGTAAGCGGGAAGAGAATTTCGTTTGCCGAGAACGTATTTTATGAGTTTCAGAGAGGGAAAATTCGCCAGGTGTGGTCAGTTATAGACAAGACAGCCATCGAAACTCAGCTTTGATATCTGCGAGCGCTGCCTAAAAGTCGCTCGGCTCAATCATTCTGGGGGACGCAGGCCGAAGGTCGCCGGCTTGAGGCCGTAGCGCAAGTCGAAATCGTCGTTTCGCTGGGTGCGTGCGGCCGACGGCTTGCGATAGTCCGAATCGCCGGCCTGCCGGCCCGAATCGACGACTTCCGCGAAAGGCATTGCCTGTCGTGATTTCGGCACGTTGCGCAGCCGTTCGACGATCGCCACGAGGTCGACCTGGTCGCCGGTTTCGGACGGCAAGGCGTCCTCGCGCTTGGCCGTGCCTGGGATCAAATCCTCGGAGAGCTTTTCAAACTTCATCCGCATCGTCGTCGCCACGCCTTCCCCGAAGGCGATGGCCTCGCGCTGGCCCATGGAAGACAGGAACGCCAGCGTCGAAGCCGAGGAATCGGCAATCGCCGACCGGATGATCGCCTGGTCCTGATCGTTGGCGAGCCGCATGGCAAAGAACGTCGAGCACTGCGACAGGATGGTCGGGTCGAGCTCGCCCGGGCGCTGGGTGACGACGCCGAGATAGCAGCCATATTTGCGGCCTTCCTTGGCGATGCGCGACAGCGCGTGCCGCGTCGGCGCGAAACCGAGGCGCGGATCGGCCGGCATATAGCGATGCGCTTCCTCGCACAGGAAGAGCAGCCGCAGGCGGCCCTCGCTCCACAACGCCAGGTCGAAGGCCAGCCGCGCCAGCACCGAGCATACGGAATTGACCACCTCGGACGGCATGCCGGCCATTTCGAAGCAGGTCACAGGGCGGCCGTGATGCGGCACGCGGAAGATGTTGCCGATCGTCTCGTGGATGGTGTCCTCGATCAGGCGCGAGTTGAACATGAAACGGTAGCGCGGATCGGATGCCGCCGATTCGATACGTGTCTTCAATGACCTGAGGGTCGGGCGATCGTTCTTGCTTTCCAGCAATCCCATGCGTTCGTCGACCAGCTTGATGAGGTCGGCAATGCGATAGGGCACCGGCGCGTCGGCGGTCAGCGCATCGGTGCTGCGCCGTAGATAGTTGCCGGAGTTCGGATTGCGGTAGAGGTTCTTGGCCGCGGGAATGAGATCGCGCAAGGCGTCGACCTCTTCCGGAACCGTCTCGCGGCCGCGAAACAGCACCTCGGCAAATTCCTCGAGCTTGAACATCCAGAAGGGCAGGTCGAGCGTCGTCGAATCGACCCTGACGCAATATTCGGGCAACGACGCGGCGAACTCGTTGTGTGGATCGAGGATGAGCACGCGCAGGTCGGGCCGGGCGGCGATCGATTTGCGCAAGAGCAGCGACACGGCGGTCGATTTGCCAACCCCGGTGGTGCCGACAATGGCGAAATGGCGCGCCAGCGTATCGTCGATGGCGATATTGGCGTCGATGGCCTCGTCCTGCGACAGCGTGCCGATGGTGATCGAATGACGACCGGCGAGATCGTAGACGGCCTGCAGGTCGCGGCTGCGGATACGATGGGCAATGGCGCCGATATGCGGGTAGGTTGTGATGCCACGGTCGAAGATCGGCTTCGCGCCGGGTTCGGCACCGTCGCGCACCTCGCCGATCAATTCGATGCTGACCTCGATCGGATTCTGGCCCTCGCTGCTCCAGGCACGATCCGACTTGCCGATTTCATAGACCAGGCCGACGGTTCGTGATGTACCGAGATTGATCGAGATCATCTTGCCGACGCTCCACAGGCCGGTGACCGTGCCTTCGATATCGTCGGCATAGGCGCTGATGGTGGCGCGCGCGCCGTCGCATTGCACGACATTGCCCAGAATGCGCTTGTCGTTCTGCTCCGCCCTGCGGCGCTCCAGCAAAGTTGGTTCCCCAATGGAGGCTTCGCGTTCAACGAGCATGGACACGCCGATCCCTTTTTCCAAGCGATGAGCCTAGGCGAACGGGGTTAAGGTGGGATGAGGCCGGATGGTTTAGCGGACATTAAGGAGTTTGCGAAAAATGGATGAAACGGCCGTTGCTCCGTAGAAAAATTTCGATATATTGGATTAATGGATGATATAGCGAACGACATCTCCTCGACCATCGGCAGACGAATACATGCCGAAAGAGTGGCTCGAGGCTGGTCCCTGGCAGAGCTGGCGGAGCGGTCCGATGTTTCGAAAGCCATGCTGAGCACGGTAGAACGCGGTATGACCAGCCCGACGGCGGCGCTCCTTGTGCGCATTGCGGCCGCCTTCGGCATGACGCTGTCCACATTGATCGCAAGGGCGGAATTGCAGGGCGGTGGCCTGCTTCGCGAACGTGACCAGCCGCTCTGGCGCGATCCGGCTACGGGTTATGTGCGGCGGCATCTTTCGCCGGTCTCCGACATACCCCTCGAACTGATCCGGATACAGTTGCCGGCCGGCGCCAAGGTAAGTTTCCCGGCGGCGTCCTATGCCTTCATCAGGCAACAGATATGGCTGATCTCCGGGCGGCTGGAATTCACCGAGGGGGACATCGTTCACCGGCTCGAACCCGGCGACTGCCTGGCGCTCGGCGCGCCATCCGATTGCGTCTTTCACGCTCCGGGGCCGGACGCCGCCGACTATCTGGTTGCGTTGGCCAGGAGCTGAGGTGAAGGCGCGCCGTCCGAAACGCTCCGACAATGGCGGTCCGCCGCTTGACGACTATAACGGTCCGCCCTGGGGCAAGGGTGAGCCCTATGTGTTTCTTGCCTGGCGGACCGCCCATGCCCAGGCATGGAAAGTGCCGAGCCGCGAGATCATGCTGATGCGGCTGGACAAGGCCGAGCGGCTGGGCCTGACCTATGAGGAATACACGCTCGAACTGCTGGAACGCGGGCGACATCTGCAAGAGGAAGACGCCGATCGCATCGCGGAAATCCGGCGGGCCAGGAAGCGGAAGCGGATCAGTCATTTCGATTGACGGACGGCGCAGGGGAACCACATGAGTTCGATCGAAATCAGGCCACTCACCAGGACTGACGGAACGCAAAAAATGCTGGCGGATCTGCTGATCGGGACAGTCGCTGCCGGCGGCTCGGTCAGCTTCATGCATCCGCTGGCGCCGGAGATGGCCGCGGCCTTCTGGAACAGGTCGCTTCATGCGGCCGCCAGAGGCGAAAGGGCGGTGCTTGGGGCCTGGAACGGCGAGGCTCTGGTCGGCACCGTCACCTTGCTGCTCGACTGCCCTCCCAACCAGCCGCACCGGGCCGAGATCGCCAAGCTGATGACCCGCCTCGATTATCGCGGCAAGGGCATCGCAACCCGCCTGATGGAGGCGGCGGAAGCCGTTGCCGTGGAGAAAGGCCGCACGCTGTTGGTCCTCGACACGGCAAAAGAGGAGGGGGCTTCCGGCCTCTATGAAAAGCTCGGCTTCACGCTGGCCGGCGAAATACCGGATTATGCGCTGAAGCCGCATGGCGGGCTGACAGGCACCCTCATCTACTGGAAACGCGTCGGCCGGACACGGTGATGGCGACAACGATGCACCTTTGCAACACCGTCAGACCATCGCGGGCATGGAAAGAATAGCTCTTGCGTCAAATTGGCGGCGAGCTTAGAGAAGCCGCCCATTCTGATCCGTCCTGAAAGGAGACCTGTCAATGACCCGGCGATCCAGATCGACACATTCCGTGCCGACGCTGGAATTGCGTGCGGCTGACAGGGTTCCAATCAGGAAGAACGGCCATGGCAAAGTCCATGATCCAGCGCAGGCAGGATGCCGAGCGCGAACGCATTGAAGCATATGCCGTAACGCTGCGGCGGGTTTTTCCCGTCCCGCGTCCCGCTCCGGATTTCGAGCGGGCGCTCGACGAGGCACGTCGGGGCTTTGCCGGCATGGCGATCCGCGACGGCGCGCTGTGGCGTCCAAAGCTGAAGACGCGCGACCCCGCGCGGCTGCGGCTGGCCGCGGCGCGTCATCTCTATGCGCGCTACCCGGTTACAGCCGCGCTCGAGGGGATCTGGCTGGACAGCTCGGGGTTGAATGCCCTCGAGATTGCGCTTCGCAAGGCTTGGTATATCGCAGTGGCGCGTGGTGACTCGCTTTACAAGGCGGGCGCCTGTGCGTGGCTGTCTCGCAAGGAGGTGCATTGCTTCTTGAACTTGCCCGGCGATTTCACGTTCGACGAGGCGTTTTGGGTGGCGATCGCCCGGTCTTACACGGATGATTCCGGGTTGGCGGCCCGACTTGCCAAGTCGAAAATCGCGCGCACGCCACGTAACGATCTGGCCTTCTGGCGCGAGGTGACACGGTTCTTCTGCGGGCAACCCGCGTCGAAGGAGGAGATCGACGATCTATGCGACTATATCGGCGCCGTGCACCAGCGCGATGCCGCGTACAGCCTGAAGGGTCGCACGCTCGCCTCGCTGCGTCGGCAGATGCTGGAATGGCACCGAGACATTGCCGCGATCGAACGCATCGAGGCAATGCGCCGCCGCGCTGCCGGGCGGGCCACGCGTACTGCCGGGACGCAGTCGCAGGGTCGCGCCTGGGACGGCTCGCGCCTCGACGATTGGGACTGGCAGCCGTCGACCAAAGAGGCAAAGGCGCATGGCGAGCGTTTCTTCATCCGTCAGTTGAAGACAGCCGAGGATCTGGTCGCCGAGAGCCGGGCGATGCATCATTGCGTCTCGATATACGCGGCCAAATGCATCGCCGGCAATGCCTCGATCTGGGTGCTGCGGCGCTCGGCGCTCGGCAAGATCGAGCGGTTGCTGACGATCGAACTCGACCCGCAAAACCGTGCGGTGCAGGTGCGCGGTTTCGGCAACCGTCTCGCCTCGCTCGAGGAGCGCAAGATCATCGAGCGCTGGGCCAAGGCGAGGGGTGTGGTGCTCTGCGCCTGAAACTGAAGACCCGCGCGGCGGAAAGGCGGCGCGGGTGCACAATGGGCGGATGTGCCGACGTCAGGCCAAGGGCACATTCGCCGTTGACAGCGGCGTCAAACCAATTCTATTGTCCGCCACCATGAAAAAGGCACTCATTCTCGTAGGAAAGCGCGTGGGCAAGGCGGTGTAACCGCCGGGCGATGACCTCCCATGCGCAAGACACAGGCTCCCTCGGGGGCCTTTTTTATTGCCCGAAATACGACTGAACGACCAGCAATCGCCAGATGGCGAACAGTACGGGACCAGACCGATGAGCAGTGGACAGAATGAGCGGCGCGAAATGCCAAGAACTGAAATGACTGGCGCCGAAATGGTGGTGCAGGCGCTGAAGGACAATGGCGTCAAGCATGTTTTCGGCTATCCGGGCGGCGCGGTTCTGCCAATCTACGATGAAATCTTCCAGCAGGACGAGGTCGAGCACATCCTCGTCCGCCACGAGCAGGGCGCGGGCCACGCGGCGGAAGGCTATGCGCGCTCGACCGGCAAGGCCGGCGTCATGCTGGTGACCTCGGGGCCGGGCGCCACCAATGCGGTGACGCCATTGCAGGACGCGCTGATGGACTCGATCCCGCTGGTCTGCCTGACCGGCCAGGTGCCGACTTCGCTGATCGGCTCCGATGCGTTCCAGGAGTGCGACACGGTCGGCATCACGCGGCCCTGCACCAAGCACAACTGGCTGGTGAAGGACGTCAACGAGCTCGCGGCAACAATCCACGAGGCCTTCCATGTGGCAACGACAGGGCGCCCCGGTCCGGTCGTCGTCGACATCCCGAAGGACGTTCAGTTCGCCAAGGGCATCTATGTCCCGCCGCAGACGGCGCCGCGCACTAGCTACCAGCCGAAGGTCCAGGGCGATCTGGAGAAGATCAAGGCGGCGGTCGAGCTGATGGCGGCTGCCCGGAAGCCGATCATCTATTCGGGCGGCGGCGTCATCAATTCCGGCCCGGAGGCGAGTCATCTGCTGCGCGAGCTGGTCGACCTCACCGGCTTTCCGATCACCTCGACGCTGATGGGCCTCGGCGCCTATCCGGCATCGGGCAAGAACTGGATGGGCATGCTCGGCATGCACGGCACCTATGAAGCGAACATGGCGATGCACGATTGCGACGTCATGCTCTGCATCGGCGCGCGCTTCGACGACCGTATCACCGGGCGACTGACGGCGTTTTCGCCGAATTCGAAGAAGATCCACATCGACATCGACCCGTCTTCGATCAACAAGAACGTCCACACCGACGTGCCGATCATCGGCGATGTCGGGCGCGTGCTGGAGGATCTGGTGCGGCTGTGGCGGGCAACCGCCAAGGCCGACAAGAAGGCGCTTCACCCGTGGTGGGAGCAGATTGCCAAATGGCGCGCGCGCGATTCGCTCGCCTACAAGATGAACCACGAGGTGATCATGCCGCAATATGCCGTCCAGCGGCTCTATGCGCTGACCAAGGACCTCGACACCTACATCACCACCGAGGTCGGCCAGCATCAGATGTGGGCGGCACAGCACTATCATTTCGAGAAGCCGAACCGCTGGATGACCTCTGGCGGACTGGGCACGATGGGCTACGGCCTGCCGGCCGCGCTCGGCGTGCAGATCGCGCACCCGGATGCGCTGGTCATCGATATCGCCGGCGACGCCTCGGTGCAGATGACGATGCAGGAGATGAGCGCCGCGGTGCAGCACGAGGCGCCGATCAAGATCTTCATCCTCAACAACCAATATATGGGCATGGTGCGGCAGTGGCAGCAGCTGCTGCACGGCAACCGGCTGTCGCACTCCTACACCGAGGCGATGCCGGATTTCGTCAAGCTCGCCGAAGCCTATGGCGGCCACGGCATTCGCTGCGACAAGCCGGACGAGCTCGACGACGCCATCAAGGAGATGATAGCGGTCAAGAAGCCCGTCCTGTTCGACTGCCGCGTGGCGACGCTCGCCAACTGCTTCCCGATGATCCCGTCCGGCAAGGCGCATAACGAGATGCTGTTGCCGGACGAGGCGACGGACGAAGCTGTGGCCAACGCTATCGACGCCAAGGGCAGGGAACTGGTGTAGCCTGGTTCAAGGAAGCTGTGCGAAAACAGCAGATTAGCGCAAAAGTTTGAAATCGAGATTGATGTCATGAACGCACAGTTGCAACCGACCGGCTCCGCCTATTTCATCGCCAAGGAGACGGAAAAACCAGAGAACCACACGCTTTCGGTCCTGGTCGACAACGAGCCGGGCGTGCTTGCGCGGGTCATCGGCCTGTTTTCCGGACGTGGCTACAACATCGAGAGCCTGACGGTCTCGGAAACCGAGCACGAAAAGCACCTGTCGCGCATCACCATCGTGACGCGCGGCACGCCGCACGTGCTGGAGCAGATCAAGCACCAGCTCGAGCGCATCGTGCCGGTGCACCGCGTCGTCGATCTCACCGTGCGGTCGCAGGAATTCGGACAGGAGCGGCCATTGGAGCGGGAACTCGCGCTGGTCAAGGTCGCCGGCACCGGCGAAGCCCGCGTCGAGGCGCTCCGGCTCGCCGATGCATTCCGCGCCAGCGTCATCGATGCCAACACCGAGCATTTCATCTTCGAGATCACCGGCAAGGGCTCCAAGCTCGATCAGTTCATCGCCATCATGAAACCGCTCGGGCTGGTTGAAATCTGCCGTACCGGAGTGGCGGCGATGAACCGCGGCCCGCAAGGGATGTGATCATAATGCTCGCGGCGGCAATTCTAGCAGGCGCCGGCGCAATCGTTCTTGCGGTCACGACGGCGGCGGCCAGCCAGGAGCCGGTATTCGACAAGTCAGTGCTGCCGAAATTGTTTGAAGAAATCGACCGCAGGGGCACACCGAGCTACTATTTCCAACAATGCCCGGCCGATATTTGGCGCAGGGCGTCGGGCGTCGATGACGCGCTCTTTTCCACGCCGGGAATAGATTACCAAGGTTGTGAGAAAGACGTCTTGGCCTGTGCCAAGCGGTGTTTCGACGGACGCAGGGGCGAAGCCTGTTTCGAGACGGCCAGGGTCATCCAGGAGCACTCGCCAGAAGACAAGCAATGGACCGAGGAGATGTTCGCCCAGGCCTGCGCTACTGGCAGTATCGGCGGCTGCACAAATCGCGGCGCGGGAATTCTCTTGGGTCGGCTTGGGCTAAACAAACTGCTTGCCGCCGGTAGTGCCAATGAATCTTGCCCTTATCGCACATTCAAGCTGAGCTGCAATGAGGGCGATGCCTGGGGTTGCACCATGTATGGCAGCGCCCTTCAGCATGGTGAAGGCGTCTCTGTGGACGAAGCCGAGGCGATGGCCGCTTACAAAAAGTCTTGCGAGATCGCTGTGGAATTTGACGCCTGCCGATACGCCAAGGCGCTCATGAAAACGATGCAAAGCCGCTAGGGCTTTTCAGATTTGCGCAAGTGCGATCTTTGCGCTGCCTCGCCTCGACCAAGTTCTTTGCTTTCTCTCTTGATAGGGCGCGATACCGGGCAGACATCCTGAACAAATCCATTCAGCGTGTTCACAAGATTGTTCTGGACCAGAGAATAGTGGATGAACTGTCCGTGCCGCTCCTTGGCGATGAGCCCGGCCGTCTCCAGAATGCTCAAATGCTGCGAGATCGACGGCTTCGACATCTCGAAGCGCGCCGCGATCTCGCCCGCCGTTAGGGAAGAGTGCGCAAGATAGGCGAGCATCTTGCGCCGGGGCGCTGAAGATAGCGCTTCAAACACGCGCTGTATCGCGCCATTTGCGTGAGCAGCCGTTTCGGCATCCGCTGCGTGCTCTGCATCTTCGATCACTGTCTGCCACCTTGTGATGCCGAGGCGTTGGCTGCGCCTCGGTCCGCTTTTCTTATTTTCATTTAGACTATTGCCTAAATACCTAATTCGTAGTAGTAGACGATTAGCTTACTGCCTAAGTAACGGAAGACGCGCCAGAAGGCAAGGCTGTGGTCCGGAAATGTTCATGCAGGAGGAGGGGTACCGATGAAAACCATATCCACGGGCAGAATGATTTCCCAACAGGACAGTGACGCCGAAGACGGCAAAGTCGTGTGGGTGCCGGCAAAGTCGATCTGGGTCGGGGCGATGACGATCGCCGCCATTGTGTTGGGACCGATGACATTTAGCTGGAGTGCCTTCGCCTTATTCGTTGCGACAACGGCGGCGACAATCTGCGCCGGACACTCGGTGGGGATGCACCGTCTGCTCATCCACCGTTCGTTCAAGGTTCATATCTGGGTCGAGCATGCGCTGGTCTACCTTGGCGTGCTCGTCGGCATGGCCGGTCCTTTTGGGATGATCTATGCTCACGATATTCGTGACTGGGCTCAGCGCCAGACCGCATGTCACGATCTCCATGCCCATCGTCGGCCATTTTTCACCGATGCCTTCTGGCAGATGCATTGCGCGGTCGCTTTGCGCAATCCACCCACCTTCGTCATCGAACCCTCGATCAGGAATGACCGGTTCTACAAGTTCGTCGAACGCACCTGGATGCTGCAACAACTGCCCTGGGCGATCCTCTTTTTCGCGCTTGGCGGCTGGGATTGGGTGGTATGGGGAATCGCGGTGCGCGTTTCAGTGTCGCTTACCGGGCATTGGTTGGTTGGGCATTTTGCGCACCGAGATGGGGAGCAAGGATGGCGCGTCGACGACGTTGCCGTGCAAGGATACAATTTGCCGCGTTTCGGGCTGGTAACGTTCGGCGAGAGTTTCCACGGCAACCATCACGCGTTTCCCGAGTCTGCACGGCTTGGTCTGGAACCCGGACAGATCGATCTCGGCTGGCTATTCATTCAGGTTCTGGCGATCCTGGGTCTGGCGCACAGCGTCAAGATTCCGGAGAATACGCCGAGACGCAAAGGGCTGCGACGCGTGCGCCGTCAGCGCGAAACTGCCCCGGATTCAGATCTATGGTCGGTGCAGCCTACCGCAGATAGATGTTCTCAGCGGATATTGGCCTAAGAAATGAAGGAACGCTTAGGGCGCGTGGACCAACGAATTGCATTTGCACTCAGCACCTCATCGATTTAAGTCAGTATTTCAGTATTATTGATCATTGCGATCCTCCATGACCTTCGATGCATTCCTTGCTCTGCTGGTTTATGCCTTCGTGACCTCGATCACGCCGGGTCCGAACAATTTCATGCTTTTGGCCTCGGGCGTGAATTTCGGCTTGGTCAAAACCGTGCCACACATGCTCGGCATCGGCTTCGGCTTCCTCGTGCTGTTGCTTGCCGTAGGCTTCGGGCTTGGCGCCGTGTTGACGGCCTTTCCGGTCCTGCATACCGGGTTGAAGATCGCCGGCGGCCTCTACTTGCTTTATCTCGCCTGGAAGATCGCCATGTCGCGCTCGCTCGGCGGCGAAGGCGAGGCGAAGGGCCAGCCGATGCGCTTCATCGAGGCTGCGGCTTTCCAGTGGGTCAATCCCAAAGCCTGGGTGATGGCGATTACAGCCATGGCCGTCTATACGAACCCGGAACGCCCGCTTGTGTCCGTGGTGCTGATCGCGGCCGCGTTCGCCGTCGTCATGCTGCCGAGCATTTCGACCTGGGCCGGTTTCGGCATGGCGCTGCGCGGTTTTCTGGCGGATACGGCGCGGCTCAAATGGTTCAACATCGCCATGGGTGTGATGCTGGCGGCGACATTGTGGCCGATGCTGCGCTAGCTGCCGTTTTATTGTGCACTGCACATTAAATCTTCGTAATGACGGGTTTTGGCCCTTTTTCGCCTTCGGCATCCTCTATTATCTGGCAAAATCGCGGCAAGAGGCTGCGAGTTGAGCTAGAGTGCGACCAGCGGAAATCGGCGTGTCGCGTTGAGAAGGCCTTTTGTCGATGCGCGGAAAGATCGTATTTGCGGTGATCGCTGCAGCCTGCCTTGCGGCGGCGTGGCTCTATTTTTCGCCCACCGCAATGACCGGTCTTCAGCAGATGCTGTCGGCGAAGCAGACCACGGCGGCGGCGGACAAACCCGCTGCAGCAGCAAATGCCGCTCGTTCGACTTCGGTGGTTGCCGCCACCGCTTCGACGGCCGATTTCCCGGTCCGGCGCTATGCCATCGGCTTTGTGTCCTCTCCTGCCGTGGTCAGCATCAACGCGCGGGTCTCGAGCCAGATCGTCGCAATCGCGGTCAAGGACGGACAGATGGTGAAGGCCGGCGACCTTCTTTTCTCGCTGGACGATCGCTCGTTGAAGGCGCAACTGGCACGCGATCAGGCGACGCTCGCAAAAGACCAGGCGCTGCTTGCCAGCGCCACGGCCGATCTTCAGCGCGCCAAAAATCTCGTCGCCAGGCAGGCCGGAACACAGCAGACCTACGATCAGGCCGTCGCGGCACAGAAATCCGCCGCGGCCACCGTCGACGCCGACAAGGCAACGATCGATGCGGACCAAATCCAGCTTGGCTTCGCCACGATCAGGGCGCCGATCTCCGGCAGGCTTGGCGCAGTCAGCGTCGCCGTCGGCGATCTCGTCACCACCAGCAACGGCAGCAGCACGTCGACTCCACTGGTGACGATCACGCAGGTCGACCCGCTGCAGGTGAACTTCAATCTCCCCGAAAGCGATCTTGCCTTGCTGCACAAGGCGCTGGCAGCGCCGCAGCAAGGTGCGGTGACGCTGACCAAGGACGGCGACCCGAAGCCGATCGGCAAGGGAACGCTGGATTTCGTCGATTCCAGCGTAGACACGGCGTCCGGCACGATCGCAACGCGGGCCAGTGTGCCCAACGCCGATCTTTCGCTATGGCCGGGCCAATACGTCAACGTCGTGCTCGATGCCGGCATCATGCCACAAATGACGTCCGTTCCGACGGTCGCCGTCCAGCCCAGCCAGAAGGGCCCGTTCGTCTATGTGATCAAGCCGGACAACACCGTTGAAATGCGGCCCGTGCAGGTCGCGCTGACAGAAGGCACCAACACCGCAATTAGCCAAGGATTGAAAAGCGGCGAGCGTGTCGTCGTCGAGGGTCAGACCAAACTGAAGAACGGCGCGGCGGTGCGCGAAGGCAAGGCTTCGACCGGCACCGGCGATCAGGCGGCTCCGAAGGTTGCCGAGGCTGACCGGACGGGCGGAACACAGCCATGATTTCCGAATTCTGCATCCGCAGGCCCGTCGCCACGCTGCTCATGTCGTTCGCCCTGGTTCTGGGCGGGCTATTTGCTTACAAATTCCTGCCGGTCGCGGCGCTGCCAAGCGCCGAATTTCCGGTTGTCAACGTCTCGGCCTCGCTGCCCGGGGCTTCGCCGGAAACCATGGCGACGTCGGTGGCAACGCCTCTGATCAAGCAGTTTGCCACCATCGCCGGCATCGATTCGATCTCGACGACCAACTCGCTCGGCTCGACCTCGATCGCCATTCAGTTCGTACTCAACCGCGACATCGATGCAGCCGCCGCCGACGTGCAGGCAGCGATCGCACGTACGCAACGACAATTGCCGCCGGAGATGACCAGCCCGCCGAGCTACCGCAAGGTCAATCCAGCCGACGCGCCGATCCTGCTGATGTCGCTGGTCAGCGACACAATTCCGCTGACTGATCTCGACGCGTTTGCCGAGAATGTGATTTCGCCGTCGCTGTCGACGATCGACGGCGTTGCGCAGGTTTCGATTTACGGCCAGCAAAAATACGCTGTCCGCGTCCAGATCGATCCGACGGCGCTCGCCGCTCGCGGCATCTCGATCGATCAGCTGCAGACGGCCATCGCCTCGGCCAACAGCAACACGCCGCTCGGCGTGCTCAAGAACAACAAACAGCAGCTGACAATCACCGCGAACACGCAGCTGACCGATGCGGCGGGATTCTCCAACATCATCATCGCCACCAAGAACGGCCATCCGGTGCGGCTCGGCGAGGTGACCCGCGTCATCGATTCGGTCGAGACCACGACGACGGCAAGCTGGTATGACGGCACCCGCGCCATCATCATGGCCGTGCAGCGCCAGCCGGATGCCAATACCGTCGACGTCGTCGACCGCGTCAAGGCGATGCTACCTTCCTTCGACGATCAGATGCCGGCAGCGGCGAGCATCCAGTTGCTAAACGACCGCTCGACATCGATCCGCGAGGCGGTCGATGACGTGCAGTTCACGCTCCTGCTCACCATCGCGCTGGTGGTGATGGTGATCTTCCTGTTCCTGCGCCGGGTGACGGCGACGATCATCCCGGCGGTGGCGGTACCGATTTCGCTCATCGCCACGCTGGGCGTGATGTACCTGTTCGGCTTTTCCATCGACAACGTCTCATTGATGGGGCTGACATTGGCGGTCGGCCTTGTCGTCGACGATGCCATCGTCATGCTGGAAAATATTTTCCGCCATATGGAGGAGGACGGGCTCTCGGCCCTCGAGGCGTCGCTCAAGGGCGCGCGCGAGATCGGCTTCACCATCATCTCGATCTCGATCTCGCTGGTCGCCGTGTTCATTCCGGTGCTTTTGATGGGCGGCGTGATCGGGCGCATCTTCAACGAATTCGCGGTGGTGGTGACGGTCGCCATCCTGGCGTCGATGTTCGTCTCGCTGACGCTGACGCCGATGCTGTGCTCGCGGCTGTTGTCATTATCGAAAGCCGAGCAGAAAGCAGCGCACGGCGGGGACCATAGACAAAACGTCTTCATGCGGGGCTATGACAGGCTGCTGACATTCTGTCTGCGCCACAATTTCCTTGTCTTCCTTGTCTTCCTCGTGACCGCCGGGCTGTCGGTGTGGCTGATCCAGATTTCGCCGAAAGGCTTCTTCCCGCAGGAGGATATCGGCCAGGTCTCGGTGACGACCATCGCGCGCCAGGACATTTCGTTTGACGCGATGGTGAAGCTGCAGGGGCAAGTGGCGGATGTCTTCACCCATTCGCCCTACGTCGCGCATGTCGGCTGGTCGGCGGGCAGTGGAAACAATGCGCTCAACCAGGGCCAACTGTTTGTGCAGCTGAAAGACAAGGACCACCGACCGAACATCGACAAAGTGCTTACGGACCTGCGGCGCCAGCTGGCCAATGTGCCCGGCATCGAAACCTACATGCAACCGGTGCAGAACCTGCGGCTCGGCGCGCGTTCTTCGGCGAGTGCCTACCAGCTTGCCGTGCAGGGCCTCGATACCGGCCTGACGAACGTCTGGGCGCAAAGGCTGACGGATGCGATGGCCGCCGATCATGCCGCCTTCACCGACGTCACCAATGACCTGCAGAACAACGCGCTACAGGCGACGCTGGTGATCGACCGCGACAAGGCGGCGAACCTCGGTGTCGATACCGACACGTTGCGCTCCAGCCTCTATGGCGGTTTCGGCACCCAGCAGGTGTCGACCATCTTCGGTTCGGCCGACAGCTACGACGTGATCATGGAGCTCGATCCGAAGATCGAGTGGTCGCCCGAGCGGATGCTGGCCATCAAGGTGAGAACGGCGAGCGGCAGCCTGGTGCCGCTCGGCGCGTTCGCCCGCGTCGATCGGACCGCCGGCGCTTTGACCGTCAACCAGCTCGGCCAGCTTCCGGCAGTGACGATCTCCTACAATCTGCCGCAAGGCGTGGCCCTCGGCGACAGCGTGAGCCACATCAACGCGCTGAAGGACAAGATCGGCATGCCGCCGACGATCTCGACCGCCTTCTCGGGCACGGCCAAGACGTTCCAGGATTCGCTTTCCAACCAGGGGCTGCTGATCGGCGGCGCGATCCTGACCATCTATATCGTGCTCGGCATGCTTTATGAGAGCTTCATCCATCCGCTCACCATCCTGACCGGGCTTCCATCGGCGGTGCTGGGCGCACTGGTGGCACTGCGGCTGGCGGGGATGGATCTGTCGGTGATCGCGGTGATCGGCATCCTGATGCTGATCGGCATCGTCAAGAAGAACGGCATCATGATGATCGACGTGGCGCTCGAGCTTAGGCGCGAGGGGATGTCGCCTGTCGAATCCATCCACAAGGCCTGCCTGATGCGCTTCCGGCCGATCATGATGACCACCCTTGCGGCGCTGATGGGTACCATCCCGATCGCGCTCGGCACCGGTGCCAGTGCGGAACTGCGCCAGCCTCTCGGCGTGGCGGTGGTCGGCGGTCTTGTCGCCTCGCAGGCACTGACGCTGTTCGTCACGCCCGTCATCTACGTCTACATGGAGCATTTTTCCGGCTGGCTGGTCAGGCTGTGGGCGCGGCGCCGGGGCGAGCCGAGGCCGGTCGAAGCGGTCGACCAGCCGTCACTGTTCGACGAGGAGGAAGAACCAGTGCCGCAAAAGGCGGCAGCCGAATAGCGCTGGCCCAAGCCGTGGTGCTTGCGGCCGGGGGTCCGCGATCGTAATTTGACGCCATGCCGCATAATCACCACCATGACAACGAGCTTGATCCTTTTGCGGCGCGCGTGCGCGCACTGGAGACGATTCTCACCCGCAAAGGCCTGATCGATCCGGCGGCGATTGATGCCATAGTGGACACCTACGAGACCAAGATCGGGCCGCGCAACGGCGCAAAGGTGGTGGCGAAAGCCTGGGTTGATCCCGCGTTTGCCGCATGGCTGAAGCGTGATGCGACGGCGGCAATCGAATCGCTCGGCTACACCGGCCGGCAAGGCGAGCACATGCAGGCGGTCTTCAACACGGCCGACACGCACAACCTCGTCGTCTGCACGCTATGTTCCTGCTATCCGTGGTCGGTGCTCGGCCTGCCGCCGGTCTGGTACAAGGCGCCGCCCTACCGTTCGCGCGCAGTGATCGATCCGCGCGGCGTGCTCGAGGAATTCGGGCTAATCTTGCCGGCGACGACAACAATCCGGGTGTGGGATTCGACCGCCGAGCTGCGCTATCTGGTGGTGCCTATGCAGCCAAGGGGCACCGAGGGCTGGGATGAGGCACGGCTCGCCGATCTGGTGACGCGCGATGCCATGATCGGCACGGCGTTGGTGCGGGAACCGGCATGAACGGGCCGCAGGATCTCGGCGGTCAGATGGGTTTCGGGCCGGTCGCGCCCGAACCGGACGAACCCTATTTCCATGCCGATTGGGAAAGGCGGGCGCTGGGCGTGACGTTGTGCGCCGGCGCCATGGGCGCCTGGACCATCGACGAGAGTCGGCACGCGCGGGAATCGCTGCATCCAGCGGATTATTATGCCTCCAGCTACTACCAGATATGGATCAAGGCGCTGGAGGTGCTGCTCAAACGCCATGGTTTCGTCAGCGACCGCGACCTGGCTACGGGCGACGCAGTCGACCCGGCAGCGACACCCAAACGGGTGCTGAAGGCTAAGGACGTTCCGGCGGTGCTGGCCAAGGGCGGGCACTGCGACCGGCCTGTCGCCGTGCCTGCGCGGTTCAAGGCGGGCGACCCCGTGCGAACCAGGAACTTTCATCCGACCGGCCACACCAGACTGCCGCGCTATGCACGCGGCAAGCGAGGCGTCGTCGAGGCTGTGCGCGACGGCTTTGTCTTTCCCGACACCAATGCGCACGGCCAGGGCGAAAACCCGCAATGGGTCTATACGGTGTCCTTCACCGGCGGCGAAATCTGGGGCGAGGGCGCCGATCCGACACTTGTCGTGTCGATCGATGCCTGGGAGAGCTACCTTGAGCCGGCGTGAGACGGGCTCAGTCGCCGCCATGCTGCCCGCCGGTGTCGAGGCGCCTGTGTTTGCCGAGCCGTGGCAAGCAGAGGCCTTTGCCATGACGGTAGCACTGCACGACAACGGGCTGTTTTCGTGGAGCGAATGGGCGGATGCTTTGTCGGCAGAGGTGAAGCGGCCGGGCGCCGCGCGCGACGGTCACGATTACTACGAGCACTGGCTGGCAGCGCTGGAAAAGCTGCTTTTGGCCAAGGGCGTTGCCGGAAAGCGCGACGTCGATGCGCTCGCCGCTGCCTGGGAACGCGCCGCGCACGCAACGCCGCATGGCAAGCCGATCCAGCTGGAGAACGATCCACAGCGGGCCGGGTAAGCTGCGGTCGCCTGGCCTTGTTCTCTTTACGTTCCTGTTCGTCACTGATAGCCTAACCCTGTCACAGCGGCGTGATTGCCGGCGATGAAATTGATGGTGACGGCAGTCACCTTGTCTTTCCCTCGCGAATCCGGTCTGTCGCGCTGATGGAATTCTTTCCTCAACAGGACGAGGCGCTGAAGGCGGTGGCCGGCTGGCTGAAAGCCGGCAAGCCGCAGCTGTTCCGGCTGTTCGGCTATGCCGGCACCGGCAAGACGACGCTGGCGCGCTATTTTGCCGAGCATGTCGACGGCCAGGTGCAATTCGCCGCGTTTACGGGTAAGGCGGCGCAGGTGCTGCGTTCCAAGGGCGCGGTCAATGCCCGCACCATCCATTCGCTGATCTACCGGCCGAAGGGCGAGGAATCGGTAGCGGACGAGGTGACCGGCAAGACATCGATGTCGCCGACATTTTCGCTCAACCGGCAGAGCCCGATCTCGCGCGCCAAGCTCGTCGTCATCGACGAATGCTCAATGGTCGACGAGCAACTCGGCCGTGACCTGATGAGCTTCGGCACGCCGATCCTGGTGCTCGGCGATCCCGGCCAGTTGCCGCCAATCTCCGGCGGCGGCTTCTTCACCGACCACGAGCCGGACATTCTGCTCACCGAAATCCATCGCCAGGCGCGAGACAACCCGATCATCAGGCTGGCGCTCGACGTGCGCGAGGGCCGCGAATTCATGCGTGGCGACTATGGCGCGGCGCAAGTGATCGGCAAGGAAGACGTCACCCAGGAATTGGTGCTGAAGGCGGACCAGGTGCTGGTCGGCACCAACCGCACGCGCCGCCGTTATAACCAGCGGCTGCGCGAGCTGAAGGGGTTCAACGCCGATTATCCGCAAGCCGGCGACAAGCTGGTCTGTCTGCGCAACGATCCGGCCAAGGGACTGCTCAACGGCTCGCTGTGGAAGGTGATGACCTCGTCGCGCGAGACGGTCAAGCCCGGCATCAATCTGCTGGTCTCACCGGAGGAAGATGACCCGGATCGCGGCGTCGCCAAGATCAAGCTGCTCAAGGCCGCATTCGAGGATCCCGACGCCGACATTCCCTGGCAGCAGAAGAAGCGCTTCGACGATTTCGATTACGGTTACGCGCTGACCGTGCACAAGGCGCAAGGGTCGCAATGGAATGAGATCGTGCTTTTCGACGAAAGCTGGGCATTCAAGGAAACTCGCCAGCGTTGGCTCTACACCGCGATCACGCGCGCGGCCGAACGGCTGACGATCGTCCGATAGGGCTGTCAGGTCCGTCGTATCAGCGCTGGGCGATCGGTCTGGCGTCAAGCCATTCCCAGGCGGCGGCTTCGTCCTTGGCCTCGAAATGCCGGAGTTCGATAGGCAAAGAGGCAGGCAAAAAGGCTCTTGCCTCCGGAATCCAGTTCGGCTCACCGATCGCCGCGCAGCGGCCGATATGCTCCACGGCATGAGCTATGCCCTGTTCGATCGTCTCGTCCGATACGTCGGCCCAGTCGACACCCTCATGGTCGATCAGGCGCACCAGCACGTCGATCTTCGGATGCAGCGCATAGGCCGCCTCCAGCAATCCGAACAGGTTTTCGGCGTCAGCCGCTGCGACATGGCCGACGACATCGATGGCGAAAAGATCTTCGCGATCGGTGTCGATGCGGCGAACCGCCGGCACGGCCTCGAGAAAATTCAACAGGGAACTCCTTGCGCTCGATTTTCTTCGCACACCTTGGAACACCTGAAACCCTCTGTCTGTTCCCGTTAAAGGCGGTATAGATGCGCGCCAAGATCAGCCTGGAGCCGTGCAAATGCCTGCAAAGCTTTCCGTCAACCTTAATGCCATCGCCATGCTGCGCAACCGACGCGACCTGCCGTGGCCAAGCGTGACCGGGCTTGGACGCATCGCGCTTGCTGCCGGCGCGCATGGATTGACGGTGCACCCGCGACCCGACGAGCGGCACACCAGGCATTCCGATCTGCCTGAGATCAGGGCGCTGATCGACGACGAGTTCCCGAATGCGGAATTCAACATCGAGGGCTATCCGACCGAGGAGTTCCTGGCGCTTGTGGAAAAGCATCAGCCCGAGCAGGTGACGCTGGTGCCCGACGACCCGGCGCAGGCGACTTCCGACCATGGCTGGAACTTCGCCGCCGAGGCTGCGTTCCTGACACCGGTCGTCAAGCGCCTGAAGAAGGGAGGCTTTCGCGTATCGCTGTTTTCCGATCCGGATCCCGCTGGCGTGAACGCCGCTCGCGACACCGGCGCCGATCGGATCGAACTCTATACGGGTCCATACGGCAGCTATCATTCCGATTCGGCAAAAGCGGCGAAGGAATTGGAGAAATTGGGAAAGACGGCGGATGCCGCATTGGCCGCAGGGCTCCAGGTCAATGCCGGGCACGACCTTGTGGTGAGCAATTTGCCGGCGCTGGCCAGGCGCATCCCGGCATTGGCCGAAGTGTCGATCGGACATGGGTTGACAGCCGATGCGTTGGAGTATGGCATGGCCGCAACGGTCAGGCGGTTTCTGAAGGCTTGTGGCTGGTAGAGAAAGGCGAGCCGATAGGCCATGCGTTCCCGGCACGGCAGCGCGTCCTTTCCATCCCGCAGCATAGAGCGCCGCACGTCTATGGGAGTGTCGTCCATGGCCCTTGCCCACGCTGGTAGCGAGGCAGAACCCATCGAACAATCCAGCCACTCCAAGGCCGAGCAGCACAGCACCAGAGTTTTGATGCTGGGCGCGTTGGGCGTGGTTTACGGCGATATCGGCACGAGCCCAATCTACGCGTTTCGGGAAGCGCTGCACGCATCGTCGGGACCGGTAGCGCGCAACGACGTCCTTGGCGTGCTGTCGCTTATCGTCTGGGCGCTGACGATCATCGTCACGATAAAGTACGTCGCTTTCGTGCTCAGAGCCGACAACAAGGGTGAGGGCGGCACGCTGTCGCTGATGGCGCTTGCGCGCAACGCTTATCCAAAGGGAGCCCGGTTCATTCTGGGGATCGGACTTTGCGGCGCGGCGCTGTTTTTCGGCGACGCCATCATAACGCCGGCCATCTCCGTGCTTTCGGCGGTCGAGGGCCTGGAAGTGGTGACCCCGACGCTGGAAACTTATGTTGTTCCGATCACGCTGATCATCCTGGCAATGCTTTTTGCCGTGCAACGCTTTGGCACCGGCAGGGTGGCGGCCGTGTTCGGACCGGTGACGGCAGCGTGGTTCCTGGCGATCGGCGCCGCCGGGGTCTACCATCTGCTGGACGACCCGTCGGTCCTGCTGGCGATCAATCCCTATTACGCGGTCGCTTATCTCGCCGATACGCCCACCGGTGCGTTCGTCACGGTCGGGGCGGTGTTCCTGGCGGTCACCGGGGCCGAAGCCCTTTATGTCGATCTCGGCCATTTCGGCCGCAGGCCGATCGTGCTGGCGTGGTTCTCCGTGGTGTTCCCTTGTCTGCTCCTCAACTATTTCGGACAAGGCGCGTTCGTTCTGGCCAACGGCGGCAAACCCACCAATCCATTCTTCCAGATGC
Source organism: Mesorhizobium sp. M0408 (assembly GCF_040321495.1). Lineage (NCBI taxonomy): Bacteria > Pseudomonadati > Pseudomonadota > Alphaproteobacteria > Hyphomicrobiales > Phyllobacteriaceae > Mesorhizobium > Mesorhizobium sp. M0408. The sequence goes on along the minus strand of NZ_JAMYRO010000004.1, from coordinate 265,021 downwards.
TGCCGGATTGGGCGCTAATGCCCATGGTTGGGCTGGCCACGGCAGCGACGGTGATCGCCAGTCAGGCGGTGATCTCCGGCGCTTTCTCGCTGACGCGGCAGGCGGTGCAGCTCAATCTGCTGCCACGTATCGAGGTGCAGCATACTTCCGAGATGCAGTCCGGCCAGATCTACATGCCGCGGGTCAATCTGGTGGTCGCGCTGGGCGTGATGTTGCTGGTGGTCGGCTTTGGCAGCTCGAGTTCGCTGGCTTCCGCATATGGCATTTCGGTGACTGGCGAAATGCTGATGACAACCATCCTGCTGTTCGTGGTGATGCGATTCCGGTGGAAATGGCAGCTTGCACTGGCAGCCGCGCTCACACTGCTGTTCGGCACGATCGATACTGGATTTTTCCTCGCAAACGTCGTCAAGATCCTCGAAGGCGGGTGGGTGTCGATCACGGTCGCCTGCGGCATGGGGCTGATCATGTCCACATGGATACGCGGCACCCGCTATTTGTTCGACAAGACGCGCCGGAACGAGATCCCGCTCGATTTCCTTGCCGGCAATCTGCTGAAGAAGAAACCGCATCTGGTGTCGGGCACCGCGGTGTTCCTGACCAGCGACCCGCTGAGCGCGCCGACCGCGCTGATGCACAGCCTCAAGCACTACAAGGTGCTGCACGAGCAGAACGTCATCCTTTCGGTGGTGACGGCACCGCAGCCGGTTGTGCCCGACAGCGAGCGCGTCAAGATGGAAATGGTCAACGAGCTGTTCATGCGGGTGACGCTGACCTTCGGCTACATGGAGCAGCCCAACATCCCGCGTGCGCTGGCGATCTGCCGCAAACAGGGCTGGAAGTTCGACATCATGACGACGTCCTTCTTCCTGTCGCGGCGCTCACTCAAGGCGTCGCCCAATTCCGGCATGCCGGTCTGGCAGGACAAGCTGTTCATCGGGCTGGCGCGCTCGGCGGCCGATGCAACGGAATATTTCCAGATCCCGACCGGACGGGTGGTCGAGATCGGGACGCAGGTGGCTATTTAAAAACGTGTCCGTTGCGACATTCCAGGTGGTCTGCCGATGGGCCTGAGTCTGCCAAGTCGTGGAGGACTCGCAATATCGGGACGGAGCCATTACGTGACGGCACTTGATATTGCAGCGCAGCAAGCGTAGAGCACCGCCCGCTTATCGGAGTGTCGTCCATGGCCCTTACCAATGCTGGTAACGAGGCAGAACCTGTCGAACAATCCAGCCATTCTGAGGTCGAGCAGCACAGCACCAAGGTGCTGATGCTGGGCGCGCTCGGCGTGGTTTACGGCGATATCGGTACCAGCCCGATCTATGCATTTCGCGAGGCGTTGCATGCATCGGCCGGTGGCAACGTCGCCAACCGTGGCGACATCCTCGGCGTGTTATCGCTGATCATCTGGTCGCTGACGATCACCGTCACCATCAAATACATCATGTTCGTGCTCCGCGCCGACAATCGAGGCGAGGGCGGGGTGCTGTCGCTGATGGCGCTGGCGCGCAACAGTTTCCCGACGCGCTCGGCGGTGATCCTCGGCATCGGCATCGTCGGCGCGGCGCTTTTTTTCGGCGACGCAGTCATTACGCCGGCGATCTCGGTGCTATCGGCGGTCGAAGGTATGAATGTCGTCACGCCGACATTCCAGCCCTATGTGGTGCCGCTGACACTGGCCATCCTGGCGATCCTGTTTGCGGTACAGCGATTCGGCACCGGCGGCGTAGGTTTGGTGTTCGGGCCAGTCACGGCTCTGTGGTTCCTGGCCATCGGCCTTTCCGGCATTAACCACATCATCGCCGATCCGGAAATCCTGCTGGCGATCAGCCCGCATTACATCGTGTCGTTCCTGGTCAACTCGCCCGATGTCGCCTTCGTCACGGTTGGTGCGGTCTTCCTCGCCGTCACCGGCGCCGAGGCGCTCTATGCCGACCTCGGCCATTTCGGCCGCAAGCCGATCGTACTCGCCTGGCTGGCAATCGTGTTCCCTTGTCTGTTGCTCAACTATGTCGGGCAAGGCGCCTTCGTGCTGGCAAATGGCGGCGTTGTCGGCCATCCATTCTTCGAGATGAACCAGGGCTGGACGCTTATTCCGATGGTCGTGCTGGCGACGGCGGCGACCGTCATCGCCAGCCAGGCGGTGATCTCCGGCGCTTTTTCGCTGACCAGACAGGCGGTGCAGCTCAATATGCTGCCGCGTTTCGTTATCCAGCATACGTCGGAAAAACAGTCGGGCCAGATCTATCTGCCGCGCATCAACCTGATGCTGGCGCTGGTGGTGATGTTGCTGGTGGTCGGCTTCGGCGAATCCAGCCGCCTGGCCTCGGCCTACGGTATTTCGGTGACCGGCAACATGCTGGTAACGAATGTGCTGCTTTTTGTTGTGATGACGCGCATCTGGAAATGGCCGCTCGGCGTCGCGATCGCCTTGATGGCCGTGTTCGCCTTCGTCGATACCGGCTTCTTTGCCGCCAACATAGTCAAGGTGTTTGAAGGTGGCTGGGCATCGCTTGCCATCGCCGCAGTTATCGTAATGACTATGTGGACCTGGATCCGCGGCAGCCGCTATTTGTTCGACAAGACGCGCCGGAACGAAATCCCGCTGGATTTCCTCGCCGGCAATCTGCTGAAGAAGAAGCCGCATCTGGTGTCGGGCACCGCGGTGTTCCTGACCAGCGACCCGCTGAGCGCGCCGACGGCGCTGATGCACAGCCTCAAGCACTACAAGGTGCTGCACGAGCAGAACGTCATCCTTTCGGTGGTGACGGCGCCGCAGCCGGTCGTGCCCGACAGCGAGCGCGTCAAGATGGAGATGGTCAACGAGCTGTTCATGCGGGTGACGCTGACCTTCGGCTACATGGAGCAGCCCAATATCCCGCGTGCGCTGGCGATCTGCCGCAAGCAGGGCTGGAAGTTCGACATCATGACGACGTCCTTCTTCCTGTCGCGGCGCTCTCTCAAGGCCTCGCCCAATTCCGGCATGCCGGTCTGGCAGGACAAGCTGTTCATCGGGCTGGCGCGCACGGCGGCCGATGCGACGGAATATTTCCAGATCCCGACCGGACGGGTGGTCGAGATCGGGACGCAGGTGGCTATCTGAACAAATGGCCGTGCCCTTTGAGGGCACGGCCATTGTGAGGCTCAGCTCACCAGAGCCGCCTTGTTTGCTTCAAGAAATTGCTTCAGCAGCCGCGGCTTCCTGCCGGACAGCGTCTCGACCGCGTCGGTCACCATGCCGATCCGGCCGGAGCGTGTGTTGGTGTCGAAGGAAACGATGACCGGGGCGAAACCTTCGGGGACGCCGGCTGCCTTCAATCCCTCGGTCAGCGCTTCATCCGAAAGCTGGATAACTTCGATCGGCTTGCCGGTGACCTCGGTGACGAGGGCTGCAATCTCGGCCATCGTGTGGGCCTTGGGGCCGGTCAGCGTGTATGTCGTGCTTTCGGTTGCGCTCGAAGCAAGGCTGGCGGCGATCGCCGCGGCCATGTCGTCGCGCGCGCCATGGGCAATGCGGCCGTCTCCGGCGGATGTGTACCACTGCCCCGACGCGATGGCGTGCGGCAGCGCCATGAACAGGTTCTCCTGGTACCAGCCGTTGCGGAAGATGGTGTAGGGAATGCCGCTCGCCTTGATAGCCTGCTCGGTGCCGTGGTGATCGGGCGCAAACAGCACCGGCGATCCTGGTTCCGGATTGGGCATCGATGTGTAGAGCAGGTGCGAAACGCCCGCGCTTTTTGCGGCGGCGACCGCGGTCTCATGTTGCTTCAGGCGCTTGCCCGGAACGGCGAGCTCGTTTGTCGAAATGATCAGAACCCTGTCGGCGCCGGTAAATGCACTGGCCAACGACGCGGTGTCGTCGAAGTCAACTGCCCGGATGGTGACGCCTCGGGCTGCCAGATCGGCCAGATTTTCCGGATTGCGGGTGGCGGCGATGATGCGCTGAGGGGAGACCTTGAGCGTGTCAAGCAGATGATTGATGACGCCGCGGCCAAGCTGGCCGGAGGCGCCGGTGACGAGAAGGGTGTCGGTCATGAGATGTCCTGACGTTGCGCCGGAGCGGCGGGTGCATATGTTAGTCTCAAAAAGAGACCAGCACTAAAATAGGAATTGACCCATCCTCGTAAAGAAGGCAGTTTTGCGGGAGGTAGGCACATCCAGGGAACCAGCCATGGACGGCAAGATCGTCAATCTGAGATCGAAGCTCGAGATATACAAAGCAGGCAGCGGTGGCGGAAACCTTGCGGATTGCCCGGTTCGCGACGTGATCCAGGGCATAAGCAATAAATGGAGTTCACTGCTGATGGAGGCCTTGGCCGAGAAGCCGTACCGCTTCGGCGAATTGCGGCGGCTGGTGCCCGATATTTCACAGCGCATGCTCACCCAGACGCTGCACGATCTGCAGCGCGACGGCTATGTGCATCGCCAGGTGTTTCCGACCAAACCGCCGAGCGTCGAATACAGCCTCACCGATCTCGGGCGCTCGATGTTTGGACCCTTGCATCAGCTGATCCAATGGGCCGAGCTCAATCACGGCGCTGTACGCGAGGCGCGGAAGGTTTTCGATACTGCCGAAGGGTGAGCCTCCAGGCCGAGACGGCGGCTTGATTTAGCGACAGCGCTGAAGGATTGTCCGGCCTGGGTCGGGTCGGGCAGATGGGCAATTCTCTGGACATCGCGATTGCCGGCGCCGGGCCGGCTGGACTTGCCGCCGCGCTCTATCTCACGCGCGCCGAACATAGGGTCACCATCTTCGAGCGCTTCGACCAGCCAAAGCCGGTCGGGTCCGGGCTGATCCTGCAGCCGACCGGGCTGACGGTGCTTGCCGATCTCGGCCTGCTCGACGACATTCTGGCGCTGGGCAGCCGCATAGACCGCCTGCATGGTGCAGATGCCAGAACTGGCCGCACAGTGCTCGACGTCCGCTACGATGCCCAGCGCGGCGCTCGCTTCGGGCTGGCGGTGCATCGCGCGGCTCTGTTCGGCGTGCTTTTCCGCGCCGCCCGGCGCCAGGCGATCACCATCGAGACAGGTATCGAGCTCGAGGCGCTGGAAACCGGCGAGCGGGCAACATTGATCTGCGGCAACGGACGACGGATAGGGTCGTTCGACCTGGTAGTGGATGCCAGCGGTTCGCGCTCCAAACTGCGGCGGTGCGTGAACAATCCGGGCGAACCCGCGACCGCTCGCCTATGGCGCGTTCTGGGCATCGCTTGGCTGGCGCGGCGAAGGTTTCGACGAGCACGCCCTGCTGCAGCGCTACGACAAAGCGAGCGTGATGATCGGCGTGCTGCCGATCGGCCGGCCTGAGCCCGGTGCCGGGAAGATGGCGGCATTCTTCTGGAGCCTCAAGCAGGCGGATGCCGAGTGCGTATGGGCGGCAGGTCTCGATGCATGGAAGGCGAGATTGGCCGCGCTGTAGCCTGAATGCGCGGCCTTCATCGACCAGATCGGCAGTTTCGAGCAGCTCTCGCTGGCGCGCTATGGCCATCACACGATGAAGACGCCAGCCGGACGGCGATTGGCCGTTATCGGCGACGCGGCCCATTCGACAAGCCCGCAACTCGGGCAGGGCGCGAACATGGCGCTGCTCGATGCAGCCGCGCTCAACTACGCGCTCATAGGAACGGACCGTATCGATACTGCGCTGGGGGCCTATGTCCGGGCGCGGCGATGGCATGTGCGGGTCTTCCAGGCGCTGTCGCTGGTGCTGACGCCGTTTTATCAATCGGATTCGATTGTGATGCCGTTCGTCCGCGACAGGCTGGTGGCGACGCTGGCAAAAGTCCCGCCGGCGCCGGAGTTTCTTGCTTCCATGGTTACAGGAACGGTGCTCAATCCATTCAAGCCGATCGGGCTTGCGGAAGCGCTGTGGCCGGATCGTTTTGGCGGATGATTTCCGAAAGGTGCGAACCCTTAGCCTGCAAGAATGCATGGAGGCGTTGCGGATAATCGGGAGCGACCGCGTCCTTCACGGATGGGCGTTCGTGCAATGCCTTGCGCCAGGCCGAGACAAACGGCTTTCGGTCCAGGATGCCGAAATCGCCGATCCGATCGAAGATGTCGAAATAGCGGAAGATCGGCCCGTAGACCGCGTCGACCAGTGAAAAACGCTCGCGGTCGAACCATGGTCCAGCCGCGCCATTCGCCAGTTCCACTTCCAGGCGATCGAACATTGCCGATAGCGCCTCGCTTTCAGTGAGCAACGCGGCTTCCGTAGGCGCTGAATAGAAGCGGCCGATGCCGCTCAGGATTGCCGAGCCGAATTCGATCCAGGCGCGATGCCGGGCACGGGCATAGGGGTCGGTGGGATGCAGCGGATTGGGCTGGGTTTCCTCGAGGAATTCTAGGATGACGAGCGATTCGAAGATCACCGTTTCCTGGCCGTCATGCTCAACGCGGAGCAGCGGCACCTTGCCGAGCGGCGATATCGCCTTGAACCAGGCAGGCTTGTTGGCGAGATCGACCGTGATGCGCTCGAATGGCACGTCCTTTTCGCGAAGTGAAATCGCCGCGCGCTGCACATAGGGACAAAGATGGTGGCTGACGAGAGTGAGCTTGTCGGTCATCTCACTCCCCCCAGACATAGTTCAAATCACCGTCCTCGACGCGGGTGGAGAGGAACATCAGGCGGGAGCCCTTCGGGGCCGGGCCTTCGAGGCGATCACCGTTCGCCATGTCGAACGAGGCGCCGTGCCACTGGCAGACGAGCTTGCCGTCCTTGCAGTCGAGCGGGCCACCGAAATGCAGGCAGATGTTGGCGGCGGCGCGGATACGCTCGCCACTGCGGTAGACATGGACCTCGCGGCCGAAAAACGGAGCGATGAGGCTGCCTGTTTCCGGAATGTCGGCGATCCTGCAGATTTCATGCTTCATCGGAATTGCCTCTCGTGATTGATGCGATTGCATCTATATAGATGCATTTGCATTGATCGTCAAGCTTGATGCAATTGCATCTATCGCCTACGATGCAATCATGACCGGGATTCCTTCACCTCCAGCCATCAAGGCCTGGGCTCGCCTGATGCGGGTTTCGCGCCAGTTGTTGGAAAGAGCCGAGGACGCGCTGAAGGACAGTGGCCTGCCGCCGCTTGCCTGGTACGACGTCCTGCACGAGCTTGCCGAGGCGGGCGAGGGCGGATTGCGGCCGTTCCAACTAACCGAGCGCACCCTGTTTGCGCAGTACAACATCTCCCGGCTGCTGGCGCGGCTCGAAGCCGACGGGCAGGTCGAGAAGCTTCCAGTTGCCGATGACGGCCGCGGGCAAACAGTCCGCGTCACAGACAAGGGACGCGAGACGCGCCGCCGCATGTGGGCTGTCTACGGCCGGTCGATCGCGGAGTTGGTCGGCTCCCGGCTTTCCAATGTTGAGCTGGACGCGCTGTCAGCTCTGCTTGGGCGCCTGCGAGATCCGCCCGCCCTGGAGTGACACGCCTTCATGACGAAGATGGCGACCGATTGGCGCGGTCAGGCACTGCCCAAGAGGAATGCCAACGTCGCCAGAACGCCAAGCCCGACGCGGACCAGATGCAGATTGCCCCATTTGGCGATCAATGTCCGAGCTTCAGGATTGACGGAGTTCGCGTCCATCGCCTCCAGCAACCTATTTGCCGGCATCATCACCAGCAGCGTCCATGGCCAAGGCAGGATGATCAGCACGGCGCCGACCAGATAAGCGAGATTGCCGGTCAGCCACCACGCGACGAGGCCAAGAAAACAGGCGATGACGGCGATCGAGGCTTGCATGGCGGCGCCGCGCTTGTAGGAAGGCTGCCATTCCTGCAGCAATGCCTTGTCATCGAGGCGAAGCCGCGCCGGCTGCTCGGCGACGCTGACGTAGGTAGCCGCGCCAGCGAACACTGCGGCAACGGTCAAGGCAAGCAATCCGGCGAGCATGATCCGTGTCTCCCGTGATGCCCCGCATGGAGCAAACAGAAATAAGGCTTGCGTCGGGTAGGGCAATACGCCATAAAGCCGAACCGTAACGTACGGTACGCCATCGAGCTCGTATCTGAACTGCGGGTGAGTTTGCCTCGTGAGGAAAAACTGTGTTGCACGCTGTGACCGACATCGACACCAGCGAGGCGCTGACGGAGCGGCAGAAGGACGTGCTCGACGCCGCCCTTCGCCTGCTGGTCGAAGAGGGCGATCAGTTGACCATGACCGCCGTGGCGCGGCGGGCGAGCTGCTCGAAGGAGACGCTCTACAAATGGTTCGGCGATCGCGACGGGCTGTTGACGGCAACGGTACAATGGCAGGCGTCCAAGGTGCGGGTAGTGCCGGTCGACCGCAAGGGGCTCGACCTCCCTTCGCTGACGGCGAGCCTCGAACGCTTCGCTTCGGACTGGCTCAAGGTAATTTCGAGCGACACCTCGATCGCGCTGAACAGGGTGGCGGTCGGCCATGCTAGTTCGGGGAAGGACGATCTCGGCGCCATCGTGCTGGAGAACGGTCGATTTGCGCTGGCCAAGCGCCTCAAGCCGGTGCTGGAGGCCGGGAGACAGGCCGGGTTCCTTGAATTTTCGGACGCGGAGACGGCGTTCCGCACCTTTTTCGGGCTGGTCGCCCGTGACGTGCAGATCCGCTTGCTGCTTGGCGATCGGCTGGAATTGACTGATGTGGCGATCGGCGGCGATGCCGTCCGGGCGACGCAGCAGTTTCTCGCTCTTTTCGGGGCAAAAACCGGGCCGCAGGGCCCATAGAGCCGGATGATTTCAGGTCAAATCGACCTGAAATCTGAATCCGGCTCTACACTAAAAGATGGAGCATGATGTCGTCCGAAAACCGCTTCACACTTTTCGGCATCATGCTCTGGTTCAAAACGGGAAGGAAGAAAAATGCGTGTCTATTACGATCGCGACGCCGATCTCAACCTGATCAAGGGCAAGAAGGTCGCCATCATCGGCTATGGCAGCCAAGGCAGGGCGCATGCGCTCAACCTCAAGGATTCCGGCGTCAAGGACATCGCCATCGGCCTCAAGGCCGGCTCGGCGACCGCCAAGAAGGTCGAGGCCGACGGGCTCAAGGTGATGAGCGTAGCCGATGCCGCCAAATGGGCCGACCTGATGATGATGGCGACGCCGGATGAGCTGCAGGCCGACATCTACAAATCCGAGATCGCGCCAAACATCCGCGATGGCGCGGCAATCGCCTTCGCCCACGGCCTCAACGTGCATTTTGGCCTGATCGAGCCTAAAGCTTCGGTTGACGTCGTGATGATCGCGCCGAAAGGGCCTGGCCATACGGTGCGCGGCGAATACCAGAAGGGCGGTGGCGTGCCGTGCCTGGTCGCGGTCAACCAGGACGCTTCGGGCAATGCGCTCGACCTGGCGCTCTCCTACGCCTGCGGCGTTGGCGGCGGCCGCTCGGGCATTATCGAGACCAATTTCCGCGAGGAGTGCGAGACCGACCTGTTCGGCGAGCAGGTGGTGCTGTGCGGCGGCCTGGTCGAATTGATCCGCGCCGGCTTCGAGACACTGGTGGAAGCCGGCTACGCGCCGGAAATGGCCTATTTCGAGTGCCTGCACGAGGTCAAATTGATCGTCGACCTGATCTATGAAGGCGGCATCGCCAACATGAACTACTCGATCTCGAACACCGCCGAATGGGGCGAATATGTCTCGGGCCCGCGCATCATCACTGCCGAAACCAAGGCCGAGATGAAGCGCGTTCTGAAGGATATCCAGACCGGCAAGTTCACCTCGGAATGGATGCAGGAATACCGCGCCGGCATGTCGCGCTTCAAGGGCATCCGCCGCAACAACGACAGCCACCAGATCGAGGAAGTCGGCGCCAAGCTGCGCGCGATGATGCCGTGGATCTCGAAGAACAAGCTGGTTGATAAGGCCAAGAACTGAAGGAAATCCACGTTCGTTTCGTTACCCGTCCTCGGGCTTCGCCCTGCGGGCGCGTGGGAATTTCCATGAACAAGCTGGTCGACAAGGCCAAGAACTAATCGCAATTTCATTGCCGATCAAGAAAGGCCGGCGGAGCGATCCGCCGGCCTTTTCGCATCAAGATTGTGTGGTTTCCAGGCTTCTGGACAGGCGCACTATCCTCATCACCGTGATATGCCTGTGCGGGGCATGGCACAAAAGTGCCAAGGGGGTGAGAGTTGGAACTCAAATTTCTGTTGGTCGGGTTTGCCTGCGCGGTTGCCGGCATGCTGTCCCTCGTCACCTTGCTGAAGTGGTGGGAGGTGAGGGTGGTCAGCCACTGGTCTCCGACGCCGGGAAAGATCATCTCGTCGCGGGTCGAGGCTCGCGAGGTGACCAGTTCGGGATCCGGTTCGGACAGCAGAGGGTCGACCGAAATCCGCAATTTCCCGGCAATCACCTTCGAATACAAGGTGAACGGCAAGACATTTCGCAGTTCGCACTACAGCGTGCAGGAGAACCTTGGAAACTTTGGCGTGGCGGAAACCCTTGCGAAATTTCCAAACGGGGCCGGCGTAACCGTCTTCTACAATCCGGCCGATCCAGCCAAGGCCGTGATCGAACGCACCATGCCTGACGGCTCCTTCAAGTTCATGGTCCAGCTTTCGGCCGGGCTGGTGGTCGGCGCGCTTGTATTGGTCTTCTCCGTCGGCGGCGTCCTCGAAGCGGTCCGGCCGTTTTTGCCCAGGCCGCAGAACCTCGGCGCCGCGGCCCTGCTGCTTTTCATGGGATTATTTGTCCTGCGCATGGGCTTTGCCCAGAAGTCACTTGCGGAACAGGCGGCCAAATGGCCCATCACGGCAGGACGCATCGACGCCTCGGGCCTGCAGAAATTCGAGACCCGCGACAGGTCCGGAGGCGGCTATCGGCCCTGGCGAACAGTCTTCAAATCCCGCATCGTCTACAGCTATAGCGTCGCCGGCCAGCGCTACGCCGCCGATCGCATCGCTTTCGGCGCAAACGTGACGGCTTCGCTGCCGAGGCTCGTCAGCGGTCAATCGCAGCGCTACCTCCAGGGCGACAAGGTTGAGGTCCACTACGATCCCGACAACCCAGTTGCAGCGGTTCTCGAATGCAGGGTGAGCGGGCTTTGGCTCCTGTGGGTCTGCGCCGTTGGCTTGATAGGTGGAGCCGCGCTGCTTGTCGGGGTGATCTAATGCTGAAGCTGCCGCCCTAGACGCTGTAGATCCAGAGGAAGGGCACTTGTCTTCAGCATCTGACAAGAACTCCGCTGTCGAAGCCAGGCCATGTCAATCTCACCGTCGCCCCGTCGACCACAATATGGATGACACGGGAGAACGGCTCTTTGGCCGACGGGTCGGATCCGTAGCATTGGCTGGCCCGCGCCACCCAGCCCGTGGGCGTCTTGAGGAACGTTGCGTGTTCGCAGCCGAGAGCAGGGACCGACAGCGCGTCGCGGTATAATGTGTAGACAGTCTGGCGTTGAACATCCGCAACGGCGGTACAGTTCGATCTGTTCCCGGACCATATGCCCACATACTGTTCCGCGGCGAAGGCGTGGCCGCACGAAAATGCTAGGATCGAAATGAGCATCAAGAGATTTCGCATGATCGATTCTTCTTTTCGACGTGGCCTTGGGCCATGCTACAGCATCGATGCTCAGACTTCACAATGATGCTGCTCCAAGGGACTTAAATGATCATCCACAAAGCAGCAGCTATTTTTCTGAGCATGCTGAGCCTGTTGCAAGCAGCGAACGCAACAGAATGTTCGCTCAGCCATGCGACCTATCGCGAGCCGCGTTCGGGAGCGACGATACAGTTCCGGCCAACCAACAACGAGCCGGCCGCGCTGACGACCGAGGTCTTTTCGTTGATCGTGCCCAACACCGACATTCGTCTGCCGTCGGACATTACCTGGACCAATGGCAAGTACTCGTTTCCTGTGGGCACGATCCGGCACACCTGCACCGACGACGATCGTGAGGCTGGTCTCGAGGACGGCACCGGGCTGTGCAGAGTGTGGGATGGGCAGGTCTATGCGTTCAATGCAGGCGGTGCCGAGCAGTTGAGTTCCCGCGAAGCCTCGCCGGCACCGGCAGGGTTGCTGTTGCCTGACTTCGGCGCGATTTTTACCGAATGGCCCGATTTCGCCAAAGCCAATCCCGACGGTTCAGCCTGGGACGCCTTTAGCTTGACGGGTTGTAGCGATGAATAGCAAGAGACTGCCGGCCTGCATCTTCGCCCTGCCGGTCCTTATGGCCATGGCAACCGGCGCTCGTGCCGACCAAAGCAAGCCGTCGCGTCCGCCTGTCGACAAATGCGCTTGGGAACGGCTGGCGGACAAGGATGTTGGGCTGGCTGCCTGGGTGCAGCGCTGCGATTTCGGTTTTCGCCGGATTCATTTCGAGCTTGGCGGCAATGCTCTTGCCATCAAATACAGCGACGGCGGGCCGGCCGATCCCGTCGTCGAAGTCTTCGATATGCTGCCTGGCGAGGCCGCCGATGCTGCATTACAGCGCATATACTCCCAGAAGACCGAGAAGGCTGTCAGCACACGTTGCGTGTTCATGCCTTACACCGAAGGGGTCACGCCCACGCGCACCCTGCGGTATGTCTTCCGTCCCGATGCCGTTTATCTCAGTGAATTGAAAGCCGTTGCCGACCCTGACGAGGTCGGCGAACCGCCTTGCGGCGAATGGGGCGAAGCCCCGGACGGCATTCAGTATTTCGAGGTGCAATCACCCGAACTGCGAAAGCTTCTATTCGTTCGCGTCGGCCAGGATGAGCCGCTGTTTGACGAGCAGACACTGCGAGTCCTGCCACCCGGATAGCGCCGGGATCTCAGCCGTAGTGCCAGCTGGGCTTTGGTTCGGTGCCGGTGAACATCACCCCAATTCGGTCCTCGCGGCGCCAGCGAACCACCGCCTTGTAGGCAATGCCGTCGGTCGGAACATAGAGCAGGAACTCATCGGGCACGCGCGCGTCGATCGAGACCTTCAATTCGGCACCGCCCGCATGCATGTTGCGCAGTGTGCATGTGACCTCGGAGTTGGTCATGCCGGTCAGGATCGCCGCGCCCTTCAAGACGCGCTGCCGGTGTTTGTCCCTCTGTTCGTCCTCGGCCATCGCACGCAATCCAGCCATCTTCGCGTCTCGGGCGTTCTGATCGGGAGGATTATTAGACCTGCCTGATAAAAATAACGTTATCACCAGTGGAGGCTGGCGATTTTTCGCGGTTGCTGGCCGTAAGAAAAAATCGGCGCCGCAACGCGCGGCGCCAGACGATATTATTACCGGCCTGCTCAGCTATAGGGCGAGTAGCATTGCTGGCGCGGCCCGTTATAGGGCTGGAACGTGTTGTCCCAGGCGCGGTACGACCGGTAGCGATTGTAGCACCATTGGACATGCGCGCTGGAAAGCCGCTGTGTCCGGTAGTAGCGCCGCGGTGCGGGCGCATCGTAGTAGTTGTAATTGTTGTATAGGCTGCCGAGGCCAAACCCCAGGCCCAGCCCAAGAATCGCGGCGCCGGCACCATCATCGTAATAACCGCCGCGGTAATGGCGGCGGTGATGGCGCCAACGCCAGTTGTCATTCCAGCCGCCATTGTCCCAGTGTCTCGAGAAATGACGGCCGCGGAAATTGTTGGACCGCCATCTCCAACCATCGTCGCCGCGCCATTGCCGAACGCCGTGATTGCGCCAACGCCAGATCTGCCTGTCATTGCCGCCTGCCCAATCTTCACGAATTTGCACGATGTCGGCGGCATTGCCCGCCACCGGCAGCAGAGGTTTGGGCATCGGCCCGGCAAGCGACGGGGCCGAGAGGCCGGCGATCAGACCGAGGGCCATCAGCCCGGATCTGGCGGAAGATAAAAAGAGCGGTTTCATCGCACTCTCCGAAGATTCAGGCCCCACGCCCAGAATACCCCGGGGAAGGGCCTATTGATGGAACTTTCCATCTGAACGGAAGATGAACAAAAAGGTTCCGTCAACCATAACGAGCGCGCGATCAATCAGAGCCGCCTGATTTCTGCGCCCTTGTTTTCGGGCGCGCTTGCGGGCAAAGGTCAAAGCCATGTCGCTGCGCCTTGCCACCTTCAACGTCGAAAACCTGATGAACAGGTTTGATTATTCCGGATACCGCAATCAGCTCAACGAAGATCGCACGCTGGCGCTTTTCGACATCCAGAGCGAGGCCGAATACAAGATGCTCGAGCAGGCGCGGGCCATCGCGCAGTCCGACGACACGCGGCAGTTGACGGCGCTGGCGATCGCGGCCACCCGCGCCGACATCATCTGCATGCAGGAGGTCGACAATATCGAGGCGCTGAGGGCCTTCGAATATGGCTATTTGTTCAAGATGGTGGGGCAAGGCTACCGGCAGAAATACACCACCGCCGGCAATGATTCGCGCGGCATCGACGTCGCCGTGATGATGCGCAACGAGACCGCGCAGGGCCAGCCGATCGAATTCGTGCGCATGACCAGCTACGCCTATGTCACGTTCGAGCAATTCGGCCTGCACACGCCGGAATTGGCAGCGCTTGGGTATCAGGCCAATGAGCGCATCTTCCGGCGCGACTGCCTGGAAATCGATCTGACGGTGGCTGGCGCGCCGTTGACGCTCTACCTCGTTCATTTCAAGTCGATGGGCTCGCCCCGTAACGGCCTCGACGGCCGCGAGGCGACAATGCCGCTGCGCATCGCCGAGGCGCAAGCGGTGCGCCGGATCATCGAGGAGCGCTTCGGCAAGGACCATGCCGCCGACAAGCGCTGGGCAATCTGCGGCGATATGAACGACTACCGGCAGCGCGTGAAGATTACCGGCGATGCCGTCGACGGCTACCGTTTCGAGGTCATCGACGAGAGCCGGTCCTGCATCGATGTGCTCACTGCCGGCGGCTTTTGTGAAAACGCGGTCGAGCGGCGGCCGGAAATGGACCGCTGGACTTTCTATCACACACGCGGACCGGAAGAGCGGCATCTCTGCCAGCTCGACTACATCCTTTTGTCGAGGGCGCTGGCCAGGCAGAACGCCACCGCCGTTCCCGATATCATCCGCAACGGCCAGCCTTGGCGCACCATATTTCCGGCGGGCCAGGAGGTCGAGCGCTTCCCACGCGCCGGGTGGGACCGGCCGAAGGCATCCGACCATTGCCCGGTAGCAATTACCCTCGACATGGCGTGAGACAGGCGTGAGTTTCGACCTGCCGCGCAACGTCATCCTGCCGGTCGATGCCATCGACGTCAGGCTCGATTCCGGCCCGCATCCGTTCGAGCGCGATCATGCCGACGCGATCGCCGAGAACTGGCGGCGTGAGACCGCGGCCAAGCCGGCGCTTTTCGACGGCACCGTGGTGCTGCTTTCCGCTCTCAGCTATCGCGACAATCGCCTAGTCGGCCGTTGCCATGCGGTGCGGTATTCGACCTTCATGCTTTGGCGCGGCAATCGACAGGTGGCCGGGGCCGAGCACGCCTATGCCCATGCCATGCTGGTCGCCGGCGACAATGCGCTTGTGGCGATCCGCATGGCGCCGCATACGGTCAATGCGGGGCGCGTCTACTTCGCCGCCGGTTCGTTCGAGCCAAGCGATTTCCGCGATGGCCTTGTCGACGTCGACTTCAACATGATCCGCGAGGTGCGCGAAGAGACCGGTCTCGACCTGTCAGGCGCGACACGCGGCAGGCGCCATTACGCCCTGTCGACGGCAAGCGGCACGGTGATCTTTCGCCGCTACCGAGAGACGGCCTCCGCCGACGACCTGGCACAGCGGATCAGCGCTTTCGTCGCGGCCGAGTCAGAGCCTGAAATCGAAGGCCCCGTCATCATCCGCAATGCAGCCGACCTGCCGGACGGGTTGATGCCGCATATGAGACCGCTGATCGAATGGCACTTTGCGAGCGAGCAAGGTTTCCAACTCTAACGTCGTAGCCTACCTTCAATAGCCTTGCGGTCGTTGCGGGCGGCAACAAAATACAACAGCACGCCGAGACCCAGGAGCGCGCCCATCGTCGTTCCCATCGTCTGCCCAATTACCTGCTGGAAGTCAGCGGTGACGCGATCGGGATTCTCCATCCCATAAAGGATCAAATTCCACCAAAGCCCTGCCAAGGCGGCTTCGACGATCACAATCGCCAGAGCCAGTCGCGCTTTCTTGCTCATCCATTGTTCCCCCTTAGTCCCCAACAGCATTGTTATCATTGCAGAATGTGCTGCGACAAGGGCAGGTTGCATAAAAAATCGGCAGCGTCTGGAGGCGACACTTGCTGCAATGCCTATTCATGCCTCAGCGCGTCGATCGGGTTAAGCCGCGCGCCGCGCAGCGCCGGGAAGAAGCCGAACACCATGCCGATCAGCGCGGAAAAGCCGACGGCAAGCAGGATGACCGCCGGGCTCGGCGCAAACGGGATCGTCAGCGTCACCGAGGCGAGGCCGGCCAGCGCCAGGCCGATCAGGATGCCGATGATGCCGCCAAGCAGCGACAGCACGGTTGCCTCGACCAGGAACTGGATGAGGATGTGCTTTTCGTGGGCGCCGATGGCGAGCCTGATGCCGATCTCGCGCGTGCGCTCGGTTACCGACACCAGCATGATGTTCATAATGCCGATGCCGCCGACGAGCAGGCTGACGCCGGCGACGGCGCCGAGCATGCCAGTCATGGTGGTGGTGGCGCTGGCCATGGCATCGGCGATCTGGGTCATGTCGCGGATCGAGAAATCATCGTCACGGTCGGGCGTGATGCGGCGTGTGTCGCGCAAGATGTCCTCGACGCGCTGCTGCAGCACCGTGGTTGGCGTACCGTCGTCGGCGGCGACATAGATCGATTCGATGTCGCGATTGCCGGCAATGCGACGCTGATAGGCGGCGAGCGGCATCAGCACGACATTGTCCTGGTCCTGGCCGAAGCCGGTATAGCCCTTCGGTTCGAGCAGGCCGATGATCTTGCAGGAGGTGCGGTTGACGCGGATGATCTCGCCTTCGGGGTCGCCGGCGCCGAAGAACTGCTGGCGCACCGTCTCGCCGATGAGGCAGACGCCGGTGCCCGAGCGGGTTTCCGAATCACTGAACGGGCGGCCCGAAACCAGCTTCCAGTCGCGGGCATCGAGATAGGCGCTGTCGGTTCCGGTGACGCCCGAGGTCAGGCTTTCGGTGCCGAAAATGACGCGCACCTGCTTTTGCGACGCCGGCGAGATGGCGCGCGAGCCGTCCAGATGCGCGGCAAGCGCTGCAAGATCTTTGTCGCCCAGCGGCCGGACCACCTGGTCGAGCCCTCCAGGTCCGCCGGGCCCGGCCGGACGGCCGGAACGGATGACGAGCAGATTGCTGCCGAGCTTGGAAATATCGGACTTGACCTTCTCGGTGGTACCCGAGCCGATGGTCAGCATGGCGATGACGGCGGCGACGCCGATGACGATGCCGAGCAGCGTCAGGAACGAGCGCAGCACGTTGCGGCGGATGGAGCGGAGTGAGAGACGGACGGTTTCCCAGATCATGGCTAGGCCATCTCGAGATTGGCTGTGTCGGAGGCGACATGGCCATCGAGGAAACGGATCGTGCGCTGCGCATAGCCGGCAACATCGGCTTCGTGCGTGACCATGGCGATAGTCAGCCCGAGCTCGCTGTTCAGCTGCGTCAGGAGTTCCATGATCTCGTGCGTGCGGGCGGTGTCGAGATTGCCGGTCGGCTCGTCGGCGACGAGCAGCGTCGGCCTGGTGACGATGGCGCGCGCGATCGCCACGCGCTGCTGCTGGCCGCCGGAGAGCTCGGCCGGCGTATGATGCTCGCGGCCGACAAGGCCGACCTCGGCAAGCGCCTGCATGGCCAGGCCGCGGCGCTCGCGGGCACCAACGCCGCGATAGATCAGCGGCAGTTCGACATTCTCGGCGGCCGTGGTGCGCGGCAAGAGGTTGTAGCCCTGGAAAACGAAGCCGACATAAAGGTTGCGCAGCACGGCGCGGCGGTTGCGATCGAGACGGCCGGCGTCGATGCCTTCGAAGCTGTAAGTCCCAGCGGTCGGCGTGTCGAGGCAGCCAATGATGTTCATGGCCGTCGATTTGCCCGAACCGGACGGGCCCATGATGGCGACGAATTCGCCGCGCCTGATGGCAAGGTCGACGCCGGCCAGCGCATGCACCCGGGCTTCGCCCTGGCCATAGCTTTTCCAGACCTTGTCGAAGCCGATGAGGATCGCGCCCGATGCCACGATCAGCTCCGCTGCTGCGAGGCGGTAATGACTTGCGCGCCTTCCTCCAGGCCGGAGACGATCTCGGTCAGTTCGCCATCTGTCGAGCCGACCCTGACGTTGACCGGATGGGGCCGCCCATTTTCCAGCACATAGAGCGTGCGCGAGCCGTCGGTGGGCTTCGTCGCCGCCTGGCGCTGGCGGTTGCCGCCGGGGCGTCCCATGCGGCCGGTGAACACGTCGGTGAGGCTCCAGCCGCGGTCCGCCGTCTGCGCCGGCCGGTAGCGGAAGGCGATCGATGGCACGGTGAGCACGTTTTTGGCCTGCTTGGTGACGACCGAGACGGTGGCAGTCATGCCGGGCCGTAACAGAAGCTCGCTATTGTCGACATCCAGCCTTGCATCGTAAGTGACGACGCCGTCGGTGGTGACCGAGGCATAGGAAATGTCCCGGATCTCGGCGTCGAATGGCCGTTCAGGAAAAGCGTCGACGGTGAAGCGCGCATGCTGGCCAGGTTTTACTGCGCCGATATCGGCCTCGTCGACCGCAGCTTTCAGTTCCATGTTCTTCAAATCCGCGGCGATGACGAACAGCACCGGCGCCTGCAGCGAGGAGGCGACCGTCTGGCCGGGGTCGACCGAGCGCGTCAATATGATGCCATCGATCGGAGCGTAGATGGTACTCTTGGCAAGATCCGTCTGCTGCGCCTTGAGATCGGCATTGGCCATGGCGAGGTTGGCTTTGGCGATATCAAGCGCCGCCTTCGAGCGGTCGCGGGTGGCGGTTGCCGCTTCAAGCGACTGGTCCGTCGCCATGCCGCGCTTGGTGAGTTGTACCGCGCGCACCAGGCCCTTTTCGTTTTCGGCCACGGTCACGGTGGCGTCCTCGACGCTCGCCGCCGCTGCCTTGGCGGAGGCCTGGGCGCGCTCGATCTGCACCTCCAGCTTTGCGGTGTCGAGCGCGGCCAGCACATCGCCCTTCTTCACCAGATGGTTCTCGTTGACCGAGACCGAGCGGACGACGCCGGAGAGTTCGCTGGAAATATCGACCTGGGTGAGAGGCTGCAGCGTGCCGGTAGCCGAAACCGCGACGGTAAGGTCGGCCATGGCGGCCAGTGTCGTGGTATACTCGATCTTGGCGGGCGAGCCCGCATACCACTGGTAGCCGACGACACTCGCGGCGACGGCAAGCAGTGCGAACACTGCGTAAAGCCAACCGCGACGGCGTTTTGTCTTCAGGCCCTGGTGGTCGAGCCCGAGCGCCGTCTCGATGGCGGAAGCGGATTCCGTCTTTGGCAGATTGACAATCTGGTCCACGCCGGACCCCTATGTTCAGTGATATCCCATCGGTGCACAAATCAGGCCTTATGGTTCAAAATTCAAATTAAATTTCGCTCATGTTTGGAATGAGGCAGAGGACTTACTGAGATGCAGCCGCGGAATTACTTGCTTTACGACGTATTCACCACCAACCGGCTGGCCGGCAATCCGCTGGCCGTCGTGCTCGACTGTGATGGGCTGGACGTTGCGGCGATGCAGGCGGTGGCGCGCGAGTTCAACCTGTCCGAAACCGTCTTCCTGCTGCCGCCGGACAACCCGAAGCACCGGGCCCGCATCCGTATCTTCACGCCCGACTATGAAATGCCGTTCGCCGGCCACCCAACCGTCGGCTCGGCGATAGCGCTCGCCGAAATGGCGGGAGAGGCCGCCGGCATCTTCGTGCTCGAGGAGAATATCGGTCCGGTGCGCTGCGCTGTCAGCAAGCACGACGGTTCGACCTTTGCCGAGTTCGACCTGGCGAAACTGCCGGCGCAGCTGGCATTGTCGGCCGATCCCGAGGCGATCGGCGCGGCCCTTGGCCTTGGGCCGCACGAGATCGGCTTCGAGAACCACCGCGTTTCGTTCTGGTCGGCGGGCGTGCCCTACGTGACCATCCCCGTCGCCAATCTGGAGGCGGCCGCCCGGATCAGGCTGGACAACCAGGCGTGGTCGGAGCTTGCACCACGCAAGAGCGATTGGGCCTTCGCCAGCCCCTATGTCTATTGCCGCGAGACGGTGCATCACGACAGCGGCTTCCATGTCCGCATGATGGTGCCCGGCAATCCGTCCTACGAAGACCCGGCGACCGGCTCAGCGGCGGCCGCCTTCGCCGGCGCGATCATGCATTTCGACGGCCCGACCGACGGCGTTTCACAACTGTGGATCGAGCAGGGGCTGGAGATGGGCCGGCCTTCGCGCATTCGCCTCGAACTGAATGTCGAAGGCGGCAAACTGGCGGCCGCCCGCATCGGCGGCCATGCGGTGAAGGTGGCTGAAGGCAGGCTTTTTGTTTGACGACCTCGGCACTTCGGCGATTTGTCGGGAAATGAATCCCACGGGGCTGGACATGGCGGATGTCGGCGGCTATATGCCCGCCAACGCCGGTTTTGCCGGCCGAGTGGGTGCGTAGCTCAGTTGGTAGAGCAGCTGACTCTTAATCAGCGGGTCCACAGTTCAATCCTGTGCGCACCCACCAAAAATCTCCAGGATTTGGTGGAAAGACCTTAGAACGAGCCGCGGCGCGAGACAGCGTTTTGCCCGTCGCACATGTCGGCCAGCGACTAGTCGACTCGCCCGACTATTGGATGGTGGGCCTCAGATAGGTCAGGATTGCTCGCGTTATGGCTATCACGCCGTCGACGGCATCGAAGTTTGTTTTGCTCTTGCCTGCGATCCATTCGAGTTCAGGATGCCTGGGCAGTCGAAGTGCATTGAATAGCGCCTCGCCCGAGAGACCGCCCAGTCCAAAGGATGTAGGTTCATCGTCTGCGTAGTAAGGAAAGTGAAAATCCAGCCGGATAGGCCCACCATATCCAAGCTTTAGTTTCATCCCGACTAGAACCTCGTGGCCAAAAGCATCTTCCATCATGCCCCTAAAGCTGAGGTCACGAAGAAAATAATCGTGTGACGGTCGATCCAGCCCCATGGAACTCCACAGTCTCCACGTGTGTGCTTTTAACTCCTTGTAATTCGTAAATCTTCTCATCTCGGGGGTGAGGCGCGTGGGCAGATCAGCGTAGCCGGTCTCTTCTCTCCACTCCTCAGCCGCGTTGCGAAAATCCTCAAAAATCCGGACGGTTTCTGGATCCGCGGGTTCCTTGGAAAAGTAGGAAATCCGCTTTTGAGAAATCATCTCGCATAGGTCCTCGACCGAATGACCTGATCGTTCAGCCCAATCCTCTGTGGCCAACATCCATGGTGAACTGTATGTGAGCCCGGCAAAGGCCCCAGCCTTCCGATCGAAATCGCGGACAATTCGGGCATAGATTTCGCGAATGCCTTGCTTCGGGTCACGAAAAGGATATGGCGGTTCATTCATCGCAGCCGTCTGGTCCTTACTTCTCCGAGATCCCTGCCTCTGCAAAACTTGCCATGCGGGCGTGGCATTCGAGTGCCGAGCGGACGATGTTGATGGCGAGGCAGGCGCCGGAGCCTTCGCCGAGCCGCATGCCGAGGTCGAGCAAGGGCGGCAGGCCCAGCGCCTCGAGCAGGCGGCGGTGGCCGGATTCGGCCGAGACATGGGCTGCCAGAGTGTGGGCGAGGCCAGCAGGGTGCAGCGCTGCCAAGGGTGCCGCGGCGGCGGTGCAGACGAAGCCGTCGAGCAGCACCGGGACGCCTAGGTGGCGCGCAGCCAGCGTCGCACCAAGGATCGCCGCGAGCTCGCGGCCGCCGAGGGCTGCCGCTATCTTCAGGGGGTCGGCTAGCGCCGGGGCGTGGCGCTTCAGGCCGGCCTCGATGGCGACGATCTTGCGCACGAGGCCGGCGTCGTCGACGCCGGTGCCACGCCCTGTCCATCGCTCCGCGCCGCCGCCGAACAGCGCGGTCGAGATGGCCGCCGCCGGCGTGGTGTTGCCGATGCCCATTTCGCCGAAACATACAAGGTCGAGATCCCTGCTGATCGCGTCGTAGCCTGCCGAGACGGCGGCGAGGAAGGCTTCGTCGTCCATCGCCGGCTCTTGCGTGAAGTCGCCGGTCGGACGGTCGAGGTCGAGCGGGATGACGTCCAGCTCCGCGCCGGCGATGCGGGCAAGCTGGTTGATGGCGGCGCCGCCGCCGGCGAAATTCGCCACCATCTGCACGGTGACCTCCGACGGGAAGGCCGACACGCCTTGCGCGGTGACGCCGTGGTTGCCGGCAAAGACGAAAACCTTGACGCGGTCGAGCTTTGGTATGTCGCGGCCCTGCCAGCGCGCCAGCCAGGCGGCTACTGTCTCCAGCCGGCCGAGGCTGCCTTGCGGCTTGGTCAGCGTGTCCTGGCGGTGGGCGACGGCGTTGGCCGCGGCGTCGCTGCCATTGGGCAGGTCGAGGCAGGCGGTGCGCAGTTTATCGAGCGATTTGAAAGGCATGGGGGCAAAATCTCCGAAACAGAGTCAAGACAGGGAAACGGAAGCGACGAGCAGGATTGCGATCTCGCCGAGCTGCTGAAGGGCGCCTACGGTGTCGCCGGTCTGGCCGCCGATCTGGTTGAGGCAAAGCGCGCGGAAGGCGGCGAATAACAGACCGAGCAGGATGATCGCGAAAACGGCAGCGCCGAACCCAAGCGCCAGCAGCGCGACCGCACCGAGTACGGCACCGATGCCAGCTGTTTTAGCCGAGACGGTGCCTGCTTCGGCCGAAAGGCCGTCGCTGCGGGCCGGCGGCAGCAGGTGCATGAAGGCGCCGAGCAGGCCGCGCGAAGCGGCATGCGCGGCAATGAGAGCCCAGAAGACATGAGCCGGGCCGGCGAATCCAGAGAGTACGCTCCAGCGGATCAGCAGCGAGACAGCAAGTGCACAAGCGCCGTAGGCACCGATGCGGCTGTCGCGCATGATCTCCAGCTTTCTGTCGCGTGTCTTGCCGCCGCCAAAACCGTCGGCGACATCCGAAAGCCCGTCCTCATGCAGGCAGCCGGTAGCGAGCAAGATCGCGGCAAGGGCCAACGCGGCAACAGGACCTGCGGCTAGGCCGAGCCTTGTGCCGATGGCGTAAACCAGCGCACCGACCAGAGCGACGGCGAGACCGGCAACGGGTGCAGCCCAGATCGCAGCGGCAAGGCTGCGGCCACGGAAGTCGGCTCTCGGCAGCGGCAGCCGGGTAAAGAAGACGAGGCAAAGCGCGATATCATCGAGAATTTGCTGTTGCGAGGGGATCTGGAGGTTGAGCATGATCTATTCCGAAAACCGGCTACCACTTTTCGGGATCATGCTCTCGCCCCTCGCAATGGCGTGGAAGAACGTGCCGCTGACATTGCCGCGCCGGTAGCCGGAGGCGCCGAGCGGGTTGCCTTGTCCGTCGGCGAGGTCGGCCAGCGGCTCGTCAGTGCCGGTCGCAATCATCTGCGCGTAGTGGAATTCATGGCCGCGGACCAGCGTGCCTCGGCCGCCGAGCGGACAGCCGGACCGCAGCCGCGCCTCGCGGTAGCCGAGATTCATCTTGCGCTTGGCGAAGCTGGTCGAATGGCCGAGGAGGCCAAGCATCCGATGCGTCTCGCCCGACGCGTCCTCGAGCGCTTCGCCCAACACCATGAAGCCGCCGCACTCGCCATGCACCGGCCGCGTGGCGGCGAACCTCGCCATGCCCGCCCTGAAATTCGCGGCGGCGGCGAGGCGGCCGGCGTGAAGCTCGGGATAGCCGCCGGGCAGCCAGCAGACATCGCAATCGTCGCCAGGCGCCACATCAGCGAGCGGCGAGAACGGCACGATTTCGGCGCCGGCCTTGCGCCAATGCATGGCGACATGCGGATAGAGGAAGGTGAAGGCGGCGTCCTCGGCGAGCGCAATGCGCTGGCCGGGGGGAGGCAGCGCATCGCCGAAATTGCCCGGCGCGGGCGTGAATGGCGCCGCCAGCGCCATGATGGCCTCGAGGTCGAGCGAGCGCTCGACCATGTCGGCCAGCCGGTCGAGGTGCGCCATCAGATTCTCATATTCGCCGGCCTGGACGAGACCGAGATGGCGCTCGGGCAGGTTGAGCGAAGGATCGCGCAGGATAGCGCCGACGACAGGCAGGCCGAGTGCTTCGATGGCATCACCGCAAAGCCGGCGGTGGCGTTCGCTGCCCAGCCGGTTGAGCACGACCCCGGCCATGCGTACATCCGGATCGTAGGTGGCAAATCCCTTGGCGACCGCCGCTGCCGTGGTCGACTGGCCGGAGACGTCGAGCACCAGCAGCACCGGCAGGCCGTAGAGCCGGGCAAGGTCGGCGGCCGAACCAGTGCGCCCTTGAGCAGCAGGAATCCCGTCGAACAGGCCCATGGCGCTTTCGAGGAAGATAAAATCGGCATCTTCGGTCGCTTCGCCGGCCAGTGCGTTGAGCAGGGCGGGCGGCATTGCCCAGCTGTCGAGATTGATGCCGGACAAGCCTGTGGCGGCGGTGTGGAAGCCAGGATCGATATAGTCCGGGCCGGATTTGGCGCCGCGCACTTTCAGGCCGCGCCGGGCAAGTG
Organism: Mesorhizobium sp. M0408; assembly: GCF_040321495.1. Taxonomy (NCBI): domain Bacteria; kingdom Pseudomonadati; phylum Pseudomonadota; class Alphaproteobacteria; order Hyphomicrobiales; family Phyllobacteriaceae; genus Mesorhizobium; species Mesorhizobium sp. M0408. The sequence goes on along the minus strand of NZ_JAMYRO010000004.1, from coordinate 240,479 downwards.
CGCGCAAAATGCCGATGGTGACGCTGGTCTTGCCCGAGCCCGAGCGCGGCGCGCCGATGATGATGGCGCGGGTCATGGCTCACCAGCCAGTGCCGCGCGCATCCCGACGATGCCGCCGACGACGATCAGCGCCGGCGAGGTCAGACCGGCGGCCGCTGCCTCTTCCGCAATCGTGGCGAGCGTGGCGACGACGATACGCTCCTGCGGCGTCGTCGCGGCAACGATGACCGCGGCGGGCGTCGAAGACGGCAGGCCGCCCTCGAGCAGCGAGGCGGCGATCAGCGGCAGATTGGCCATGCCCATATAGATGACCACCGGCTGGCCGGTGCGGGCGATTGCCGCCCAGTCGAGATCATCATCGGTGCCGGCGGCATGGCCGGTCGCCAGGATCAGCGCCTTGTTGATGCCGCGCATGGTGCCGGGAATGCCGGTCGCGGCCAGCGCGCTGAGGCCGGACGTCAGGCCAGGCAGGATGCGGAACGGGATAGTTTCCCCGGCCAGCGCCAGCGCCTCTTCGCCGCCACGCCCGAAAATATAGGGGTCGCCGCCCTTGAGCCTGACGACGCGCCGGCCCGCGCGCGCCAGCCGGACCAGCAGAGCGGTTATGTCGTCCTGCTTCATCGACGGCTTGCCGCCGCGTTTGCCGGCATAGAACAGTTCCGCGCCCTCGGCGACGGCGACGACCGCGGGCGAGACCAGCGCGTCATAAACCAGCGCGTCGCACTGTCCGAGGGCGGCCAGCACTTCCAGCGTCAGGCAGCCGGGATCGCCAGGGCCGGCACCGGCCAGCCAGACATGACCGGGCTCCAGCTGGCGCGGCTTGAAGTTCAGCCGGGTGAGCGCCTGCTCGACCGTAGTGTTTCTGTTGCTGCCGCTCACAATCCGTCCCGTCCGCGAAAGCGTCGCTGGTAGTGCGCGTCGTACAGTGAACTTTCGCCAAAGCCCTCCGCCTCCAGCGAGCGGCCGACGAAGATGATTGCCGTGCGTTCCATCGGATCGGCGGCCAGTTGTGCCTCGATGGTGGCCAGCGTGCCGGTCAGCACGCGCTCGTCCGGCCAGGAAGCACGGAAGACGACCGCCACCGGGCAATCGGCGCCATAGAACGGCGTCAGTTCGGCGACGATCCGGTCGATAGCGTGGATGGCAAGGTGGATGGCCAGCGTGGCGCCGGTGCGGCCGAAGCCGGCCAGCGTTTCGCCGGGAGGCATTTTCGAGGCGCGGCCGGAGATGCGGGTCAGCACCAGGCTTTGCGCGACTTCTGGAATGGTCAGCTCGCGGCGCAGCGCTGCCGCCGCAGCGGCGAAGGACGGCACGCCCGGCGTCAGCGTGTAAGGAATGCCGTGCTTTTCCAGCCGGCGGATCTGTTCGGCAACGGCGCTCCACACCGAAAGATCGCCGGAATGCAGGCGGGCGACATCATTGCCGGCCGCGTGGGCTGCCAGATATTCGGCCTCGATCTCGTCGAGCGACATCGGCGCGGTGTCGATCAACCTCGTTCCGGGCGCGCAGTGCTGCAACAGCTCCGGCGCGACGATCGATCCGGCATAGAGGCAGACGGGACAACTGCCGAGCAGGCGGCTGCCGCGCAAGGTGATGAGGTCGGCAGCACCCGGGCCGGCACCGATGAAGTGAACGGTCATGCCGCATCTCCGCTGATGGCGATGGCGCAAGTGACAGCACCGAGCACGGTGCGCGGCCCGAGCAGTTTTGCGCCTTGGCCGGCGGCGGCAAGCGCCGAGGCTTCGGAAACCGACGGCGTGCCGGCATGCTCCTGCGATAGGTCGGAACGGCTGGTCGTAGATGCGGCTTTGAGTTCATCCTGCTCGACGACGATCACCGGAAGGCGGAGTTCGCGTCCGGCGGCGAAGATTGCCGCTTCATCCTGCTTGAGAGACGCGGTCGCGAGGGCTGAAAGCGCGGGCAGGGCAAGCCCGTGCGCCTCCAGCGCGGTTTCTACCGCAGCAAGCACGTCGCGTGCGCTGACGCCTTTGCGGCTGCCGATGCCCGCGACCATCATGGCTTGACCCATCTCCATTGGGTGACCGGCATAGCCGGCCGCCACGCCTGCATCGAACCGACCGGCGAAGCACGGGATATAGCAATGCGGGTGAACTGGCCGCCGTGCGCGGCGTGACGGGAAAGCAGCAGTGCCTCCATCTCCAGGGTCACCGCATTGGCGACGAGGCGGCCGCCGGCAGGCAAGGCATCCATGGCTCCCTCCAGCACGCCGGCATCGCTGCCGCCGCCGCCGATAAAGATCGCCGCGGGCGTCTCCAGCCCAAGCGCTTGCGGTGCCGAACCTTCAACGACGGCAAGACCGGGAACGCCGCAAGCCGCGGCGTTGCGTCGGATGCGCGCGGCGCGGGCCGGATCTGCCTCAACGGCGATCGCACGCATGGAGGGATGGGCCAGCATCCACTCGATGCCGATCGAGCCTGAGCCAGCGCCGATATCCCACAGCAACTCGCCGCGTCTTGGCGCGAGAGCGGACAGGGTGACGGCGCGCACTTCGCGCTTGGTGATCTGGCCGTCGTGCTCGAACAAATGATCGGCAAGGCCTGATGTCAGCGGCAGGATGCGTGCTTGCGAAGTCGATTCAACTTCGATCGCGAGCACGTTGAGCGGGTTGATCTTTTCGAGGGCGAAAGTGCCGGCGCTCGCCGAGCGCAGCCTTTCGTTCGGCCCATCCAGCGCCTCCAGAACGGTCAGCTGCGAGGCGCCGAAGCCGAGCTCTGTCAGCAGACCGGCAATCGCTTCCGGTGCATCGCTGTCCGAGGTCAGCGCGAGAATGCGGGTGCAAGGATGCAGCAACGGCCGGATCAGGTCGAGCGAGCGGCCATGCAGCGAAATGGTCTCGACGTACTGCAGCGCCCAGCCCAGGCGTGAGGCGGCCAGCGAAAAGGCCGAGGGCGCGGGGATCACCCGCATACCCTCTGCCGCGACCTTGCGGGCGAGGGTGACGCCGACACCGTGGTAGAAGGGATTGCCGGAGGCCAGCACGCAGACGCGTCTGCCGGAGAGCGCCAGCACGTCGCGCAGCTCGGCATCGAAAGGTGTCGGCCAGGCGCGCGCTTCACCTTTGGCGAGCGACGCGACGAGGGCAAGGTGGCGCTTGCCGCCGAAGACGAATTCGGCCTCCGCGATCAACCGCTTGGCCTCGTCGCCGAGACCCGCTACACCGTCCTCGCCGATGCCGATGATCGTGAGCCACTTTGAGGTGAGCTTGGCGCCGCGCGGAGCTTCAGCAGGCATGATGACCCACCGCATTCTGATCCTCGGCGGAACCACCGAAGCCCGGCAACTGGCCGGAAAGCTGGCCGCGCGCGCGGATATTTCGGTCATGCTGTCGCTGGCCGGCCGCACCGAAAACCCGGCCGCGCAGGGGGTGCCGGTGCGGGTCGGCGGCTTCGGCGGTGCCGGCGGGCTGGCGGCATATCTCCGCCAGAACAAGATCGACCTGCTGATCGACGCCACGCATCCCTATGCGGCGCGAATCTCCGGCAATGCGGCGGAAGCGGCGCGCATGACCGGCGTGCCTATCGTTGCGCTCAGGCGTCCCGGATGGGAGGCGGTCGAAGGTGATCGCTGGATGTTGGTCGACACCGTTGCCAGCGCGGTGACGGCTTTGGGATCGGTGCCGCGCCGCGTGTTCCTGGCGCTCGGGCGACAGGAGGTCGCTGCCTTCAAGGCCGCCCCCCAGCATCATTATCTCATCCGCAGTGTCGACCCGGTCGAGCCCAGGCTCGCTGTGCCTGACGCGACCTATCTCTTGGCGCGCGGGCCGTTTCATGAGGTCGATGAGCGCGCGCTGCTCGGAAGCCGTGGCATCGAAGTCGTTGTTTCCAAAAATAGCGGCGGCGAGGCGACCTACGGCAAGATCGCGGCGGCGCGAGCGCTGGGGATCGAGGCGGTGATGATCCGCAGGCCGGCGCTGCCGGACGTCACGTCGGCTGAGACCGTCGAATCTCTTGCCGAGATGGTCGATCATTTTCTGGTCGGTCATGTTCTTGGGCCCGCTGCCGAACGCGGCGTGTAGACCAGCGCGGCCTTGTCACCCCGCTTGATGATCCTGGTTTCCGGCGAGCCGATGATGATGCAGGTCGACATGTCGGCCTTCGCGGCATCGGCGTCGGCCAGCAGAAAAACCTCGATGCGCTCGTCGGGACGGCCGGCGGCACGGCCGAAGATCACCGGCGTGGTGCCGGGCAGGATCGCAGCAAGGCATTCGAAGGCGCGGCCTAGCTGCCATGGGCGCGCCTTACTGATCGGGTTGTAGAGCGCGATTACGAAGCCGGCGCCGGCTGCCGCCAGCAGGCGTAGCTCGATCAGGTCCCACGGCTTCAGATTGTCGGACAGCGAGATGGCGCAGAAATCATGGCCGAGCGGCGCGCCGATGCGGGCGGCAACGGCGAGCATGGCGGTGATGCCAGGCACGATGGCGATGTCGACCGCGCGCCATTCGGGCGGGCCCGCCTCGATCGCCTCGCAGACAGCCGCGGCCATGGCGAAGACGCCGGGATCGCCGCCCGACACGACGGCGACATCGTGGCCTTCCACAGCCTTCAGCAGCGCGTCCCTGGCGCGCGCGAGTTCCTCGCGATTGTCGGAAGCGACGCGAATCTGGTCGGGGCGCAGATCGAGCCGGTCGAGATAGGGTTTATAGCCATAGAAGAATTTTGCCTCGGCAACGGCACGGCTTGCCTCCGGCGTCACCTGGTCGGCGTTGCCGGGCCCGAGGCCGATGACAGTGAGGCGGCCGCTCATGCTTCGGCTTTCAATGCGCTTGGCCGGCCCGACCAGCCGGCCACCAGCACGATGGCGAAATAAGGCGCCTGGTCATCCTTTTTGTCGGCAAGCCGCATCGAGACACCGCCCGGCATGGTGCCGCGCTCGACATAGATGGCCCGCGCCAGCTTGTCGGTTGCCTCCAGCGCGCGCCTGATCTTGGGCAGGTTGCGGCCGACCTTCATGATCACCGCAGCGTCGGTGTCGGCGAGGCGACGCGTCAGCTCGAATTCGCTCATGGTGCCCGGCAGCACCGTCAGCACGTCATCGCCCTGGACGATCGGCAGGCCGGTCGCCGACCAGCAGCCGGACATGGCGGTGACGCCGGGAATGACTTCGGTCGGAAAACGGTGCGCCAGCCGGACATGAAGATGCATGTAGGAGCCGTAGAAAAGCGGGTCGCCTTCCGAAAGCACAGCGACCATCCTGCCGGCGCTGAGGTGCGCGGCGACCTTTTCGGCCGATTGCTCGTAGAAATCGGTGATCTGCGAGCGGTAATCGCTGTGGTCCTTGTCGATCTCGGTCGTCACCGGATAAAGCAGCGGCAGTTCAATCAAATCGGGGCGAAAATGGGTTTCGACGATGGCCCGGGCGTTGCTGTTGTTGCCGCGCTTGGCGAAATGCGCGACGACATCGGCCTCAGCCAGCGCGCGCACTGCCTTCAGCGTCAAGAGTTCCGGGTCGCCGGGTCCGGTGCCGACGCCGACAAGCCTGCCTTTTGCAATCGCATTCATAGGCCCGGCCTCGCCAATGCATTGAGGGCGGCGGCGGTCATGGCGCTGCCGCCCAGCCGGCCGCGCACGATGGCGTAAGGCACGCCATAGGAATTTTCGGCCAGCGCATCTTTCGATTCAGCGGCGCCGACAAACCCGACCGGCATGCCGATGATCGCCGCCGGCTTCGGCGCGCCGTCGCGCAGTTTTTCCAGCAGATAGAAAAGGGCTGTCGGCGCATTGCCGATGGCGACGACCGAACCGGCCATGCGCTCGCCCCACAGGTCGATCGCGGCGGCCGAGCGGGTGTTGCCGATCTTTTTCGCGATGTCGGCGGTCCGCGGATCGCGCAGCGTGCAGATCACATCGTTGCCGGCCGGCAGCCGGGCGCGCGTGACGCCGTGCGAGACCATCTGCGCGTCGCAGAAGATCGGCGCGCCGGCGCCCAGGGCCGTGCGCGCGGCGGCGACGAAATCGCTCGAGAAAACGAAGTGCCTGCAAGCATCGACCTGGCCGCAGGCGTGGATCATGCGGATAGCGATTTCGGCCTCGGCTTCGGAAAAGCGCGACAGGTCGGCCTCGGCGCGGATAATGGCGAAGGAGCGCTCGTAGATCGCCGTGCCGTCATGGATGTAGTCGTAGGCGTTCTGGGCGGGCATGCTCATTCCTGTCGGTAGATTTCGGTGATGCCGGCCGCGCCGAGCCTTGCCAGGCAGGCGGCAGCGGTTTCGCCGGAATGTCGTGCGCTGCGGATCATCGCTGCAACGCGGCCGATGCCGTGCGCGGCGTCGTAGCCCGGCCTGTATCCGGCGGGCAATGCCTTTGCCGTCCCGTCCACGACAAGTCCGGCTCCGTTTTCGCCACCGACCAGGGTCAGCGCCGCCGGACCGGGATGGGCGCAACCCTTGGCGCAGCCGGAGATGTGCAGCGTCAGCGAGGAATCGAGGATATCGCGGTCTTCCACGGCGATGGTCTCGGCGATGTTGCGTGTCGCGATGCGGCCCGAGGCACAGGCGGAAGCACCCGGGCAGGCGGCGATCCTGGTGCGCGGATCGGCTGCGTCGGTGACGAAGCCGAGGGTTGCGGCGGTTTTCTGGAGTGAAAGACATGCGGCTGGGGAGAGGCCAAGCAAAAGCAGCGTGCGACCCGGCGCCAGACGGATTTCGGTGGTGCCGAGGATGAGGGCGTATTGGGTGAGATCGATAAGTTTTTGCGCTGGTATGCTGCCGAACGGCAGGCCGATGCCGAGGGAGGTACTGCCGGCTGCCAGATCGAAAACTCCGATGGGCCGGCGATCCTTCGCGCCCCCCTCTGTCCTGCCGGACATCTCCCCCTCTAGGGGGGAGATTGCGCCTTCGTCTCCGATTTCGCCAATCGCCGAAGGTGCTGGGGGGAAGCCGCCGGCGAAGCTGCCGATCTCCCCCCTTGTGGGGGAGATGTCCGGCAGGACAGAGGGGGGCGCGACGGATCGCCAACTTGCGAGAGATCTCAGCTGCCTCGCCGTCAAATCCCGCGCATGGGCATCGCGGCCCTTTTCGGCAACCATCCTGAGAATGGCGACGGCGATGTCACAAGCCGCATCTTCCTCGGACATCGCCAGCGGCGTGGCACCCTGCGCATCTCCGGCGAGCGATACCCGCCACTTAATTCCGTCGGCGGCCCGCACCCCGACCAGCCTGACATCGGCCGTAACCGCATCCATTGTCAGCTGCCCGCCGCCGTCAACAATCACCGACACCTTCGGGCCAAGCCGTTGCGTAACACCGGCGTCCTCAATTGCCGCCCGAATCCGCTGCGCCATTGGGCGCGGGTCGGCTATCTCCTCCTGGTCGAGCCCGGCCAGCGGGCCGGTCTCGACCGGCACGCCGGTGCGCACCGCGATGCCGAGCGCATCGACCTCCATCGCCAGCAGCCGCGCGCTTGCCGACGTCAGGCCGCGGATCTGCAGGCTGCCGCGGGCGGTCACTTCCATGATACCGTTGCCATGGCGCAAGGCAGATTCGCAGAGTCCGATCAACGATTTCGGCAACAGTCCTCCAGCGACCGGATTGAGCCGCACCAGCAGCCCGTCGCCGGTCTGCATCGGCGCGGACAAGGCAGGGCAGGCGCCACGGCGCGAGAAAGCGTTCATGCCGCCACTCCCAGAGCTTGCGCTTCGGCAATCAGTGCGGCGAGATCGTCATCGATCGAATTGCGCAGCGGATGCCAGAGCCCGCGCCGCCGTGCCGACAGCAAACGCTCGGCAATCACCTTCGCCGCCGCCGGGTTCTCGCGCAGTATGAAGGCGCGCACCACGGGGTCGCCAAGATAGGCGTCGTGCATCGCCTCGATCAGCGTGCCCGATATGGCATGGGTAGTCTCAGCAAAGCCGACAAGCCGGTCGACCGTCTCGGCGAATTCCGAGGCGCCGCGCGGGCCATGACGCATCTGGCCGGCGATGAAGCGCGGGTTGACCGCGCGGGCGCGAACTACCCGGGATACGGCCTCACCAACCGAGCGCGGCTTCGGTCTTTGCGGGTCCGTGGTGTCGAGCACGATCACGTCGGCGTTTTTGCCGAGCGCGGCAAGTGCTGCCGAAAAGCCGCCGATGAAGGCGACGTCGGCCGAGCCTTCGAGGATGTCGCGGCCGGGGTCGTCGCCGCTATGAACCAGAAGGTCGGCCTCGGCGAGGCGATCCTCGAACGCGCCGGGCGCCGAAATGCCTTTGCCCTCGGAGCCGCCATAGGCGTGCGAGGTGGCGGCGAGATAGGTGCGGCCGATCTCTTCGCGCGCGGCCCAGTCGCCGCTCGACAACAAGTCCTCGACGCCCGCGCCGTAAGTGCCCGGCGAGGTGCCGAAAATGCGCGGGCCGATCTTGCCGTCGATGCGGGTCCTAGCGGCGAGCGGGTTTTCCGAATCGTCCTCGTCGCGGGTCGCCACCGCGTTGGCCGCGGCGTCGATCAGCGCGATCTGGGTCGGGAACATGTCGCGGAACAGGCCCGATATGCGCCAGGTGACATCGATGCGCGGACGGCCGAGTGTTGCCGGCGGCAGCACATCTATGCCGGTGATGCGGCCGGTGGCGGAATCCCATTGCGGCCGGCAGCCCATTAGCGCCAGGCCTTGCGCGATCTCCTCACCGCCGGTGCGCAGCGAGGCCGAGCCCCACAGGTCGATGACCAGCGAGCGCGGCCAGTCGCCATGCGATTGCATGTAGCTGCGGACCACTTCTTCCGCTGCCATCTTGCCCAGATCATAGGCGGTCGGCGTCGGCATGGTGCGCGGGTCGGCGGTAAACAAATTGCGGCCGGTGGGCAGCACATCGCTCCGGCCACGCGCCGGCGCACCGGCCGGACCGGCAGCGACGTGGCGGCCATCGAGGGCGGCAAGCAGCGCGGTTTTTTCAGCTGCCGCACTTTGCCGCCGCAACGGATCAGCCTCGCCTTCCGGCGCGCGGCCGTAAATGTGCAGGCCGTCCTTGATGGCGAAATCCTTGAGATCGCAGAGCCAGGCGTCGATGCGGCGCAAAGCCTCGTCGGCTGCGTCGGTCCTGGCGACGCCTGCCTCTGAGGCGAGGCCGGTCTTTTCCGCCGTCTCGACGATCAGCTTCGCCAGGCGGTCGCGGCGGCGGCGGTCGAGCCCGTCGGCCTGGGCATATTCGTCAACCAGTCGTTCAAGCCTGTGCTGGTTTTCGTCCAGCCCGGCGCCGGTCAGCGGCGGCGGCAGATGGCCGAGCGTGACGGCGGCAATGCGCCGCTTGGCCTGCGCTGCCTCTCCCGGGTTGGAGACGATGAAGGGATAGATGACGGGCAGGGGACCGGTGACTATCTCGGGAAAGCAGTTTTCGCTGAGCGCCACGGTCTTGCCGGGCAGCCACTCCAGCGTGCCGTGGGCGCCGACATGGACAATTGCATGGATGCCGAGCGACTTGCGCAGCCAGAGGCCAAAGGCGACCAGCGCATGGCGCGGCGGCAGCGTCGGGTCGTGATAGTCGGCGCGGCGGTCGGCTGAGCGCCCGCGGTCAGGTGCGAGTGCCACGGTGACGTTGCCGAAGGTGGCTGCGCGGAAGGCGAATTTTGCGGCGCTAGGCGCCTGAACACCCCCCTCTGTCCTGCCGGACATCTCCCCCTCAAGGGGGGAGATTGCGCTGTTGTCTCTGCTTTCGCCAATCACCAAGGATGTTGAGAGAGAGCCGTCGGCGAAACTGCCAATCTCCCCCCTTGAGGGGGAGATGTCCGGCAGGACAGAGGGGGGTGCCTCGCACAAACTTGTCTCATCTGCCGCATTCCCCCAAGCCGCCTCTACCGCAGCGATTGCCGCTGCAGGCAATTCCTTCGAAAAGGTCTGATAGTCGTGTAGGGCCAACCCTTGGCTGTCCTTTTCCAGCACCTCTAGCAACTCGCGCGGCGTTTGCGGAATCCTTTCAACGGCGTAGCCCTGTTCGCTCAGGTCGTGCAGCATTGCCAGCACGCTGGACGGCACGTCGAGACCAACCGCGTAGCCGGTGCGACCGGGGGCGCTCGGATAGTCGGGGATCAGGATGGCGAGCTTGCGCTCCGCACGCGGCGTCCGCTGCAGGCGCACGAAGGCCTCGACACGGTTCGCCACTTGCGCCACGCGGTCGGGCTCAGGCCGGTTGGCGAAGGCGCGGAAGGCCAGCGCCGGGTCGGTTTCGCTTTCGCTCTTGAATGAAATGGCGCCGGCCAGGATGCGGCCGTCGAGCTCGGGCAGGACGACATGCATGGCAAGGTCGGCGGGCGCCAGGCCGCGCTGATTGGTTTGCCAGATGTCGCGGCGGGTGGTCGCGACGATGACCTGGAACACCGGCACGCCGGCGCGGTCGAACAGGGTTTCGACACCGGGCTCGGCACCCGAGGCGAAAGCTGTGGCGGTGATGATGGCGGCAGGCTTCAGGGTTGCGAGCGCGGTTTCGACAAAGGCGAGCGACGCCGGGTCCTTGAGGCTGGAGACGAACAGAGGCACGGGAGCCATGCCGCGGTGGCGCAGGGCTTCGAAAAGCGCGTCGATGGGCGCGACATCGGCGGCGAGCAGCATCGAACGGTAGAAGAGAATTGGCACGACGTCCCCCTTCCCCTCGAGGGTAGGGTGGCCCGCAGGGCCGGGTGCGGTCGTCACGGCAGTGCGCGACGTTTTGTGTAGGCGCGCTTCGGAGAGGACCCCACCCCCGGCCTGCGGCCGGACCCTCCCCTCGAGGGGGAGGGGGACGCCGCGTTCTACTACCCCCAGTCCCGGCTCGTAAAATCCCGCCTTTGGCACGCTAACAGGTTCGGCTACCGCCGCACCCGATCCAGCGAGACTTGCCAGCCTCTGCACCAGCGCCGTCATATTTGCCGGCCCGCCCTCGCGGAAATAGCCAAGCAGGGCGTCCAACTCCTCGCGCGGCAGCGTCGAGCCTTCGATCAGTCGCAAATCCTCGTCGTGGCTCTCGCCCGGTAGGAGCGCCAGCTTGATACCGCGATTTCGCGCGATAACGGCGAGCTGGTCGCAGCCATAGCGCCACCAGTCATAGCCGCCGAGGATGCGGACCAGAATGACCTTGGCGTGGCGGGCGACGCTGTCGATCCACAGGTCGACGGACATCGGATGGCGCAGGTCGCGCAAGGCGGCGAGCCGCATCGACGGCAGGCGGTGCGCATCTGCCTTCCACGCCGCCGCCAGCCCGGCCAGGTCGCTGTCGGTGAAGGACAGCGCCACGACATCCGCAGGCGTTTGCCTGAGATCGACGGGCTCGGCGAGATCGTCGAGCGAGGCGGATGTGGTGGTGAGGATGTGCATCGCGGCTCGTACCTGGGGTCAGCCGGCGAGGATACGCTCGATGGCGGGGCGGTTCAGCCCTTTCAGGCCGATGACGACCAGGCGCGAGCGGCGGTCGTCTTCAGCGGTCCAGGCGCGGTCGTAATAGTGGTTGACGCGCGGACCGACGGCCTGCAGCAGGAGCCGCATCGGCTTGCCGCCGACTTCGACGAAACCCTTGACGCGCAACACGTTTTCTTCCTCCGCCGCCGTGGCGACCCGTTGTGCGAGCTCGTCCGGGTTGGACACAGACGCGATGTCGATGACGAACGAGTCAAAATCGTCATGTTCGTGGTCGAGCTCGTCGTCGTGGTGGGTCTTGCGGTTCTCGATGTCGTCCTCGACGGCGAGGCCGAGGCCGAGCAGCACCGACGGGTCGACCTTGCCTTGCGAAGTCGGTACGATCTTCACCGCCCGCGCAACGTGCTTGCCGATGACGGCATTGGCACGGGCCGAGCCGGCTGCGTCCATCAGGTCGCTCTTCGACAGGATGATCAGGTCGGCGCAGGCGAGCTGGTCTTCGAACACTTCCTCGACCGGATCGTCATGGTCGAGCGTCTCGTCCTGCGCGCGCTGGGCCTGCAGGGCGTCCATGTCGTTGGCTACGCGGCCATCAGCCAGCGCCGGTCCGTCGACCACGGCAATGACGCCGTCCACCGTCACGCGGCTTTTCACCGACGGCCACTGGAAGGCCTGGACCAGCGGCTTGGGTAAAGCGAGGCCGGATGTCTCGATCAGGATGTGGTCGACCCTCGGCGTCAGCGACAGGATCTGGTCCAGCGCCGGGACGAAATCATCGGCGACGGTGCAGCAGATGCAACCATTGGCCAGCTCGACGATGTTTTCCTCGGGGCAGGTGTCGATGGCGCAGCCCTTCAGGATCTCGCCGTCAATGCCGATGTCGCCGAACTCGTTGACGATGATGGCTAGGCGCTTGCCTTTGGCGTTTTCGAGCAAATGGCGGATCAGCGTCGTCTTGCCGGCGCCGAGAAAGCCGGTGACCACGGTGCAGGGAACGCGCGAAAGGGAGGCAGCGGTCATGTCAGGTCCTTCAAAAGGTCAAGGGGAGGGATGCGGGCAACCAGGCCGCGCTTCAGGCAATCGGGACGGCCGCGCCATGGAATGAGCCCATCCGTCGAGGTGGCGAACAGCTTTGCCCCGGTGACGAGATCGGCGCCGCTGGTCGTGGTCAGATCACCGAAGACGTAACTCCAGCAGCCGTCGCGCAGCATGGCCGCGCTGAGCCGGCGCTTGCAATTGCCGAGGCATTCGACGGTGCGGATTTTGATGTTTTCGCTGGAAGCGGCGCGGCGCGTGTCCTCTGCGAGCAGTTCGCCGGCGCGCGGATGAGCGTCCGAACCGGTCTCGTCACGGCAGGACGAGCAGACGATGACGGTAACGCCGGCCGGGGAATCACCATGGCCGGACAATAAATCCGCTGTCTCAGCCGGAAAACTGCTGTCGTGTTCCAAATCAGGCTCCTTGCCCGGAAAACCCGCCAGGCGATCGGATTCTTATGTCCTAGACGGCAGGTCTCCTGGCTCGCGGGTCATCGCCTGGGTGCCGCCTTCCCGGGAATATCCCAGTGGTTTTCGGCCGAGGCTCGTCGCTTACAGTTGCGGGGACAGCCGCGGATTTGAAATCGAGATTTCGCACCGCATTCCCTCTTGGCCCCTGCCGTTGCGGGCAGGGGACCGTCTGGAACGGATTTAGGCTTGTGGAGGCAGTCGTGTCAACGCACGTCTATGACGCGGCGATATCCGCGAGCGGCCGGCCGAGGTCGCCGGCAGCGGTCACCTCGATGCGTTCCAGGCCGAGCCAGCCCTGCATCTGCTTCAATTCTTCGAAAAGCTCGGCTGCGGTTTGCAGCGAGGCGCCGGGCTCCGCATAGGCGGCATGGACGCGCAAGACGCCGGCCGGGCGGTCGGCCCTGAGGTCGACGCGCCCGACGATGCTGTCGCCGAACAGGAACGGCAGCACGTAATAGCCATACTGGCGCTTTTCGGCCGGCGTGTAGATCTCGATGCGGTAGTGGAAGTCGAACAACCGCTCGGTGCGCGATCGTTCGAAGACGACAGGATCGAACGGCGCGAGCAAGGCGCGCGCCTCGATCTTGCGCGGCAAACGGGCGTCCTTGTGGAGATAGGCTGTTTTGTTCCAGCCTTCGACGCTCACCGGCAACAGGTCGCCGGCCTCGACCAACTCCTCGATGCGGCCCTTGATGTCGGCGGGCGAGAGGCGGAAATAGTCGCGCAGGTCTCCTGCCGTGGCGATGCCGTGGGCGCGGGCCGAGATGCGCAGCAATTCGCGGTGAGCATCCTCGGGACGGGGAACCGGTAGCGCGAGTACCGCCGGCGGCAATACGCGCTCCGGCAGATCGTAGAACCGTTCGAAGCCGCGGCGATGCGCCGTGGTGATGCGGCCGGCCCAGAACAGCCATTCGAAGGCGTGCTTGGCATGGCTCCAGCCCCACCAGCCGCCCGAACCCTTCTGGCCTTCGAAAGCCGACGCCGCGATCGGGCCTCGTTCGGCGACCTCGCGATAGATGTCTTCGATATAGGCGGCGTGCTCGCGGCCCCATTTGGCCAGTCCGCTGTACATTTCGTCGCCGCACTCGGCCCGCTGCATGCGCCAGCGCATCAGCGGATAGGTCTCGACCGGCAAGAAGGAGGCTTCGTGCGCCCAATATTCGAAGACCATGCGCTTGCGCGTTACGGCGGCGTCGTCGAGCAGCGCCAGCTTGTAGGGGCCAAGCCGCGAATAGAGCGGCATATAGTGGGCGCGCACCACGGCGCTGACGGAATCGATCTGCAGCAGGCCGGTACGGGCAAGCACGCGGGCCAGATGCCGGCGGTCAGGCGTGCCGGTGGGGCGCGGGTCATTGAATCCCTGTGCCGCGAGCGCAATGCGGCGGGCCATGGCAAGCGAGATTTTTTCCTTCATGAAGGCGGCATCCGGACGATTTTAGACAGAGAAAATGACCTGCGATTCCGTGCCATGCTAACAGGGTTTTGGCGGCATTGATGTCAGGAGAGAAAAGTGGAGTAAAAAGTGAAGGAAATCAAACAGGAGCGGATCGGACCAGTTTTCCCGGATATGCCGTCCAGCACCGCGATTTGAACAAGGTTTGACTTGCTTCGCCGAAAGCGCTGCGCTAACCCTCGCCGCGTTGCAGCATAGAGCCTCCTTAAAACGGTTCAGTGGTTAAACTGTCACGCTTCCGCAAGTGGGTCCGGTGCTGTAATCAGAGTGGATTGGCCGCCAACGGAAACTGCAGCATGAACGCACTTTTAGGTTCGTACCTGCCCATCGTCCTGTTCATCGGCGTGGCGCTGATCGTCGGGCTGGCGCTGCTCGCCGCACCCTTCCTGGTGGCCTATCGCAACCCCGATCCGGAAAAGCTTTCGGCCTATGAGTGCGGCTTCAACTCGTTCGATGACGCCCGCATGAAATTCGACATCCGCTTCTACCTGGTGTCGATCCTGTTCATCATCTTCGATCTGGAGGTGGCCTTCCTGTTTCCGTGGGCGGTGTCGTTCAGCCAGATCGGCATGCTCGGTTTCTGGTCGATGATGGTGTTTTTGGCGGTGCTGACCATCGGCTTTGCCTATGAATGGAAAAAAGGAGCGCTGGAATGGGATTGAACGACAGTTCCGGCACGCTCGTCGCGCCGAAGCCCAAGGGCCTCATCGATCCCAACACCGGCAGGCCGGTCGGGTCCGACGATCCATTCTTCCTGGAGATCAACAACGAGCTCGCCGACAAGGGCTTTCTCGTCACCTCGACCGAGGCGCTGATCACCTGGGCGCGCAGCGGCTCGTTGATGTTCATGACCTTCGGTCTCGCTTGCTGCGCCGTCGAGATGATCCATACGTCGATGCCGCGCTATGACTCGGAGAGGTTCGGTGTCGCGCCGCGCGCGTCTCCGCGTCAGTCCGACATCATGATCGTTGCCGGCACGCTGACCAACAAGATGGCGCCCGCGCTGCGCAAGGTCTACGATCAGATGCCGGAGCCGCGCTACGTCATCTCGATGGGCTCATGCGCCAATGGCGGCGGCTATTATCATTATTCCTATTCGGTGGTGCGCGGCTGCGACCGCATCGTGCCGGTCGACATCTACGTGCCCGGCTGCCCGCCGAGCGCCGAAGCGCTGCTTTACGGCATCCTTCTGCTGCAGAAGAAGATCCGCCGCACCGGCACGATCGAGCGGTAAATCGCCGTGGATGAAGATGGGATTATTCATGGCAACCCTAAGCCTTGGCTGGATTTGATGTTCAAGACGTCTGAACAGCGATTTGTAAAAACGGACGCCGGTTCGACGTTTTATTCTTCTGCGCTTTTAGCAGATACGAAATTTGGTGCTGCTGGTCTCGGTGTCGACATTCGACTAAATGATTGGGAGGCTGAGCCGACAAGCGACCCACGAATAGTCTTTTATCATGGCGACGTGAGACTGCGTTCGCTTGGCGATCGAACCAAGAACCTGATTGCTGAAATGTCGGCCAAGCTTTCCTCTTCGGCGCCGGGCCAGGGAGCAGTTACCGAAAAGTTGTTTGTGGAGTGCGTTGCCCTGAACGGGGACCCGGCAAACCTCGAAACCCGGCAGTTTGTCGGAAAGCTGTTTTTTGGCGAGCTGGGTGACGATGATGAATGCCAGGTTTTTTTGACCATTGACGCGGCCACGGAGAGCGGTTGGTTCGGTGAGAAAGATCCGGAAGACTCACGCAAGATTCTGGACTGGTTGGCGAGGCTGTCATGACCCAGGCGTTGAATGATCTCTCGACCTATCTCGGCGAGAAACTGGTCGGCCGGATCGGCGAGGCGGTATTCGCCTATGGCGAACTCACCATCCCAGTCGAGCCGCGCGACCTGATCGAGGTGGTCACCTTCCTGCGCGACGATCCGAAATGCCAGTTCATCTCGATCATCGACGTTTGCGGCGCCGATTATCCGTCGCGGGCAAAGCGCTTCGACGTGGTCTATCATTTGCTGTCGCCGAGACAGAATATCCGCGTCCGCATCAAGGTCCAGGCCGACGAAGAGACGCTCGTGCCGTCGATCACCGGGATTTATCCCGGCGCCGACTGGTTCGAGCGCGAGACCTACGATCTCTACGGCGTGCTGTTTTCAGGCCATCCGGATCTGCGGCGGATTCTGACCGATTACGGCTTTGAAGGCCATCCGCTGCGCAAGGACTTTCCGCTGACCGGCTTCGTCGAGGTGCGTTACGACGACGAAGCCAAGCGCGTCATCTACGAGCCGGTCGAGCTCAAACAGGAATTCCGCAATTTCGATTTTCTCAGCCCTTGGGAGGGGACGGATTACGTCCTTCCAGGCGACGAAAAAGCCAAGACGAATTGAGACGCCAAAATGGCTGAGACTTCCGTTCGCAACTTCAATATCAACTTTGGGCCTCAGCACCCTGCTGCCCATGGTGTTTTGCGGTTGGTTCTAGAACTCGACGGCGAAGTCGTCGATCGCGTCGATCCGCATATCGGGCTGTTGCATCGCGGCACGGAAAAGCTGATCGAGCATAAGACTTACCTGCAGGCCGTGCCCTATCTCGACCGGCTCGACTATTGCGCGCCGATGAACCAGGAGCATGCCTTCGCGCTTGCCGCGGAGCGGCTGCTCGGTATCGAGGTGCCGAAGCGGGGGCAGTTGATCCGAGTTCTCTACTCCGAGATCGGCCGCATCATGTCGCACATCCTCAATGTGACGACGCAGGCGATGGATGTCGGCGCGCTGACGCCGCCGCTGTGGGGCTTTGTCGAGCGCGAAAAGCTAATGGTGTTCTATGAGCGCGCCTCGGGCTCGCGCATGCATGCTGCCTATTTCCGCCCCGGGGGCGTGCA
The DNA here is from genome assembly GCF_040321495.1 of Mesorhizobium sp. M0408. Taxonomy (NCBI): domain Bacteria; kingdom Pseudomonadati; phylum Pseudomonadota; class Alphaproteobacteria; order Hyphomicrobiales; family Phyllobacteriaceae; genus Mesorhizobium; species Mesorhizobium sp. M0408. Next base: position 223,330 of record NZ_JAMYRO010000004.1, on the reverse strand, counting down.
TCAGGATCTGCCGCAGAAGCTGATCGAGGACATCGGCAAGTGGATCGACCCATTCCTGAAATCGGTCGACGATCTCGACGCGCTTTTGACCGGCAACCGTATCTTCAAGCAGCGCAATGTCGACATTGCCACCGTCTCCTTGGCGGACGCCTGGGCCTGGGGTTTTTCCGGCGTCATGGTGCGCGGCTCGGGCGCGCCGTGGGACCTGCGCAAATCGCAGCCTTACGAATGCTATGCCGAGCTGGATTTCGACATTCCGATCGGCAAGAACGGCGACTGTTTCGACCGTTATCTGGTGCGCATGGAAGAGATGCGGCAGTCGGCAAAAATCATGCGCCAGTGCGTCGACCTGTTGCTCGGCAAGGAAGGCAGCGGACCGGTGTCTAACCTCGACGGCAAGGTGGTGCCGCCAAAGCGCCAGGCGATGAAGCGCTCGATGGAAGCGCTGATCCATCACTTCAAACTCTATACCGAAGGCTACCGCGTGCCGGCCGGCGAGGTCTATGCGGCCGTCGAGGCGCCGAAAGGCGAGTTCGGCGTCTATCTGGTCTCGGACGGCACCAACAAGCCCTACCGCTGCAAGCTGCGCGCGCCAGGCTTTGCACATCTGCAAGCCATGGATTTCCTCTGCCGCGGCCACATGTTGGCCGACGTTACCGCCGTTCTCGGCTCCCTCGACATCGTGTTTGGTGAGGTCGATCGCTAAATGTCAGTCCGCCGTCTCGCAGAAGCCAGCCTCCAGCCAGCCTCCTTCGCCTTCAACCGGGCGAATGCGGCGGCGGCGAAGCAGTGGATCAAGAAATATCCGAAGGGGCGCGAACAGTCCGCGATCATTCCCTTGCTGATGCTGGCGCAGGAACAGGAAGGCTGGGTGACCAAGGCGGCGATCGAGACGATCTCCGACATGCTCGGCATGCCCCGTATCCGTGGGCTCGAAGTCGCGACCTTCTATACGCAGTACCAGCTCAATCCGGTCGGTACCCGCGCGCATATCCAGGTCTGCGGCACCACGCCCTGCATGCTGCGCGGCTCGGAAGCGCTGATGGATGTGTGCCGCTCGAAAATCCATCACGACCAATTCCACACCAACGACAAGGGCACGCTGTCGTGGGAGGAGGTCGAGTGCCTCGGCGCCTGCGTCAACGCACCGATGGTGATGATATTCAAGGACACCTATGAGGATTTGACGCCGGAGCGGCTTGCCGAGATCATCGACCTCTATGACGCCGGCAAAGGTGCTTCGGTGACGCCAGGACCGCAAAACGGCCGCATCACCTCGGAGCCGGCCAGCGGCCTGACGACCCTCAAGAGCGAAAAGGCGATCCTCAAGGCGACCCGCGACCGGGAAACCAGGGCGGCGACCAAGGCCGCCAAGGATGCAGAGCCGGCGGCTGCCGCCGCAGCACCAGTTCCGCCAGCGGCTTCGGCCGCGCCTGCACCGGCGCCGGTTGCGCCCTCGAATGCCAGCAAGCCGAAAACCGATGCGGTCGAGACCAGCCCGGCGCTGAAATCGCCGTCGGCGACGAAAGTCGCGCCTGCGGCGGAAAGGGCGGCGAGCGTCGCAGCGCCTCTGCATTCGGCCGCCAATGCCAACAAGGCCGAACCGCAGGTCGAGGACGTCTCGAAACAGCGCAAGGGCCCAAAGAACAAGGCCGAGCCGGCGTCTGCTTTCAAGGCGCCGGAGGCCAAGGTCAAACCGGCGAAGGCTGCCGCCAAGGCGGCCAAGCCGTCGCCCGGAAACAGGAGCCGGCCGACCGGCAAGAAGCCGGTCTGAGGAACGAGCAATGCTTCAGGACAGAGACCGCATCTTCAACAACATCTACGGCCGCTTCGACAAGTCGCTGGCCGGCGCCATGGCGCGCGGCGCCTGGGACAACACGCCCGGCATCGTTGCCAAGGGTCGCGAGTGGATCGTCAACGAGATGAAGGCATCGGGCCTGCGCGGCCGCGGCGGTGCCGGTTTCCCGACCGGGCTGAAATGGTCGTTCATGCCCAAACAAAGCGACGGCCGGCCGAGCTATCTCGTCGTCAATGCCGACGAGTCCGAGCCCGGTACCTGCAAGGACCGCGACATACTGCGCCACGACCCGCACACGCTGGTCGAAGGCTGCCTGCTTGCCGGCTTCGCCATGGGCGCGGTCGCCGCCTACATCTATGTGCGCGGCGAGTTCATCCGCGAGCGCGAGGCGCTGCAACGCGCCATAGACGAGGCCTATGCGGCCAAGCTGATCGGCAAGAACAACACCTCCGGCTACGATTTCGACATCTACATGCATCATGGCGCCGGCGCCTATATCTGCGGCGAGGAAACGGCGCTGCTCGAAAGCCTCGAGGGCAAGAAGGGCCAGCCGCGGCTGAAGCCGCCATTTCCGGCCAATGTAGGCCTCTATGGCTGCCCGACGACGGTCAACAATGTCGAGTCCATCGCTGTCGCGCCGACCATCCTGCGCCGCGGTGCCGCCTGGTTCTCGTCCTTCGGTCGGCCCAACAATGTCGGCACCAAGCTGTTCTGCATCTCCGGCCACGTCAACAATCCGTGCACCGTCGAAGAGGCGATGTCGATCCCGTTCCGCGAACTGATCGAGACGCATTGCGGCGGCATTCGCGGCGGCTGGGACAACCTGCTGGCGGTCATTCCGGGCGGCGCCTCGGTGCCGCTGGTGCCGGCCGAGCAGATCATCGACGCGCCGATGGATTTCGACGCGCTGCGCGACCTGAAATCGGGCCTCGGCACGGCGGCTGTCATCGTCATGGACAAATCGACCGATATCGTGAAAGCGATCGCGCGGCTGTCCTATTTCTACAAGCACGAGAGCTGCGGCCAGTGCACGCCCTGCCGTGAGGGCACCGGCTGGATGTGGCGGGTGATGGAACGGCTGGTGCGCGGTGAGGCGCAGAAGCGCGAGATCGACATGCTGCTCGACGTGACGAAGCAGGTCGAGGGCCACACGATCTGTGCGCTGGGCGATGCGGCAGCATGGCCGATCCAGGGCCTGATGCGGCATTTCCGCGGCGAGGTGGAGCGGCGCATCGACGAGTTTTCGCGCAACGCACATCGCGCCGAACCGGTGCTGGCGGCGGCGGAATAGAAGAATTCAAAATGCGGACGAATGTCCGATACGAGGAAACGAGCGCGGGGCAGACGGAAACGACCAGGAGACCACCTATGTCGCTGTTTTCGACACCCGACGATTTTACGCCCGATATGGACCCGTTGTTGAAGATGAACCAGGATCTGACCAGGATGATGCCGAAGGAGATGGCCAATGCCGTCAATCTCCTGGCGCATCCTGTCGCGGGCGCGGCGGCGATGACGGCACTCGGCATCGGTCTTGCCAACCACGCCTTTGGCATCTGGATGGGCGTGCTTTCGGGCGCGGCCGAAACCTCGCAGCGGCTTTGGCAGCCGGTCGCCGAGGATTTCGAGGCCCGGACGGAACGCTTTTCCGCGACCGGCAAAAGCTCCTCGACAAAGGCGCGCGCAGCGACCAAAACCCTGATTGCCGAGGCGCAGTCCTTCGCCAACGATGTGACCGACATTGCGACGAGCACCGCTGCGCGGAGCTTGGCGAATGCCAGCACCGTTGCAGCGGATGCGTCGGCCGGGCTGATGCCGGAGGATTTCAAGCAGCCCAAGCCGATGGATCGGCCAGCCGAGCCGGCTGACCTCAAGGCGATATCGGGCATCGGGCCGAAACTGGAAAAGGTGCTGAACGGCCTTGGCATCTGGACATACGCCCAGATCGCCGCGTGGACGCCGCAAGAGATCGCCTGGGTCGAAGATTACCTGTCGTTGAAGGGCCGCATCGGCCGTGACGGCTGGATCGGTCAGGCGGCCGCGTTGGCCGGGGCCAAAAAGTGAATTCAACATCGTGCGCGGTCTCGGCTGCGCCCGGAAGGAAAGATTGCGGAACGTCCGCAGGGGTTTGAGGCGAAATGGCAAAGCTCAAGGTCGACGGGAAAGAGATCACTGTACCCGACCATTACACGCTGCTGCAGGCGGCCGAGGACGCCGGCGCGGAAGTGCCGCGCTTCTGCTTCCATGAGCGGCTGTCGATCGCCGGCAATTGCCGCATGTGCCTAATTGAGGTGAAAGGCGGCCCGCCCAAGCCGCAGGCGTCCTGCGCCATGGGCGTGCGCGACCTGCGCCCCGGCCCGAACGGCGAGCCGCCGGAAATCTTCACCAACACGCCGATGGTCAAGAAGGCGCGCGAAGGCGTGATGGAATTCCTGCTGATCAACCATCCGCTGGACTGCCCGATCTGCGACCAGGGCGGCGAGTGCGACCTGCAGGACCAGGCGATGGCGTTCGGAGTCGATTCCTCGCGCTACCATGAGAACAAGCGGGCGGTCGAAGACAAGTATATCGGGCCGCTGGTCAAGACGATCATGAACCGCTGCATCCATTGCACGCGCTGCGTCCGCTTCACCACCGAGATTGCCGGCATATCCGAGCTCGGCCTGATCGGCCGCGGCGAGGATGCCGAGATCACCACCTATCTCGAAAGCGCGATGACTTCGGAACTGCAGGGCAATGTCATCGACCTTTGCCCGGTCGGTGCGCTGACCTCCAAACCCTATGCCTTCCAGGCACGGCCGTGGGAACTGACCAAGACCGAATCCATCGACGTGATGGACGCCGTCGGCTCCGCGATCCGCGTCGATAGCCGGGGCCGCGAAGTGATGCGCATCCTGCCGCGTACCAACGAGGCGGTGAACGAGGAGTGGATTTCCGACAAGACCCGCTTCATCTGGGACGGTTTGCGCACGCAGCGCCTCGACCGCCCCTATGTGCGCAAGGACGGCAGACTGGCCCCGGCAAGCTGGGCCGAGGCTTTTGCCGCGATCAAGGAAGCGGTGTCGAACGCCGCACCCGAAAAGATCGGCGCCATATCAGGCGATCTCGCCGCCGTCGAGGAGATCTACGCGCTGAAGCTGTTGATGGCTTCGCTCGGCTCGAAGAACACGGACTGCCGCCAGGACGGTGCCGCGCTCGATCCGTCGCTCGGCCGGGCGAGCTATGTCTTCAACCCAACCATAGAAGGCATCGAACAGGCCGATGCAGTGCTGATCATCGGCGCCAATCCGCGCTTCGAGGCCTCCTTGCTCAACGCCCGCATCCGCAAGCGCTGGCGGGCCGGCAATCTGCCGGTCGGCGTCATCGGCGATGTCGGCGATACGCGCTATGATTACGAGCAGCTCGGCGCCGGGCCGGAATCGCTGAAGGATCTGGCCGACGGCAACGGCAAGTTTTTCCAGCTGCTGAAGAAGGCGACGCATCCGCTGATCATCGTCGGCCAGGGTGCGTTGGCGCGTCCGGACGGCGCGGCCGTGCTTGGCCAGGCGGCGAAGCTCGCCGTCGCCGTCAATGCCGCAAGGGCCGACTGGAACGGCTTTGCCGTACTGCACACCGCCGCGGCACGGGTCGGCGGCCTCGATGTCGGCTTCGTGCCGGGCGAGGGCGGCAGGAATGTCGCCGGCATGCTCGGCGAGACCGATGTGCTGTTCCTGCTCGGTGCCGACGAAATCGACATGGCCAAGACCGGCGGCGCTTTCGTCGTCTATATCGGCACGCATGGCGACAAGGGCGCGCATCGCGCCAACGTCATCCTGCCGGGTGCCGCCTATACCGAGAAGTCGGGCACCTTCGTCAACACCGAGGGCCGCGTGCAGCAGACCAACCGTGCCGGCTTTGCGCCCGGCGAAGCGCGCGAAGACTGGGCGATCCTTCGGGCACTGTCGGATGTGCTCGGCAAGAAGCTACCGTTCGATTCGCTGCCGCAGCTGCGCGCAAAGCTCTATGGCGAATACCCGCATCTCGCCCGCATCGACCATGTCGCTGCCGGCGACCCGGCCGACATCGCCAGGGTGGCCAAGCTCGGCGGAAGGCTGAACAAGGGCACCTTCACCTCGCCGGTCAAGGATTTCTACCTGACCAATCCGATCGCGCGGGCGTCAGCGGTGATGGCGGAGTGTTCGGCCTTGGCGAAGAACGGCTTCAGGCAGGCGGCGGAGTAGACATGGACACCTTCTTCTCCTTCTACGTGCTGCCGGCGCTGCTGATTCTTCTGAAATCGGTCGTGCTGATCGTCGTGCTTCTGATCTTCGTCGCCTATGTGCTTTACGCCGACCGCAAGATCTGGGCGGCGGTGCAATTGCGCCGCGGCCCGAACGTCGTCGGCCCGTGGGGCACGCTGCAGGCCTTCGCCGATCTGCTGAAATTCGTCTTCAAGGAACCGGTGATCCCGTCCGGCGCCAACAAGGGCGTTTTCCTGCTGGCGCCCTTGGTGTCGGCGGTGCTTGCGATCTCTGCCTGGGCGGTGATCCCGGTCAATGAAGGCTGGGCGATCGCCAACGTCAATGTCGGCATCCTCTATGTCTTCGCCATCTCCTCGCTCGAGGTCTATGGCGTCATCATGGGCGGCTGGGCCTCCAATTCGAAATACCCGTTCCTTGGCGCGCTGCGCTCGGCGGCGCAGATGGTGTCCTACGAAGTCTCGATCGGTTTCGTCATCGTCACCGTGCTGCTTTGCGTCGGCTCGCTCAACCTGTCCGACATCGTCTTGTCGCAACAGGACGGGCTGGGCACGCGGCTCGGCCTGCCCAACACCTTCCTCGACTGGCATTGGCTGTCGCTGTTCCCGATGTTCATCGTCTTCTTCATCTCGGCGTTGGCCGAGACCAACCGGCCGCCCTTCGACCTTGTGGAAGCCGAATCGGAACTTGTCGCCGGCCATATGGTTGAATATTCCTCGACGCCGTTCCTGTTGTTTTTCCTCGGCGAATATGTCGCCGTCGTCCTGATGTGCGCGCTGGCCACCATCCTGTTCCTTGGCGGCTGGCTGCCGCCCTTCAACTTCGCGCCGTTCACCTGGGTGCCGGGGCTCATCTGGTTCGTGCTCAAGGTCTGCCTGGTGTTCTTCATGTTCTCCATGGTGAAGGCGTTCGTGCCGCGCTATCGCTACGACCAGCTGATGCGGCTCGGCTGGAAGGTCTTCCTGCCGATCTCGCTGTTCATGGTGGTCGCCACCGCCGCCTTTCTCAAACTCACCGGGTTTGCCTGATGTCAGCATTATCCCAGGCCGCCAAGTCACTGCTTTTGCAGGATTTCGTCAGCGCTTTCTTCCTGTCGATGCGCCAGTTCTTCGCGCCGAAGGAGACGATCAACTATCCGCATGAAAAGGGGCCGGTCAGCCCGCGCTTCCGCGGCGAACATGCGCTGCGCCGCTATCCGAACGGCGAGGAACGCTGCATCGCCTGCAAACTGTGCGAGGCGATCTGCCCGGCACAGGCCATCACCATCGAAGCCGGCCCACGCCGCAACGACGGCACACGGCGCACCGTGCGCTACGACATCGATATGGTGAAATGCATTTATTGCGGCTTCTGCCAGGAAGCCTGCCCGGTCGACGCCATTGTCGAGGGGCCGAATTTCGAATTCGCGACGGAAACGCGCGAGGAGCTTTATTACGACAAGGACAGGCTCCTGGCCAATGGCGACCGCTGGGAGCGTGAGCTGGCGCGCAACATCTCGCTGGATGCGCCTTACCGCTGATATTTGACGCATGGACGGGGCGAGGGGCCTGGTTTAAGGAACACGCAACTTGCCGACCGGAGGCGGTGGCAAAAAACAGGACGAACGTCCTGTTCTGACAGGAAACCCGGGGGAACCCATGCTGAGTGGACTAGAGGCGGCCTTTTTCTACCTCTTCGCCTTTGTCGCGGTGGCATCGGCGTTCATGGTCATTTCGGCGCGCAATCCCGTGCATTCGGTGCTGTTCCTGATCCTGACCTTCTTCAACGCCGCCGGCCTGTTCATGCTGACCGGCGCCGAGTTCCTGGCGATGATCCTGCTCGTCGTCTATGTCGGCGCGGTGCTGGTGCTGTTCCTGTTCGTCGTCATGATGCTCGACGTCGACTTCGCCGAAATGAAGGAAGGCGCCCTGCAATATGCACCGATCGGCGCGCTGGTCGGGCTGATCCTGGCGGCGGAGCTGATCGTGGTGCTCGGCGGCTATACATTCGCGCCGAAACTGGCGGCGACGGTCGCGAAACCCATTCCGGACCTGGCCGCGCGGTCGAACACGGCAGCGCTCGGCGACATCCTCTATACGGATTACCTCTATTACTTCCAGGTAGCGGGGCTGGTGCTGCTGGTCGCCATGATCGGCGCCATCGTGCTGACGCTGCGCCACAAGCCGGGCGTCAAGCGGCAGTCGATCGCCGCCCAGGTCGGCCGCACGGCGGCAACCGGAGTGGAAATCCGCAAGGTCAAGACGGGCGAAGGAGTCTGAGATGGTCGTCGGCATCGCGCACTACCTGACCGTATCGGCGATCCTGTTCACGCTCGGCGTGTTCGGCATCTTCCTGAACCGCAGGAACGTCATCGTCATCCTGATGTCGATCGAGCTGATCCTGCTTGCGGTCAACATCAATTTCGTCGCCTTTTCGGCGGCGCTCGGCGATTTGGTCGGCCAGGTGTTCGCACTGTTCGTGCTGACGGTCGCGGCGGCCGAAGCGGCGATCGGCCTTGCCATTCTCGTCGTCTTCTTCCGCAACCGCGGCTCGATCGCGGTCGAAGACGTGAACATGATGAAGGGTTGACGGAACCACCATGTATCAGGCCATCGTCTTCCTTCCGCTGCTCGGCTTTCTGATCGTCGGCCTGTTCGGCACCTCGCTCGGGGCCAAGGCTTCCGAATACATCACCTCGGGCTTCCTGGTGATCGCGGCCGTGCTGTCGTGGGTCGCCTTCTTCTCGGTTGGCTTCGGCGGCGGAGAGGTGTTCACCGTGCCGGTGATGCGCTGGATCCAGTCGGGCGGGCTGGAGGCGTCCTGGGCGCTCAGGATCGACACGCTGACGGTGGTGATGCTGGTAGTTGTCAACACGGTGTCGTCGCTGGTCCATATCTACTCGATCGGCTACATGCATCACGATCCGGACCGGCCGCGCTTCTTCGCCTATCTGTCGCTGTTTACCTTCGCCATGCTGATGCTGGTGACGGCCGACAACCTCGTGCAGATGTTCTTCGGCTGGGAAGGCGTCGGCCTTGCCTCCTATCTGCTGATCGGCTTCTGGTACAAGAAGCCGTCGGCCAATGCGGCTGCGATCAAGGCCTTCGTCGTCAACCGCGTCGGCGATTTCGGCTTTGCGCTCGGCATATTCGGCGTGTTCGTGCTGTTCGGCTCGGTCAATCTCGGCACCATCTTCGCCAATGCGGCGACGTTCATTCCGGCGGAAGGCGCGCCGCAAGGCCCGGCCGTGCTGACCTTCCTCGGCTATGCGCTCGACAAGCAGGCTGCGATGACGGTTGTCTGCCTGCTCCTGTTCATGGGCGCCATGGGCAAGTCGGCGCAGGTGCCGCTTCACACCTGGCTGCCGGATGCCATGGAAGGCCCGACGCCGGTCTCGGCACTGATCCATGCCGCGACCATGGTGACGGCAGGCGTGTTCATGCTGGCGCGGTTGTCGCCGCTGTTCGAGCTGTCGCATTCGGCATTGACCGTGGTCACTTTCATCGGCGCCTTCACCGCCTTCTTCGCGGCGACAGTCGGTCTCGTCCAGAACGACATCAAGCGCGTCATCGCCTATTCGACCTGTTCGCAGCTCGGCTACATGTTCGTGGCGCTCGGCGTCGGCGCCTATGGCGCGGCGATCTTCCATCTGTTCACGCACGCCTTCTTCAAGGCGCTGCTGTTCCTCGGCTCGGGCTCGGTCATCCACGCCGTCTCCGACGAGCAGGACATGCGCAAGATGGGCGGCCTGAGGACGCTCATTCCGAAAACGTACTGGATGATGGTGATCGGCACGCTGGCGCTGACCGGTGTCGGCATCCCGGTAACGATCATCGGCACGGCCGGCTTCTTTTCCAAGGACGCCATCATCGAAGCGGCCTTCGCCGGCCACAATGCGGTCGCCGCGTTTGCCTTCATATTGCTGGTCATTGCTGCCTGCTTCACCTCCTTCTACTCCTGGCGGCTGATCTTCATGACCTTCCACGGCGAGCCGCGGGCCAGCCACGAGGTCATGCACCATGTCCATGAATCGCCGCCGGTCATGCTGGTGCCGCTGTTCATCCTGGCGGCGGGCGCGCTGTTTGCCGGCGTGATCTTCCACGGCGCCTTCTTCGGCGAGGGCTATGCCGAATTCTGGAAGGCGTCGCTGTTCACGCTGCCGGACAACCACATCCTGCACGAAATCCACGAAGTGCCGTTGTGGGTCGAGCTGTCACCGTTCATCGCCATGCTGATCGGCTTTGCGATTGCCTGGCAGTTCTATATTCGCGCGCCGGAAATGCCTCGGAGCGTCGCCGCCAACCATCGCCTGCTCTACGCCTTCCTGCTCAACAAATGGTATTTCGACGAGCTCTACGACTTCCTGTTCGTGCGGCCGGCAAAGCGCCTCGGCAGCTTCCTGTGGAAGACCGGCGACGGCACCGTCATCGACGGGCTCGGGCCGGACGGCATTTCGGCGCGCGTCGTCGACGTCACCAACCGGGTCGTCAAGCTGCAGACCGGCTATCTTTACCACTATGCCTTCGCCATGCTGATCGGCGTTGCCGCACTCGTCACCTGGATGATGCTCTGATGACCGCCTGGCCGATCCTATCGCTGGTCACCTTCCTGCCGCTGGTTGGTGTGCTGCTCATCCTTTTCGTGCGTGACGACAGCGAGAACGCGCGCCGCAACATCCGCGCCATAGCACTGTTCACGACCGCGTTCACGTTTGTGATTTCGCTGTTCATCTGGACCGGCTTCGACAATTCGCAGCCCGGCTTCCAGTTCGTCGAGAAGTTTGCCTGGCTGGATTCCGGCATCTCCTATCATATGGGCGTAGACGGCATCTCCATGCTGTTCGTCATCCTGACCACCTTCCTGATGCCGCTCTGCATCCTCGCCTCGTGGGAATCGATCGAGAAGCGCGTCAAGGCCTATATGATTGCCTTCCTGCTGCTCGAGACGCTGATGATCGGCGTGTTCTGCGCGCTCGACATCGTCTTGTTCTATGTCTTCTTCGAAGCCGGCCTGATCCCGATGTTCATCATCATCGGCGTGTGGGGCGGCAAGCGGCGCGTCTATGCCTCGTTCAAGTTCTTCCTCTATACGCTGGCCGGCTCGGTGCTGATGCTGCTCGCCATCATGGCGATGTTCTTCCAGTCCGGCACCACCGACATCCCGACGCTTCTGACCCACAACTTCCCGGCCAATATGCAGACTTGGCTATGGCTTGCCTTCTTCGCGTCCTTCGCGGTGAAGATGCCGATGTGGCCGGTGCACACCTGGCTGCCGGACGCGCATGTCGAGGCGCCGACGGCCGGCTCGGTGATCCTGGCCGCCATCCTGCTCAAGATGGGTGGGTACGGCTTCCTGCGCTTTTCGCTGCCGATGTTTCCGATCGCATCCGAAATGTTCGCGCCGCTGATCTTCACGCTCTCCGTTGTCGCCATCATCTACACCTCGCTGGTGGCGCTGATGCAGGAGGACATGAAGAAGCTGATCGCCTATTCGTCGGTCGCTCACATGGGCTTCGTTACCATGGGCATCTTCGCGATGAACCAGGAAGGCGTCCAGGGTTCGATCTTTCAGATGCTGTCGCACGGCCTGGTCTCCGGCGCGCTGTTCCTCTGCGTCGGCGTCGTCTACGACCGCATGCATACGCGTGACATCGACGCCTATGGCGGGTTGGTCAACAACATGCCGAAATATGCAACCGTGTTCATGATCTTCACCATGGCCAATGTCGGCCTGCCCGGCACCAGCGGCTTCGTCGGCGAGTTCCTGACCATGCTCGGCGTGTTCCGGGTCAACACCTGGGTAGCGTTCTTCGCCGCCACCGGCGTCATCCTTTCGGCGGCCTATGCGCTCTGGCTCTACCGCAAGGTGATCTTCGGCGCGCTGACCAAGGAAAGCCTGAAAGGCCTGCTCGACCTGTCGACGCGCGAGAAGGTGATCATCTATCCGCTGGTCGCGCTGGTCATCTTCTTCGGCGTCTATCCGGCGCCGATCTTCGACGCGACCGCCGAATCGGTCAAGGCGCTCGTTACCAATGTCACCGCATCCATCGGCGCCGCGCAGACCGCGGCGGCGAACTGACTGGGGGTTTTGCGAACCATGACGCCGGACCTTCTCTCAAGCCTGTCGCTCTCGACGCCAGAGCTGATCCTCGCCATCGGCGCCTTGGCGCTGTTGATGCTCGGCGCCTATTCGCGCGCCAACACCACGGTCACGGTGAGCGGCCTTGCCGTCGCCGTGCTGGTGATCGCCGGCGCCTGGCTGGTCTTTTCGCCGGGACAGGGCAACGCCTATAGCGAAGCCTTCATCCAGGATCCGTTCGCCCGCTTCATGAAGGTGCTGGCGCTCGTCGGCTCGGCGGTGACGCTGGTCATGTCGGTCCGCTTTGCCCAGGCGGAGCGTTTCGACAAGTTCGAATATCCGGTGCTGATCCTGCTCTGCACGCTCGGCATGATGCTGATGATCTCGGCCAACGGCATGATCGGGCTCTATCTCGGCCTCGAGCTGCAATCGCTGGCGATCTACGTGCTGGCGGCGATCAATCGGGACAATCTGCGCTCGACCGAGGCCGGGCTGAAGTATTTCGTCCTTGGCGCCCTGTCGTCGGGCATGCTGCTTTACGGTATCTCGCTGGTCTACGGCTACACCGGCAACACCGGCTTCCAGGAGATCGCCACGGCGCTGAGCGGCGGTGAGCGCCAGCTTGGGCTCGTCTTCGGCCTGGTTTTCGTGCTGGCCGGCCTTGCCTTCAAGATCTCGGCGGTGCCGTTCCATATGTGGACGCCCGACGTCTATGAAGGCGCGCCGACGCCGGTGACGGCTTTTCTGGCGGCGGCACCGAAGATGGCGGCGATGGCGCTGATGGTGCGCGTCACCATGGGCGCCTTCAAGCCGATCGCCGCCGACTGGCAGCAGATCATCGTCTTCATCTCGATCGCCTCGATGGCGCTTGGTGCCTTTGCGGCCATCGGCCAGACCAACATCAAACGGCTGATGGCCTATTCCTCCATCGGTCATATGGGTTATGCGCTGGTCGGCCTTGCCGCGAACAGCCAGGATGGCGTGCGCGGCGTCGCCATCTACATGCTGATCTATCTGGTGATGACGCTCGGCACCTTCGCCTTCATCCTCGCCATGCGGCGCAAGGAGGGCAATGTCGAGCAGATCAGCGATCTCGCCGGCCTGTCGGCGACCAATCCGATCATGGCGACGATCCTCACCATCCTGATGTTCTCGCTGGCCGGCATCCCGCCGCTCGCCGGCTTCTGGGGGAAATGGTACGTGTTCCTCGCCGCCATCAATGCCAACCTCTACGCGCTGGCGATCATCGGCGTGCTCGCCTCTGTGGTGGGCGCCTACTATTATCTGCGTATCATCAAGATCATGTGGTTCGACGAACCGGTCGGCGGCTTCGTGCCGATGGCGTCCGAACTGCGCGTCGTGCTCGGTGTCTGTGGCGCCTTCGTGCTGTTCTACGTGCTGATCGGCGGCCCGATCGGAACCTACGCCGCAGCCGCGGCCAAGACCTTCTTCTGACGGAATGACTTTCAGGCTGGCTCCAACCGCGGCTTCGGACGGGTTCCGGCTCGAGGCGCACGACACGGTCGGCTCCACCAACGCGCTGGCGCTGGAGCATGCACGGGCCGGCGATCCGGGCAAACTCTGGGTCGTCTCCAAAAAGCAGGAAGCCGGGCGTGGCCGCCGTGGCCGCGCCTGGGCGACGCCCGAGGGCAATCTGGCAGCGACGTTGCTGGTGATCACCAACACCGAGCTTCGGCTTGCCGCGACGCTCGGCTTCGTTGCCGGACTGGCGCTGGCCGACGCGCTCGACGCTGTCGTGCCGAAGGGCAGGATCGCGATCGGCCTCGATGGTGCGAGCCAAGGCAAGAACCGTTTCGAACTGAAATGGCCCAACGATGTGCTTGCCTCGGGCGCCAAGCTCGCCGGCATCCTGCTGGAATCGGCGATGCTGGATGGTGGCCGTTCCGCGGTGGCTGTCGGTGTCGGCGTCAACGTGGTGGCATACCCTGAGGATTTGCCTTATCCAGCGACGTCGCTCAGCGCGCTGGGGTCTGCTTGCGATGCCGAGACGCTGTTCCTGGCGCTGTCGGATACATGGAGCGAGAATGCGCGGCTGTGGAACGAAGGGCGCGGGCTTGCCGCCGTCAGGCGGCGGTGGCTGGCGCGTGCGGCGGGGCTTGGCGGGCAGGTTGCTGTCAGAATTGACGGTAATGTGGTGCGCGGCACCTTCGAGACCATTGACGAGGACTGCCGTTTCGTGATCCGCGACGATCAAGGTTCGGTTCTGACGATCGCCGCCGGCGACGTGCATTTCGGCGCGGTTGCCTCGGCCGGCGTTTGACTGGCCAATACGTTTGACTGGCCAGGTATTTGACCAGCTTGAATTTGACCGGCCGACAATTTTGACCGGCCGACAATTTTGACCGGCCCACAATTTTGACCGGCAAGGAAGGAAAGACCATGGCGATAGCGGAAAACGCCGAACTTGTCTTCGTGCCGCTCGGCGGTGTCGGCGAGATCGGCATGAACTTCGCCCTCTACGGCTATGGGCCGGCCAATGCGCGCGAATGGATCGTGGTCGACGTCGGCGTCACTTTTCCCGATGCAACCCTGCCCGGCGTCGACCTGGTTCTGCCCGACACGCGTTTCATCGAGGAGAATGTCGCCAATCTGCGCGGCATCGTCATCACCCATGCGCATGAGGACCATTACGGCGCGCTCCACGACATCTGGCCGAAGCTCAAGGCGCCGGTGTGGATGACGCCGTTCAGCGCCGGCCTGCTGGAAGCCAAGCGGCAGGGCGAGCAAGGGGCGCCGAAGATCCCGGTGACGATCTACCGGGCCGGCGAGAAATTCACCGTCGGCCCGTTCGAGATCGAGGCCATCCCTGTTGCGCACTCCATTCCCGAACCGATGTCGCTGGCGATCACGACGCCGGCCGGCGTCGTCATCCATACCGGCGACTGGAAGATCGATCCGGCGCCGACGGTCGGGCCGATGACCGACGAGGCGCGCTTCCGAGCCTATGGCGACAAGGGTGTGCTGGCGCTGGTCTGCGATTCCACCAATGCGATGCGGGAAGGGGAATCGCCGTCCGAAGTGGCGGTGGGCGAGGGCCTCAAGAGCGTCATCCAGAACGCCAAGGGCCGGGTCGCCGTCACCAGCTTCTCCTCCAATGTCGGGCGTATCGTCTCCATCGCCAAGGCGGCGCGGGATGCCGGCCGCCAGTGCCTGGTGATTGGCCGCTCGATGAAGCGCGTCATCGATGTGGCTGATGAACTCGGCTATATGGACGGGTTGCCGGAATTCATCGCCGAGGAGGATTACGGCTTCATCCCGCGCGAAAACCTCGTCATCATCTGCACCGGCAGCCAGGGCGAGCCGCTTGCCGCACTTGCCAAGCTGTCGCGCGACGAGATGAAGTCGGTGGCGCTGACGGCCGGCGACACGGTGGTGTTTTCCTCGCGCACCATTCCCGGCAACGAGAAGGCGATCCTCGAAATCAAGAACCGCCTGATCGATCTCGGCATCAAGATCATCGAGGACGGCGATGCGCTGGTGCATGTCTCCGGCCATCCACGCCGCAGCGAATTGCGCAAGATGTATGAATGGGTGCGGCCGCAGATCGGCGTTCCCGTGCATGGCGAAGCGGCGCATCTGGTGGCGCAGGGCTCGCTGATGTCGACGTCCGGCATCGGCCAGGTCGCGCAGGTGCGCGACGGCGACATGCTCAGGCTGTATCCGGGTGCCGCCGCCATCATCGACCAGGTGCCGTTCGGCCGCATCTACAAGGACGGAAGGCTGATCGGCACCGACCAGGCGATGGGCATTCGCGACCGCCGCAAGCTGTCCTTTGCCGGCCATGTCGCCGTCAATGTCGTGCTCGACGACAAATACGAGCTTGCCGGCGATCCCGATCTCGTCGCCATCGGCGTCGCCGAGGCCGACGGCAGCGGCGAGAGCCTGGAAGACCTGATGATCGATGCGGCAATCGGCGCCGTGGACTCCATCCCCCGCCAGCGCCGAAAAGACCTCGACCTGGTCCAGGAGGCAGTGCGGCGCGCGGTGCGCGGCGCGGCCAACGAAGCCTGGGGCAAGAAGCCGCTGGTGACGGTGTTCGTCACGAGGTGACGAACAAGGGAGTAGGGGAGTAGGGCAGTAAGGGAGTAGGGAAGTAGGAGGTAGGAGCGCAAACAGATGCACTTCTAGATCCTTTTTTCCCTACTCCCCTACTGCCTTACTCCCCTACTCCCCTAACCCGGGAGTACGCTATGCTCGGACGCCTCAACCATGTCGCGCTTGCGGTGCCGGATCTGGCCGCGGCTGCGGCGGTCTATCGCGATACGCTTGGCGCTCGCGTGACCGCGCCGCAGGCGCTGCCGGAGCATGGCGTTACGGTGGTGTTCGTCGACGTCGGCAACACCAGGATCGAGTTGCTCGAGCCTCTCGGCGAAGCCTCGCCGATCGCCGCATTCCTCGCGAAGAATCCGTCCGGCGGCATGCACCATGTCTGCTATGAGGTGGACGACATTGTTGCGGCGCACGACCGTCTCAAGGCCAGCGGCGCGCGCGTGCTGGGCGACGGCAATCCGAAGATCGGCGCACATGGCAAGCCGGTATTGTTTCTGCACCCCAAGGATTTCTTCGGCACGCTGGTCGAACTGGAGCAAGCATGAGTTGGGTTTCGTTTGTCGCCCTGTTCTTCGCCACATGGTGGGTGGTGTTGTTCGCCGTCCTGCCGTTCAGCATGCGGACGCAGGACGAGGATCGGGACGTGACGCTTGGCACGGTTCCGAGCGCACCGCGCGGACCGCACATGCTGCGCGCGGCGCTGCGCACGACGATCGTCACGCTGGTCCTCATGGGTATCTTCTACGGCATCACGAGAGGGCTTGGCCTCGGTATCGACGACATCCCGCACATCGTGCCGGATTTCAACCAGAGCCCAGCGCATTAGCCGGCTACCTACCGTGTCCGACTATCCCAGCCTAGCCGAGGCTCTGAAATCAAGCTGAGCCAGCAAGGTCAATCCAAAGTAAAGGCCGGGGCGGGTTTGGGCTGACGCAACGTCATGTAGTTTGGTAATCTGTCGTTCTAACCAGATGATTGCACAAAAAAAATGCAAGGCGCGAGGCCTTGCAATTTAAACGCGTCCGATCTGTTTCCGGTGTCCGGCGGCAGCGAGTTACCGCGCCTAGATCGCATCCTCCCAAGACTTTGACCGCGTAGGAGGGCAGATTTTTCTCTACCCTCTCGGTTATGGGGGCACACTAGCCTAAGGCGGGTGAAAATGTCACGAAGAATTTTGCCCGGAAACAGGCAATCTCGTGCTGCAGTGCACAATAGTACGGCAGGCGTTGCTTGCGAAACGCCCAGCAAGCCGCGTGCGGCAATTGCGGCGCCTGTGCAGCGCTTGGGCCGGGTTTCCATTCCGCCATGAAATGGCTATGAAGCCGGGGCAAGCAAGCCTGCGCTGCGCCGATTCCGGCGCCGCCATCCTCTCTCACGGACCAGTCCATGCGTTTGTCGCGCTATTTCCTGCCCATTCTCAAAGAAAATCCGCGCGAGGCCGAGATCGTCTCGCATCGGCTGATGCTGCGCGCCGGCATGATCCGCCAGCAGGGGCAGGGCAGCTTTTCCTGGCTGCCGCTCGGCAAGCGGGTGCTGGACAAGGTCTGCCGGATCATTCGCGAGGAGCAGAATCGCGCCGGCGCACTCGAAATCCTGATGCCGACCATCCAATCGGCCGAGCTGTGGCGCGAAAGCGGCCGCTATGAAGACTACGGCAAGGAGATGCTGCGCATCAAGGACCGGCAAGACCGCGATATGCTCTACGGGCCGACCAACGAGGAGATGGTCACCGAGATATTCCGCTCCTATGTCAAGTCCTACAAGGACCTGCCGCTCAACCTCTATCATATCCAGTGGAAGTTTCGCGACGAGGTGCGCCCGCGCTTCGGCGTCATGCGTTCGCGCGAGTTCCTGATGAAGGACGCCTATTCCTTCGACCTCGATTATGAAGGCGCCAAGGCCGCTTATAACCGCATGTTCGTGTCCTATCTCAGGACGTTTACGCGCCTGGGGCTGCAGGCCATTCCGATGCGCGCCGACACCGGGCCGATCGGCGGCGACCTCAGCCATGAGTTCATCATCCTGGCCGACACCGGCGAGAGCCAGGTGTTTTGCCATCGCGACTATCTCTCGCTTGAGGTGCCGGGGGCGGATACCGATTTTTCGAACGACGCCGAGATCGGCGGCATCGTCAAGACGTGGACGACGCCCTATGCCGCCACCGACGAAATGCATGACGAGGCGGCATGGGAAAAGCTCTCCGAAGGCGACAGGGTCTCGGCGCGCGGCATCGAGGTTGGGCATATCTTCCATTTCGGCGACAAATATTCCAAGCCGATGGGCGCCAAGGTGACCGGGCCGGACGGCAAGGATCATTTCGTTTCTGGCGGTTCCTACGGCATCGGCCCGTCCAGGCTGGTCGCGGCGATCATCGAGGCCAGCCATGACGATAACGGCATCATCTGGCCGGAGGCGGTGGCACCGTTCGATGTCGGCCTGATCAACATGAAGGCTGGCGATGCCGAATGCGACCGCGTCTGCCGCGAGCTGAATGCCGCCTTTGCCGCCGCCGGCAAGGAGGTGCTCTACGACGACACCGACCAGCGGCCGGGCGGCAAGTTCGCCACCGCCGACCTGATCGGGCTCCCGTGGCAGGTGATCGTCGGGCCGCGTGGTGTCGCCGCCGGCGAGGTCGAAATCAAGAACCGCAGGACCGGCGAGCGCGAGACGCTGCCGATCGGCGATGTGAAAAAGCGTTTCGGTGCCGCCGTATGAGTGAAGCGGCAGCAGCCAAACCTTCGGCGGCAGGACCCTTTTCCGGCTTCGAGCGCATGGTGGCGTGGCGCTATCTGCGCTCGCGCCGCAAGGAGACGGTGATCTCGGTGATCGCCTCGATCTCCTTCCTCGGCATCATGCTGGGCGTTGCCACGCTGATCGTCGTCATGGCGGTCATGAACGGCTTTCGCGCCGAACTGCTGACGCGCATCCTTGGCGTCAACGGGCACCTGATCGTGCAGCCGCTCGACATGCCGCTGGAGGACTATGACCAGGTCGCCGGCCGCATCAACGGCGTGCCCGGCGTCAAATATGCCATTCCGCTGATCGACGGGCAGGTGCTGGCGCAAGGCAATGTCGGCGGCGGCACCGGCGCGCTGGTGCGCGGTATACGCGGCGAGGATCTCGGCAAGATCACGATCGTCGCCAACAACATCAAGGCGGGCTCGATCGTCGGCTTCGACACCGGCGAGGGAGTCGCCATCGGCAGCCGCATGGCCGAGAATCTCGGCCTTGTGCTCGGCGATACCATCACGCTGATCTCGCCCGAGGGCGACGTCACGCCGCTCGGCACGACGCCGCGCATGAAAGGCTATCCGATAACCGCGATCTTCGAGGTCGGCATGTCGGAATATGACAGCTCCATCGTCTACATGCCGTTTTCGGAAGCGCAGCTTTATTTCAACATGGACGGCAGGGCGCAGACGATCGAGATCTACGCCGACAATCCCGACAATATCGACGCGCTGAAGCCGAAGGTCGAAGAGGCGGCGCAACGGCCGATCACCCTCGTCGATTGGCGGGAGCGTAACAAGACGTTTTTCGACGCGCTGCAGGTCGAGCGCAACGTCATGTTCATGATCCTGACGCTGATCGTGCTGGTGGCGGCGCTCAACATCATTTCGGGCCTGATCATGCTGGTGAAGGACAAGGGCCACGACATCGCCATCCTGCGCACCATGGGCGCCACGCGCGGCGCGATCCTGCGCATCTTCCTGATGACCGGGGCTGCGATCGGCGTTGTCGGCACCATCGCCGGCGTGCTGCTCGGCATCGTGATCTGCCTCAACGTCGAGCGCATCCGCCAGTTCTTCTCCTGGCTGGCCAACGAGCGGCTGTTCAATCCCGAGCTTTATTTCCTGAGCCAGCTGCCGGCGCGCATGGATGCCAGCGAGACGATCTCGGTCGTTCTCATGGCTTTGGCGCTGTCGTTCCTGGCGACACTGTTTCCGGCGTGGCGCGCTGCCAGGCTCGATCCGGTCGAAGCGCTGAGGTACGAATGATGGCCGAGGCCATTATCGAGCTGAAGAGCGTCGAACGCCATTATGTACAGGGGCCGCGCAAGCTGACCATCCTGAACGGCGCCGATTTTTCGCTGAAGCGTGGCGAGATGGTGGCGCTTGTGGCGCCGTCGGGCACCGGCAAGTCGACGCTGCTCCACACGGCCGGGCTGCTGGAGCGACCGGACGCCGGCGACGTGATCCTGGCGGGGCGCGCCTGCGGCCGGCTTTCCGACGACGAGCGCACGGCGATCCGCCGCAACGATGTCGGCTTCGTCTACCAGTTCCATCATTTGTTGCCTGAGTTTTCTGCGCTGGAAAACATCATGATGCCGCAGCTGATAAAAGGGCTGCCGCGCAAGGAGGCGGCCGAGCGGGCGGCGCAATTGCTCGACTATATGCAGATCGGCAAGCGGGCACAGCATCGCCCCTCCGAGCTCTCCGGCGGCGAGCAGCAGCGGGTCGCCATTGCGCGTGCCGTCGCCAATGCGCCGCTGGTGCTTTTGGCCGACGAGCCGACCGGCAATCTCGACCCGGTGACCGCTTCCTATGTGTTCGAGGCGCTGGCAGCACTGGTCCGGCAATCGGGCCTGGCGGCGCTCATCGCCACCCACAATCACGAGCTCGCCTCGCGCATGGACCGCCGCGTGACGCTGTCCGACGGCAAGGTTGTGCCGCTTTAGGGTGCGCTGCAATTGAGGCGATGACGGCCCGCGAGCTGCCGTGCGCCGTCCCGCCGCTTTCGCGCGCCTGTCGGCCCCGAAACGCTCGGCATCTCCTTCTCAACCCTTTCTTAACCCTGTCGAAATGACCGAGCGCAATTCGGGTGACGCCCGGACTGCGATCGTTGACATTCGAACAAAATTAGAACAAAATACGAACACACTAACAACAGGAGAGAGTCATGACCGATCTTGTTCAGGATGTCGTCTCGCTGGTGTGCATGAGCACGTTCCTCATTTCCATGGCAATCTGGATCGGCGCGATGTGAGGATTGAGCTCAAGGGCGGGCTCGATGCTGATGAGCGAGGGCCGCCTTCGCATATTGGCGCAGGCATTGGGCGAGTGTTTCAGCCGGCCTTGCGGGACACTTCGACAGGCGACACCGCGGCGGGCCCGAACACGTCCTCGAAAGCGGATTTCAGCGCCAGGTCGAGGTCGGCCATGGTCACGGGAAGGCCGAGGTCGACAAGGCTGGTGACGCCGTGATGCTGGACGCCGCACGGCACGATGCCGCTGAAATGGCTAAGGTCCGGCTCGACATTGATGGCGATGCCGTGAAAGCTCACCCAGCGCCTCAGCCTGATGCCGATGGCGGCGATCTTGTCCTCGGCCGCCGAGCCGTCGGGCAAAGCGGGGCGGTCCGGCCGAACCACCCAGACGCCGACGCGGTCCTCGCGGCGTTCGCCGCGTACGTTGAAGGCGGCCAGCGAGCCGATGATCCATTGTTCGAGTGCGGCGACGAAGGCGCGGACATCCTCGCGCCGCCGCTTCAGGTCGAGCATGACGTAGGCGACTCGCTGGCCCGGCCCATGATAGGTGTATTCGCCGCCACGCCCGGCGGCAAAGACCGGGAAACGGTCCGGCTCGATCAGGTCCTCGATGCGGGCGCTGGTGCCGGCGGTGTAGAGCGGCGGGTGCTCGACCAGCCAGACCATCTCGCCGGCGGCGCCGCTGCGGATTGCCTCGGCGCGCGCCTCCATCACGGCGAGCGCATCGGGATAGGCGGTGAGCCCGGGCTCGATGCGCCATTCGACCGGCGCCGAGCCGGGCAAGGGCAGGAACGACGTGGCGATCTGGCTGCGTTCTGTCATGATATCTCGTCTCGCCACTCATATGGCGGCAATCGGTACAAACGTCCAGTTCCGGCACGTTCGGCCCTTGAAGAGTTATGCCGATGTCCGGCCGATTATTGCTGGCCGCGCACTTGTTTCACCGGAAACGATTTGCTACACGCCGCGGGCCGGTTGGTTCCGGCTCCTACCACGTGCGGTCGTGGCGGAATTGGTAGACGCGCAGCGTTGAGGTCGCTGTGGGGCAACCCGTGGAAGTTCGAGTCTTCTCGACCGCACCATCAAATTCGAAAGCGGAATCTCTTACACGTTGAACTTCGAGCACGGCGGGGAGCGTCCTTGTCGGGGCACGTGCCCTTTGCCTGATTACGATCGCGAGTTTTGCCCATGCGAAGAGGCCATCGGCGGGCATGGCCATCTATCGATAGGCGCACATGATTATTCGCGCACCAGGCGTCCGGTCGCCCACCAGATCACCGACACAACAATGATTGATGCGTAGCCGTCCACGGCATAGTGCCAGCCAGTGAACACCGATCCGTACAGGATCAGGGCTGCAAAGGTCCAACCGAGAACGAGCCGGCGCTGGGTGTGGTTCGAGGGGCAGCTCGATCTCGACCCTGATCGGATGGCTCATGGCCTATGGTCCAGCGACGACCAAGGGTGGCCCGGTAATCTCCATATCGAATTAGCACCTTTGCGCTTGCCTTGAAGGCATTCTATCCTGGACGGTAGTATCCGCTCGTGGGCATAGAATGTCGGTACTGCCTTCCTTAAGAATTTACGCGCCGCTCAACGCGGTGCTGGCTGCGACTGGGCTTGTGGCGGTGGCTACGCTCACGACACCGGACCTGTCCGGACGAAGCAGACTGGCTTTGGCTGCCGTGCTCGCAGTCATTTGGGGCGTCTATCTCCTGGAATTGGCCGAGAAACTGCTCAAGCGCCGGGCGGGAGACGTTCGGGACAGGACGCCGGCAATCGCCATTGATGTGCTCGCGGTTTTGGTTCCACTCGCCGCATTTCTGCTCGTCGGCACGCCCGACCGGAGCCTCTACTGTGCTGTCTGGCTGCTGAAACCGCTGCGCGATTCAACTTTCTTCCCGCTGCTGGGCAGAATCCTGACCAACGAAGCGCGCAACCTGATCGGCGTCGCCACGGTCTTCGGCATCGTTCTTTTCGGTTTTGCGCTCGCAGCCTATGTCATCGAGCGCGACGTCCAACCGCAACAGTTCGGCAGCATCCCCCAGGCAATGTGGTGGGCCGTGGTCACGCTGTCCACCACCGGCTATGGCGACGCTATTCCGGAAAGCTTCGCCGGCCGCGTCCTTGCCGGGGCGGTCATGATGAGTGGCATCGGCATCTTCGCGCTCTGGGCTGGCATTCTTGCCACCGGCTTTTATCAAGAAGTCCGTCGCGAGGATTTCGTCCGCAATTGGCAATTGGTCGCCGCCGTGCCGTTGTTTCAGAAGCTCGGCCCGGCCACGCTAGTCGAGATCGTGCGCGCATTACGACCTCGCATCGTGCCGGCGGGCGCTGTGATCTGCCGCAATGGCGAGACCGGTGACCAGATGTTCTTCGTCGTGGAGGGGCGCGTCAGCGTCGCGACGCCGAACCCGGTGGAGCTGGGCCCTGGCGCCTTCTTCGGCGAGATGGCGCTGATCACCGGCGAACCGCGCTCGGCGACCGTCAGCGCCACAACGGTGGTCTCACTCCTGTCGCTACACTCGGCGGATTTCCAGATGCTGTGCAGCAGCAGCCCGGAGATCGCAGAAATCATCCGCAAGACCGCGCTCGAGCGGCGCGGCGCCTAACGGTTGACCGTATTAGACTAGGTGTTCGTCAGGAGGAGGATGCGATGCCAAGGCGGCCAATTGCCTGCCGATGGTGGCTGGCTGGAACTGCATGCTCTGCCGCTGCCGAACCACCCTCAATACAAATCGCCACGGAATCGTAGAAAAATGCTTTAAAATCAACGCGGGAGGCGTTGCGGCGCTGCATCTCGACCGCACCATTAAATTCGAAAGCGGAATCTCTTACACGTTGAATTCGAGCACGGCAGGGAGCGTCCTTGTCGGGGCACGTGCTTTTTGCCTGATTGCGGTCGCGAGTTTGGCTTATGCGAAGTGGCCATCGGCGGGCATGGCCATCTATCGATAGGCGCACATGATTATTCGCGCACCAGGCGTCCGGTCGCCCACCAGATCACCGATACAACAACGATCGATGCGTAGCCGTCCACGGCATAGTGCCAGCCAGTGAACACCGATCCGTACAGGATCAGGGCTGCAAAGGTCCAACCCAGAACGCCAAGCCAGCGATTGATCGATGACAGCAAATAGGCGTTCAATGCGGCAAAGGCGACATGCATGCTTGGCATGGCCGAGATGCCGCCGCCAAGACTTGGCCGGCCGCTTTGGTAAGCCATCAGGAGATATGCCGCGGGTTCCCGCACCATGTAACTATGGTCCAGCCTGTCCAAGGCCGCATTCAATCCGTGGAAGCGATCCACGCCGACAAAGTGGTGGTAGTAAACCGGTCCGACCGATGCCAGCGCCAGGGCCAAGACCGTTCCGAGGACGGACAACGTCAGCGCTGCTGCGCAGAGATAGCGGATGCGGGCAATCTCGTCCGACCAGAGCGACACGAAAAGGATGGTGCCGAACCACTGGTAAAACCAAATGACTTCATAGCTGTTGAAGACGACGAACGACCAATTGTTGCTGTCGAGCTTATGGACGATCTCCCATGGCGGCATCCCGTGCAGCCATTCATCAGCATCGGCCAACCAGTTGTCGGCATAGTATGGGACGACGGACGGGATGGCGATCTTGTAGGTAGAGAACGCGGTCAAGCTGGCAAAGAAGAACAACAGCACCAGCAGACAACCGCGCCAGCGCCCTTGAACCAAATCCAGTGCGTAGCGAACCGGTTGCCGCCGGCCATGGATTAGCGCGGTACAGCAGACGCCCCCGATAAACAACACCGGAATGCCAACAAGAAACTTGTGAGAATAGATTAAAGCTGACGTATAGAATACTTCTGGATATAGTGCAGATGCGCCTAAAACGTATGTCGCCATGAACAAGGAGAGGCGCAATTGCCATATGGCGGAGGGCCTGTAGCGAGAGGCTTCCGTGGTTAGGGCCAAACCAATTTACCCGTTCTTAACGTTTCGCCGGAGAGACACATACACCGATAAGGTAAAAACCTTGCCGCCAGGTTTACTTTTCCCCGGTGGTCGACATTTGCCGGCTGGCCCGCATGCGGTGGATTGATTCCCTGAGCAATCTTGCATCCGCATTGCTGTCCATGCCCCCGCGTCAAGGAATTGCCCCAGAGCCTCGAGCCGGCCGGTTGCTTAAACACGGGCCCGCCACGCCTTCGGTTGACATATCATAAGTTTTAGCTTATCATAAGTTATGGTTTATGATTACGCAGGAATGGTGGCCTTGGCCGATCCGACGCGCCGCAAGGTGTTCGAGCTCATCGCCGATCGGCCACGCTCGGTCATCGATCTGACGCGAGTGCTTCCGGTCTCGCAGCCGGCGGTATCGCAGCACCTCAAGGTCTTGAAGGAAGCCCGGCTGGTCCGCGCAGAGCCGAAGGGTGCCAGCAACATCTATCATCTCGACCCGCATGGGCTCGGCGAGATGCGCGCCTGGCTCGACCGCATGTGGGGCGATGCGCTCGACGCCTTCAAACGGGAAGTCGACAACAGCAAGGAGAAGAGGAAATGACGACCATGATCAAGCCCGCGCCGGTCAGGAAGTCGGTGACGGTGGAGGTGCCGCTCGACAAGGCATTCGATGTGTTCACCACAGGATTCGGGCGCTGGTGGCCGGCTTCGCACTCGATCGGCAAATCCGCCCTGACGACCGCGGTGATCGAACCGAAAGCCGGCGGCCGCTGGTACGAGATCGGCGAGGATGGGTCACAATGCGATTGGGGCGAGGTTCTCGCCTGGGATCCGCCGTCCAGGCTGACGCTCGCCTGGCGCATTGGAGCCGGCTGGCGCTACGATCCGGCATTGCTGACCGAAGTCGAGATCCGCTTTGTCGCGCTCGGCGAGAACGCGACGCGTGTGGAACTCGAGCACAGGCTTCTGGAGAACATGGGCGAAACCGCAGAGGCGATGCGCGAGGCCTTCGAATCCGAGGGTGGCTGGAGCGGTCTCCTGGACCGCTATGCGGCTGAGGCCAAGCGCCACGCCGCCTGATCGGGAAGCCTTCCAGTCCAATACCAGCGAGGCCCTCGCACTGTCGGCCTCGCCGTTTTTGAATCAGTGTCGATCTGCCCATCTGGTTGACCGGGGGGGATACGCTGCCCTTTACCTGCCGCCGCGAAGGTTTGCAGCGCCGCAGGTTTGTAGAACGTCCTCTCCTCCTACCATCCGGTATGCGCCGCGTCGTTTGGACGCGCGAACGGCGCTGTAGCAATTTGTCGTTGTGCATGGTCCTTTCGCAAAATCGATTCCGATTGTCAGGGTCATGCGTTAGACCTGACAGGCACCTTATCCGGAAATCCGATGGCGGGAGGCGCTGGTGGAAGGCCAGGACGAACAGATGACCGGCGCCAGGGCCGCCGAGGAGCGCCGCGCCGACATCTATGACGAGGACGGCGTCATCCTGTCGTCGTTCCTCGCCCAGATCGGTGCCGCGATCGCCGATCGCGATACGCTGACGCTGAAGCGTGAAGTCGACGATCTGCACCAGTCGGAACTCGGCCACCTGCTCGAGGCCCTGCACCCGGAACAGCGACGCGCGCTGGTCGAATTGCTGGGCAAGGATTTCGATTTTTCCGCGCTGACCGAGGTTGACGAGGCGATTCGCCGCGACATCGTCGACAGTCTGCCCAATGCGCAGATCGCCCAAGCGGTGCAGGATCTCGATTCCGACGACGCGGTCTACATTCTCGAAGACCTAGACCAGGAGGACCAGGACGAGATCCTGTCGCAGCTGCCGTTCACCGAGCGGATCAGGCTGCGGCGTTCGCTTGACTATCCCGAAGAGACCGCCGGCCGCCGCATGCAGACGGAGTTCGTCGCGGTGCCGCCCTTCTGGACGATCGGCCAGACCATCGACTACATGCGCGAGGACAACAATCTTCCCGACCGTTTCAGCCAGATCTTCGTCATCGATCCGAGCTTCAAGCTGCTCGGCGCCATCGACCTCGACCAGATCCTGCGTACCAAGCGCTCGGTCAAGGTCGAAGAGGTCATGCATGAGACCAGGCATGCCATCCCGGCCACCATGGACCAGGAGGAGGCGGCACGCGAATTCGAACAATACGATCTTCTGTCCGCCGCCGTCGTCGACGAGAACGAGCGGCTGGTGGGCGTGCTGACCATCGACGACGTCGTCGACGTCATCCAGCAGGAGGCCGAGGAAGATCTGCTGCGCATGGGCGGCGTCGGCGACGAAGAACTCTCGGACAGCATCTTTTCGACCTCGCGCTCGCGCGTGCCCTGGCTGCTGGTCAATCTTTTGACGGCTTTCCTGGCGGCCTCGGTGATCGGCCTGTTCGACCGCACCATCGAGCATATCGTGGCGCTGGCGGTGCTGATGCCGATCGTCGCCGGCATGGGCGGCAATGCCGGCTCGCAGACCATGACGATCACGGTGCGGGCGCTGGCGACCAGGGACCTCGACATCTACAATGCCGGCCGCATCATCCGCCGCGAAATCGGGGTGGGCTTCATCAACGGCATCATCTTTGCCATCCTGATCGGCCTCGTCGCTGCTGCCTGGTTCCACGATCGCAATCTCGGCGGCATCATTGCGGCTGCGATGATCATCAATATGTTCGTGGCGGCTCTGGCGGGCATCCTTATCCCGCTGCTGCTCGACCGCTTCAAGATCGATCCGGCTGTGGCTTCGGCGGTTTTCGTCACCACGGTCACCGATGTCGTCGGTTTCTTTGCCTTTCTCGGGCTCGCCACATGGTGGTTCGGCGTGCGCTGAACGTCACCTCAATTGACTTTTACGTAAATGCCATGCGAGGCTTTGAAAGGTGCCTTGTCCGCCGATTCTGGTACGCGCCTGGGCGCCGGCGGCGCCGGCCAGTTGGAACTCGCGGCGTGGCCGGGGCATTGGAGTGACGATGCGGGAATATTATTCGATCACGGAGCTGACCCGCGAATTCGACGTGTCGACGCGGACGTTGCGCTTCTATGAGGACGAAGGGCTGGTGCAGCCAGTGAGACGCGGCCGCACTCGGCTGTTCCGTCCGTCGGACCGGCATCTCATCCGCCAGATCATGCGCGGCAAGAGGCTCGGCTTCTCGATCAACGAGATCCGCGAAATCATCCAGATGTACAGGGAACCGCCCGGCGAGGTCGGCCAACTCAAATTGATGATCAAGCGCATCGAGGAAAAGCGCGAGGATTTGCGCCAGAAACGCCGCGACCTCGAAGAGACCTTGGCCGAGCTCGACCAGGCAGAGGAATCCTGCGTCGAGCGGCTGGTGGAACTCGGCGTCACCACATGAGCGTGGCGTCAGCGCCGGCTCAAATCCAGCGCCGCACCCTTTTGGCGTAGTCCCGGTATTTCTTGCCGAATTTGGCCGTCAGCACCTTCTCCTCGCTCTCGATCGTCAGCTTCTGCGTCAGGAACGCCGCGATGACCGCCAGCGGCAGGAACCAGGCGATCCCAGTGACAAAGGCGAGGCTGACCAGCAGCAGCGTGTTGGCGAGGTAGATCGGGTTGCGGCTGACGGCGAAGGGTCCGGTAGTCACCAGATGGTCAGGCACGCCGTTCGGGTTGAGCGTCGTCTTGGCGCGGATCATGGTGCGGATTGCCGTGAACCAGAGCGCGACAACCGCCACCAACCCCACAAGGCCGGCGGCGAACAGGATGTCGCCGAGAAGATCGCCGATCCACGGTAGCGGATAGAACAGCCCTAGCGCGACGCTGACGATGATGGCGGCGATATAGATCAGCGGCGGCCATGGGATGTGCCCCAGCTTCGGCTGCCCAGGATTTTGCTGCACGGGTTTCGGGTGACTGTCGCTCATTATTGTCCTCCCTCGATTAGCGCGTTCCCGGTTCCGCCGCCTCGGTTTGGGCGGTGCAGGTGCCGGCGAGCTCGCCAATATGCGCCTTCCACTCCGGGGACTGGTCGTTGCTGTAGAGCCGGTCAAGCGAGGCTTCGCCCTGGAGAGTGTCCAGCATGCAGGCACAATAGCTGGAGCAGAACTCGGTGTCGCGTGCCTGCTCGCAGGATATCTGGCAGGATTTCAGAAAACGCATCTCCCTGGTTTCGGCCTGCGCCGGCATGAATTGCGAAAACAGCCAGACCGAGCCGATCAGCACCGGCTGATGGATCAAATAGAAGGCAAGGCTGTGCCGGCCGATGAAGACCAGCGGATTTGCCCAGCGGCCGGGCGCCAATGCCGACAGCCGCGTCAGCGCGCCGGAGGTGGCGGCGAGCTTGGTAACCGCGATGCCGGCAAGTACGGCGCCGAACCAGGGCAGCAGTGGAACGTAGTCGTTGGAGCGCGGGTTGGTCGCCGACAGGCCGACCCACCACAAAGCCGGATGATCGAAAAGCTCAGATCGCAGGTAGAAAGGCGCGGCAATAGCGAGGGCCGCCACGGCAAGCGTCAGTAGCGTCGGGAGGCGCAGGAACGCCAGGCCGAGCAGGCTGGCGAGCGCGATCTCGTGCAATATGCCGAAGAAGATGAAGCCGTCGGGCGTGGCGATGCGGGTGACCAGCGATATTGCGAGCGCTGCCCCGGCAACCATGGCGAAGCGCTTCCAGAAGCCGGTCCAGCGGATTTTCTTGCCATGGGCGAGATAGAGGCTGATGCCGACCAGGAACAGGAAGCTCGAGGCGATGCAGCGCGCGTAGATTTTCCACCAGCCGAAGGCGGTGAGGCCGGGATCGGTGTAGCCGAAGAATTCGAGGTCCCAGGTGAAATGATAGCTCGCCATGGCAAGCAAAGCGATGCCGCGTGCAATGTCGATAGCGGCGATGCGCTTCGACTTCGGTTGATCCTGAACGGCTGCGCTCGGCGTGTCGATGCTCATGGTCTCGCTGTCTTGGTTCAGCCCCGGCAAGACGACTATCACGGTTGCCACCGTCAACAGAAGCAGGGCCTTGCGTCGCGTTGGGTACCGGTCGGCATCAGAGCTGCTTTGGGCCAAAGCCGGAAAGCCTTTGGCCGGCGTGCTGGCGTTTTTCGGACTGGGCGCGGTTTTCGCGACACTCGGCCTGCTGGCGGCGGCCTGCGGCTTCGTCACCTGGCGCTATCTGCCCAAATCGCTTTGATGTTCGAGCGCCGCATGGCGCTCGCGCACTCAGTTGTGGAAGCGGTGCAAGTCGTATTCCTCGGGCATCAGTACGCCGGCCTTGTGGCGCATCGAGCGCAGGCCCATCTGGTTGACCTCGCAGATATCAGCATCCTCCTCCAGCACCTGGGTACCGAAGGCGACGATGTTGTCGATATCGGCGGCCGGATCGGCGAGCGCTTCGGGCGAAAAAAGCCATTCGGCAGTAAGTTCGGTCTGCTCCGGCCCAAGCGGCACCAGCCGCACGGTCCTGACATAGTCGACATGGCCGACGACGAACATCGACGGCATGCTGGTGGCATAGGTCTGCCCGGCGGCACGCTCGCCCGGCGTCAGGCCGGAAAAGACCGAGCCGTGGACGCGCCCGTCGCGCGACCAAGTTTCGGCCCCGGCCCGCAAGCCGCCGGCAAATTCCGGCGCGTCATTGTCGGCCTGGCGCGCCCATTCGGGGTCGTCGTGCCGGCCCATCAGGCCGCGGCCATAGATCGGCACCAGCCGCGACAGATCCTTGTGGACGCCGGGGCAGTGCAGGCACTCGTTGAAATTTTCCCAAAATACCTTCCAGTTGCAGTTTATCACCTTGCGCAGCACATGGCCGCTCAGCAGCGTTTCCAACGGCCAGTTGGCGAGGTTGCCGGATGCCGGATCGAAGGATGTTTCAGCCGAGCCGGCAGCGTCTTCCGCCAGATTGACGAAGACGAAACCGCGCCACACCGAAAGCGCGACCCGGTAGAGCGGATGATCGGCCTTGTCGAAGCCGTCCGGCAGCGATTTCGACGGCACGCGCACCAGATCGCCGTGCAGCGAATAGGACCAGGCATGGTATGGGCAGGTGATGAGCCGCGCCTTCAGCCGTCCTTCGCTCTGCTGGCAAAGCTGCGAGCCGCGATGCCGGCAGGTGTTGTGGAAGGCGCGCAACTCGCCGGTCTCGTCGCGCAGCACGACGACCTCCTGCGTGCCTATGCGGAACGTCCTGAAAGCCAGCGGCTGGGCAAGGTCGGCCTCGCGGCAGACGAGCAGCCAGTTGCGATACCAGATGGCCTCGAGATCGCGCTGATAGGCCGCGATGTCCCAATAGGCTGATGACGGCAGCGTCGGCTCGGCCCGCGTCAGGCCGTTGTAGGGACCGCGCTCATTCGGGCTGGGTTGCGTGCCGGCTTCCTCCCCATCCGCCAGCCGACACCCGGCTGCGAAAATTGTCAATCGCGGCGCCGGCCGACCGGCCTTGGCGAGGCGGCGCATTCGCCACACGATCCGGCGGAATTTGGTTTGCCGGGCACGGCGATTCTGCCTATAGTCGCTGATGTCGTCGGTTCCGTTTGGAACCAAGAGGGAATGCGGTGAGGGCAAGTTGTTTGCCCAATGCCGTGGCTGCCCCCGCAACTGTGTGCGGTAGTCCTCTCCATATGCCACTGAAGGTTCGCCTTCGGGAAGGTGGGGAAGGGCGCTGATCCGCGAGCCAGGAGACCTGCCGGCGACAGGAAACTGACTTCTATGCCCTCGGGTGGAGGGCGAAAGGACAAGACATGAATACCGCTTCCGTTTCGCTCGGCGCTTCCGCCTCCTCGCAGTCGCGTCTCATGCAGCTGGCGCTTGCTGCATTCCTCGGCATTTTCGTCATGGGCTTTGTCGGCTTCTCGCATATCGATGCGGTCCACAATGCCGCGCACGACTATCGCCATTCGATGGGCTTTCCCTGCCACTAACAAGGGGCTGACATCATGACACTGTTTCGCAACGTCGTGTTCATCGCGGCGATCGCAGGGCTTGTGGCCGGCGTGGCTCTCGCCTGCATGCAAGCCTATGCCACGGTGCCGCTCATCCTAAAGGCGGAAGTCTACGAACAGGCCGGCGGCGGCCATGACCATGCCGCGGCACCTGCGACACCGGCTGAAAACGCCGCAGGCACGACGGCTATGAGCAGCGCTGCGCCGGCACCGGCTAAAGCAATGGCTCCGGCGGAAGACGAAGACTGGGCGCCGGCCGACGGTTTCGAACGCTTTGCCTTCAGCGTCGTTGCCAATATCGTCACTGGCATCGGCTTCGCGCTGGTCCTGGTCGCGGTTTCGGAATTCGCCGGCGGCATCGGCAATTGGCGCCAGGGCCTGTTCTGGGGGCTGGCCGGCTTTGCCGTGTTCACGCTGGCGCCCGGCCTCGGCCTGGCGCCGGAACTGCCGGCGATGCCGGCGGCCGACCTTGTCCAACGCCAGATCTGGTGGTGGGCAACAGTGGTGGCGACAGCGGCCGGTCTCGGCCTTATCGTCTTCCGCAGATCGCTGCCGCTGGTGGCTCTTGCCGTGGCGTTGATCGTTGCGCCGCATATCGTCGGCGCGCCGCAGCCCGATAGCTTCGAGACGGCGATCCCGGAAGGCCTGCACCACCAGTTCGTGGTGGCGGTGACGCTGACCAATCTGGTGTTCTGGCTGGTGCTCGGCGCGGTCGTCGGCGTGGTGCGCGGACGCTTCACGGGCACGGCGACCAGCCTGCGCGACAGCTTTGCCTGACCGCGCTGCGGGGCCACTTCCCCTGGTCATCGGCGGGCCGGGCCCCGGCATGCGCGCGCATGCCGAGAGCCTGGTGACGGTCGGCCCGCCGCCTTGGAGCTATATCGCCACGGCGCAAGCCTATGACGATGAGATGCGCCAGCGCATCGCGCTGCACCGCTCGCGCCGCGGCGCCGGCTGGACGACCATCGATGCGCCGCTCGACCTTGCCGGCGCGATCGGAGCGCTGCCTGACGGCCAGCCGGTGCTGATCGACTGCCTGACGCTGTGGCTGACCAATCACATGCTGGCCGAACATGATGTCGAGGCCGAATGCCAAAAACTGGCGGACGTGCTGTCGCGGCCGCGCGGACCGTGGTTCGTGGTGTCCAACGAGGTCGGCCAGGGCATCGTGCCGGACAATGCGCTGGCAAGACGGTTTCGCGACGCCGCCGGCCGGCTGAACCAGGACGTCGCGGCTGTTGCCGGCACCGTGCTTTTGATGGTGGCGGGGCTGCCGCTCAAGGTGAAATGACATGGCTGATACTATCGATCCCAAGGACGAGGAACGCCACCGCGCCAAGATGGCCAAGCGCAAGGCGGTGCAGGACGCCGAGGTCGCGGCCAAGACGGTCGAGAAGGGGCTGCTGATCGTCAACACCGGACCGGGCAAGGGCAAGACCACGGCCGCCTTTGGGCTGGCGCTCAGGATGCTCGGCTATGGCAAGCGCGTCGGCGTCGTTCAGTTCATCAAGGGCAAATGGCACACCGGCGAGAAAGATGCCTTTGCCGCCTTCGGCGACCGTGTCGTCTGGCACGCCATGGGCGAGGGCTTTACCTGGGAGACACAGGACCTGAAGCGCGACATCGCGGCGGCCGAGGCTGCCTGGGCGAAAGCGCTGGAGCTGATGGCCGAGCCGTCGATCAGCCTCGTGGTGCTCGACGAGCTGAACATCGCGCTGCGCTACGACTATCTCGATCTCGAAAAGGTGGTCGCGGCGCTGAAGGCGCGTCGCGAAGGCCTGCATGTCGTCGTCACCGGCCGCAACGCCAAACCGGTATTGGTCGAGGCGGCCGATCTGGTCACCGAGATGGGCGTGACCAAGCACCACTTCTCCGCCGGCGTGAAGGCGCAGCAGGGGATCGAGTTCTGAGGGGTGTTGCTGGCGCCTCTTCTTCCTTCTCCCCTTGTGGGAGAAGGTGGATTGGCGCGCAGCGCCAAGACGGTTGAGGGGTGCTGGCCGGAGCGCTGTTGGTGCCAAGCTGGAACACCCCTCATCCGGCCGCTTCGCGGCCACCTTCTCCCACAAGGGGAGAAGGGAAAGCCGCACGAAGCGGCTCGCCCCTGGAATGGTAAGGGTGAGGGGCGGCGCCGACCTGACGCGATTATTTGAGGCGTAGCCCTATTTTGTTCTTGCTTTGTGCCGGCAGCTATGCTACTAATTTCGGTATGGTGCTAATTGGCTCCAACGACCCGCCGCATGGTGGGTTTTTTGTTTCCGCTCGATCTCGAGCGCAGATCACGCCAAGATAACAACCACCGCGACCACGCCGAACAGCGCGATCAGCAGTAAGTCGGCGACGCGGTAGAGTTTCAGCGCCCGTCGGATGTCGGTGCTCTCGACATCATCGCGCCGGCCGCCTTCGCCCATCAATGCGTCTTCGACCATGACGCCGTCATAGGAACGGGGGCCGGCGAGCGCCAGGCCGAGCGCGCCGGCCATCGCTGCTTCCGGCCAGCCGGCATTGGGCGAGCGGTGTTTTTTCGCATCGCGCCGCACGGCGTGCCAGGCGCCCTTGGCGTCGGCGCCCTTGACCAGGAAAGCGGCGAGTACGATCAGCAGCGCCGTCAGCCGCGACGCCGGCAGATTTATCCAATCGTCGAAGCGCGCAGCCGCCCAGCCGAAGGCTTCGTGGCGCGGGGTGCGATGGCCGATCATCGAATCGGCGGTGTTGGCGGCCTTGTAGGCGACGCCGCCGGCGAGCCCGCCGATACCGAGCCAGAAGGCCGGAGCGACGACGCCGTCGGAGAAATTCTCGGCCAGGCTTTCGATCGCGGCGCGGCAGACAGCGGCCCTGTCGAGCTTTTCCGGGTCGCGACCGACGATCCGCGAGACGGCAATGCGGCCCATATCCAGTCCGCCGCTGTCGAGTGCGTCGGCGACCGCTTCGACATGCTCGGCCAGGCTCTTCTGCGACAGCAGCGACGTCGCCAGGATTGCGGTGACCAACAAGCCGAGGGGAATGCTCCAAAGCAAGGTTTCGAGCCAGAGGGCGAGGGCGGCCGGCACCAGCACGATCACCAGCAGCGCGAAGACGCCCCAGCCGCGACGGTGGGCGTCGGAATCAGTGGCGCGGTTGAGCCTGCGGTCGAGAAAGGATATCAGCCTGCCGAACCAGGTGACGGGATGGCCAATGGCATCGAAGAGCCGGGCCGGGTAGCCGAGTACAAGTTCGATGGCCAGCGACAGGAAAGTGATCAGGATCGGCATGAAGTCTCTTGATGGAGTGACGGCGGCAGTGGACCACGGCGGAAGCCTTGGCCGGGCGAGGGCGCTTTTCCCTCAGGCGCCGCTGCCTTTCGTCGACCTCTCGACCGGGATCAATCCGCACTCCTACCCGCTTTTCGATTTGCCCGCCACCGCCCTGTCGCGATTGCCGGAAACAGCGCGCAGCCGCGACTTGGCTGAACGCGCGGCAAGCGCCTATGGCGCCCCGTCGGCGGCGAATGTCGCAGCGGCGCCCGGCACGCAGATCCTGTTGCCGCGCGTCGCTTCCCTGGTCAGCCCGGGCACGGCGCTGGTGCTCGGGCCGACTTATGCCGAGCATCGGCGGGCAGCGGCGATCGCCGGCCATGCGGCGGCTGAAGTCGATGATTTCGAAGCCCTGGCGGCGGCCGACCTTGCCGTCGTCGTCAATCCCAACAACCCGGACGGGCGCGTCGTCGAGCGCGAAAGATTGCTTCGACTTGCCGGGACATTACGCGCCAGAGGCGGGCTGCTGGTCGTGGACGAGGCCTTCATGGATGTCGGCCCGCGCAGCGAAAGCCTGGCCGGCGACATCGACCAGGGCGGCATCGTCGTGCTGCGTTCGTTCGGCAAGTTCTTCGGCCTGGCCGGCCTGCGGCTTGGCTTTGCACTGGCCGATGCGCTGACGGTCGAGCGGCTGGAGGCGCAATTCGGGCCATGGGCGGTTGCCGGGCCGGCGCTCGAATATGGCATAAGGGCGCTTGCAGATACCGGCTGGCAGGCCGGGATGCGGCGCCGTCTGGCCGAGGATGCCGCACGGCTCGATACGCTGTTCGGCCGCTTCGGCGTGCCTGTCGCCGGTGGCACCGCGCTGTTCCGCTATATCAGGGTGGCGAACGCTGCCGGCCTGTTTTCGGCGCTTGGCCAGCGCGGCATCCTGCTTCGGCATTTCGCCGATCGTCCGGATGTGCTGCGCGCCGGCCTGCCGGGAGCCGACGAAGAATGGCGGCGGCTCGAATCCGCACTTGCCGGCTGGGCCTCGCGGCGCGACGATGATGCCAAGGGAGAAACGATCCAATGATCCATGTCTGCTCGCTGTCCAAAGTCGAGGAAACGGTAACGAAGACCGGGGCCGAGCGGCTGCTTTCGCTGCTTGCCGCCGGAACGGAGGTGATGCGACCGGCCTCGATCACCAGGGAAAACCATCTGCATCTGGTCATGCACGACATTGCGGTAGCGCAGGAGGGCATGACCATGCCGGGCGAGGAGCATGTCTTGAATCTGCTCGATTTCGCACGCCAATGGGATCGCTCGCGGCCGCTGGTGGTGCATTGCTATGCCGGCATCAGCCGCTCGACCGCCTCGGCCTACATCATCGCGGCAGCCTTGGCGCCGAAGCGCGACGAGGCCGAACTGGCCGACACGCTGCGCGCGCTGTCGCCCACGGCGACACCCAATCCGCGGCTGATCGCAATTGCCGACGTGCTGCTCGATCGCAGGGGTCGGATGATCGAAGCGATCCAGGCGATCGGGCGCGGCGCGGATGCTTTCGAAGGCACGCCGTTCGAATTGAAAATCTGAGCTTAAAAACAAATTCCAGGAAAATGCGCAGGAGTTCTAGGACACGGCCAAGGGGCGAATGATGATCGGCAGAATTTTGGCCATCGTTGTTGGCGTGGTCTGCGCGACAGGCAGCGCCATGGCCGCGTCCATGCCGGCTCTCAAGTCGATCGACCTGGCAGCGCTCCAAGCCACTGTCGAGGGTTTGGCCAAGGAACTTATGCTGCCCGGTGCCATGGTTTTGCTCAAGACTCCGCGGGGCAACCTCGTCTTCGGCTACGGTACGACTGAACTGGGTGCCACGAACCCGCCGCGCGCCGATACCCACTTCCGTGCGGCCTCGAACACCAAGACGATGACCGCCGCTGTCATCGTGCAACTGGTGCAGGAAGGGAACTGAGCTTCGCCGATCTGATCTCGAAATACGTCCAGCGCGTTCCCAACGGCGACGAGATAACCATTCGGCAGCTCATAACAATGCGGAGCGGCCTCCCTAACTTCACCAATGCGCCGGAACTTGCCGAAAGCCTGGACAAGTATCCTTACAAGGTATGGACCGCTGATGAAGTACTCGGCATGGCGTTCAAACGGCCGCCGGACTTCGCGCCGGGTGCCGAATTCGAGTACAACAACACCAACTACTATCTGCTCGGCCTTGTTGCCGAGAAGATCGACGGCAAGCCGCTCTCGACCATCTTCCGGGACCGCCTGTTCGGGCCGCTCGGCATGAAGAACACGGCGTTGCCGCCGAGCACGTCGAACGCCATCCCCGAGCCATACTCAAACGGATATCTCTACGGCAGTACTTCGTACGCCCTGGCTGATGCGCCCTATCCGGACGACCTCCAGGCTGCGGCCAGGGCGGGAACGCTCAAGCCCAACGACGACACATGGCAGAACCCGTCCGCCTACTTTGCGGCTGGCGGAGTCATCTCCACCGCGGATGACCTTGCGACCTGGATGCGCGCGCTGGTCGGGGGCAAGCTCTTCAATGCCGACTTCCAGCGGCAGTGGCTTGCAAGCCCTGAGGCGCCGGAGCCGGGCGAACCCGCCATGCAAAAATACGGCTATGGCATCCTAACGCTGACCTTCGGGCCTAACGAAATCTACTATCACGAAGGCGAGATGCCCGGTTACCAGTCCTTCATGGGCTACGATCCGGCCAATGACGTCACCCTGGTCATATGGACCAACCTGACTCTCGCGCTCGACGGCCAGGCGACCGCCAACACCTTGATGGTGAAGATACTGGACGAAATCTACACGGTGTCGCCGCTTCAAGAGGTGAAGTGAGGATCCTCGCGCGCGAATGGAATCGCCCTCGTGAGCGAGGCCTGAGTTGGTGGGATCAAACACCTACGCCAGCCAATCCGCCAGCTTTGCCTTGCCCACGTCCCTCAGCAGGCCGATGAAGCCGTCGGCCTGATGCTCGGCGGTGAGCCGGCCTTTTTCAGCGGTGGCAATGCTGGCGTCGCCGACGACGCCATTCGGGTTGAGATCGCTGGCGATCCAGGCGAAGGCGTGCGTTCCGGTGTGGCGCAGCAGCGCAAATTCCTTTTCGGCGCTGGCGACCTTGGACACGAAATTGTCGGCCTTCCCCATATCGACGAGGTCGGGCCGGAAGTGCAGCATCAGCGAGGTCTCGACGTCGCCGCCATGGATGCCGTGGCGGTCCTCGAGCTCGGTGTACATGCCGGCCGGCCGGCCAAAGCGCTGCCAGCTGGTCTTTACCGCCAGCATCTTTGCCCGCACACGCAATTCGCGGGTGACGATGCCCATGATCTCCTCATTGCCGCCATGCGAGTTGACGACAATCAGTTTTCGGACGCCGGCGCGCGCGACCGACAGGCCAAGTTCGGTCCACGCCTCGACCAAGGTCGTCGCCGGCAAAGTGAGGGTGCCCGGTGCGTGCAAATGCTCGTTCGACTTGCCCACCGCCTGGACCGGCAGGATGCGGATGTCGAGATCGCCGGGCAGGCGCGCGATCACCGTTTCCAGCATGCCGTTCATGATCGAGGTGTCGGTCGAGACCGGCAGATGCGGGCCGTGCTGCTCAATCGCCGCCAGCGGCAGAACGGCAATGGTCGCTTCAGGATCGACGGTCGCGTATTCGGTGGTCCGGTAGTCACCCCACCATACGCGTTTTTTTGCAGCGGTCATGTCATGCCTCTTGAACCGACAAGCCCAGACCTAACGCGGGAACGATCGGCTGTCGATCATCGCGCCGCAATGACCTCGATCTCGACCTTGAATTCCGGCCGGGCAAAACCGGACACGATCATCAGCGTCGAGGCCGGCGCCGGGCTGGCGAACAGCCGGTCGCGAACCTCCATATAGGGCCGCAGGAAGGCGCGGTCGGTGACGTAGGCGTTGATGCGGACGATGTCGGAGAGGCCGAGCCCGGCCTCGCCGAGAATCGCCGCTATGTTCCGGAAACAAAGCTCGGCCTGTGCGCCGGCCTCCTCGGGGATCTGGTCGTCCGGGGTGATTGCGACCTGGCCCGAACACAGCACCAGCCGCTTGCCGGGCGGCAGTTCGACGCCATGGCTGTAGCGGGCGAAGGGCGGCTTGATCGACTTCGGCGTGAGAAATTTGAACATGGCAATCTCCGTTCACGGCAGCCTAAAGCGGGATCGATGCGGGCATCAAGATGGCGGTGCATGTCACGAGGGCGATTGTGGACAGGCGATCAAAAAATAGGCACGATGCCTTTCGTACAGCATGACCCGTCCGGCCTTCGCGCCGCCATTGCTCAGGCGGGCATTGCACAAGCGGGCGGTCCCGGCGCAACGCGCCGGTGGCATGTGTCTTGCTTCTTGAAACAATGGTGTCGAGCCCGGCGCGTGACGCGCCGGAGCGAACAAAGGGTGGTGTGTGGATGTACGGAAAACTCAAGATTTCGGCGGGCGTGATCGTGCTGCTTGGCGCAGGCACGCTTGCCGCGGCAGCGAACGAAAAAGTCACCTTCGGCACCAACTGGCTGGCTGAGCCGGAGCATGGCGGTTACTACCAGGCCGTGGCGGACGGCACCTATGCGGCCTGCGGCATCGACGTGACGATCATGCAGGGCGGCCCACAGGTCAGCGGCCGGCCGCTGCTGCTGGCCGGCAAGATCGATTTTTACATGGGCGGCAATCTGCTGTCGGCCTTCGATGCCGTGCAGCAAGGCATACCGATGCGCGTCGTGGCGGCCGACTTCCAGAAGGACCCGCAGGTCATCATGTCCCATCCCGGGCAGGGGCTGGACAAATGGGAAGACCTGAAGAACGCCGACCAGTACATCCTCGGCGACGAAGGTGCGCAGACCTTCTTCCAGTGGATGGTCACCGACCTCGGCTTCGACGCCGCCAAGCGCGCGCCCTACACCTTCAACCCGGCGCCGTTCATCGCCAACAAGAAGTCGATCCAGCAGGGTTACGTCACCTCGGAGCCATTCGCCGTCCAGAAGCAGGGCGGTTTCACGCCGAACCAGTTCCTGCTGGCCGACTATGGCTGGGACACATATGCAACGACGGTCGAGACCATGCAGGAGACGGTCGACAAGCGGCCCGAGGTGGTCCAGTGCTTCGTCGATGGCTCGGCCAAGGGCTGGTACAATTATCTCTACGGCGACAACAAGGCCGCCAACGAGATGATCAAGAAGGAAAATCCGGACATGACGGATGAGCAGATCGCCTTCTCGATCGAGCAGCTGAAGAAGTTCGGCGTGGTCGATTCCGGCGACAGCGAAAAGCTCGGCATCGGCGCCATGACCGATGCGCGCATCCAGAGTTTTTACGACAAGATGGTCAAGGCCAAGGTCACACCGGCGGGCATCGACATCAAGAAGGCCTACACGCTGGCCTTCGTCAACAAGAGCGTCGGGCTCGACCTGAAGAAGTAGGCCGTGAAGCTGGAGAAAGTGGCGCAACAGCCAGGAAGCGTATCGGGGCCGACGCTGTTGGCGCTGCGTGGCGTCGGCAAGGTTTTTTCCAACGGCGTCACCGCGCTCAGCAATGTCGAGCTGACGATCCGGGAGGGCGATTTCCTCAGCCTGCTCGGGCCGTCGGGCTGCGGCAAATCGACGGCGCTGCGGCTGATTGCCGGCCTGTCGACGCCGACCTCGGGCGTGCTCGACTGGCGCGGCAGCGGCGCCCTCGAGCGTTCGACTATCGGCGACCGTTCAAATATCGGCTTCGTCTTCCAGGAGCCGACGCTGCTGCCCTGGGCCGACGTCTTCGACAATGTCTGGCTGCCGCTGCGGCTGAAGGGCGTGTCGCGTGCCAAGGCGGCGCCGGCGGTGATGGAGATGCTGGCGCGGGTTCACCTGACCGGCTTCGAGAATGCCGTGCCGCGCGAACTGTCCGGCGGCATGAAGATGCGCGTCTCTATCGCCCGCGCCATGGTAACCAAGCCGCGCATTCTGTTGATGGACGAGCCGTTCGCCGCACTCGACGAGATCACCCGCTTCAAGCTCAACAACGACCTTCTCGAGCTATGGCAGGATGAGCGTTTTACCGTCGTTTTCGTCACCCACAGCGTCTTCGAAAGCGTATTCCTCTCCAACCGCATCGTCGTCATGGCGGCGCGGCCGGGCCGGGTGTTTGCCGAGCTTGCCGTCGATGCATCCTATCCGCGCGACGAGGCGTTTCGCACCTCGCCCGACTATGCCGCGCTCTGCCGCCAGGCATCCGACGTGCTGATCGGCGCTATCAACTCAACTGCCGGACCGCATCATGACGGCCATTGAAGAACCAGTCCTGGCGCTCGACCCGGAGGAGGCGCGCCGCGTCCGCCAGGAGCGCTTCGAGCGCATCGGCAGATGGCTGCTGCCGCTGGCGATCATGATCCTGGCCATCTGGCTGTGGGACCGCGTCTGTGTCTGGAACGACATTCCGAAATACATCCTGCCGCGCCCCGGCGTGGTGCTGCAGACGCTGCACGACGATGCCGGGCTGCTGTTCTCCTCGCTGCTGGTGACACTCAGGATCACCTTCTTGAGCCTGCTTCTCGCCGTGGTCGGCGGTGTCGGGCTGGCAGTGCTGTTCGCTCAGTCGAAATGGGTGGAGATGTCGTTCTTTCCGTTCGCCATCGTGCTGCAGGTGACGCCGATCGTCGCGATCTTTCCGCTGATCAATATCTATGTCGACAACCAGACGACGAAGCTTTTGCTTTGCGCCTGGATCGTCGCCTTCTTTCCGATCCTCTCCAACACCACACTCGGCCTCAATTCCGTCGATCGCAATTTGCGCGACATGTTCAAGCTCAACGGCGCGACCCGCTGGCAGCAATTGCGCTATCTGCGGCTGCCGGCGGCGATGCCTTATTTCCTCGGCGGGCTGAAGATCGCCGGCGGCCTGTCGCTGATCGGCTCGGTGGTGGCCGAGTTCGTCGCCGGCGCCACCGGCCAGTCGTCCGGCCTCGCCTCGCGCATCATCGAGGCCGGCTACCGGCTCAACGCACCAAGACTGTTCGCGGCGCTGATCCTGATCTCGCTCACCGGCATCCTGATCTTCCTGGTGCTGTCGCTGATTTCGCATCTCATTTTGCGGCGCTGGCACGAGAGCGCGCTGAGGCAGGAGCGGTGATGGTGAGCAGCGCCAGCACCCCCCTCTGTCCTGCCGGACATCTCCCCCTCAAGGGGGGAGATTGGATGCTATCCAGGATTTCGCTAATCGCCAACGTTGCAAGACGAGCGCCATGGGCGAGGCTGCCAATCTCCCC
Source organism: Mesorhizobium sp. M0408 (assembly GCF_040321495.1). Lineage (NCBI taxonomy): Bacteria > Pseudomonadati > Pseudomonadota > Alphaproteobacteria > Hyphomicrobiales > Phyllobacteriaceae > Mesorhizobium > Mesorhizobium sp. M0408. Next base: position 180,876 of record NZ_JAMYRO010000004.1, on the reverse strand, counting down.
CCTTGAGGGGGAGATGCCAAGTAGTGGTAAAGAGGGCAGGACAGAGGGGGGTACGCCTTGATACCGGCTTCTGGTTCCTACTATCTCTCCAAGGTCCGGCTTCATGCCTCCCTGACGCTCGGCCTTGCCGCTCCTTCCGACGCCGACGGTTTTGCACTCGCCGACATCGCCGTCGCCGACGGCAGGATTTCCAGCATTGCGGCGCATCGGCGATCGGCAGCACCGGCAGCCGCCCTCGACCTCGGCGGCCGCATCGTGCTGCCGTGCTTTGTCGACTGCCACACCCATATCGACAAGGGCCATATCTGGCCCCGAAAGCCCAACCCGGACGGCACCTTCATGGCCGCTTTGAACGCCACCGGCGCCGACCGCGCGGCGCGCTGGAGCGCCGACGACGTTGCCCGCCGCATGGATTTTTCGCTGCGCTGCGCCTACGCGCACGGCACCAGGGCGCTGCGCACGCATCTCGACAGCGTCGCGCCGCAGGAAGAGATCTCCTGGCCGGTGTTCGAGGCGATGCGGGAGAAATGGCGCGGCCGCATCGAGCTGCAGGCGGCCTGCCTGCTCGGCATCGAAGGCGTGCGCGACAGGAAATGGTTCGAGAGGCTGGCCAAACGGGTGGCTGCCGCCAAGGGTGTCCTCGGCGTCGTCACCTACATGGTGCCGGATCTCGAAGAACTGCTCGACCAGGTGTTTGCGCAGGCGATCAAGCATGGCCTCGACCTCGATTTCCACGCCGACGAGACCGACGATGTCTCGGCGATCTCGCTGAAGAAAATCGCCGAAGCAGCCCTTTGGAACGGTTTTGACGGGAACATCCTGGTCGGCCATTGCTGCTCGCTGGCGCGCCAGCCCGACCTCGACGTGCTCGACACGCTGGATAAGGTCGCCAAGGCCGGCTTGGCGGTGGTGTCGCTGCCGATGTGCAATCTCTATCTGCAGGACCGGCGAGGCGACAGGACAACGCCGCGCTGGCGCGGGGTGACGCTGCTGCACGAGATGAAGGCGCGCGGCATTGCCGTCGCCGTCGCCTCCGACAATACGCGCGACCCGTTCTATGCCTATGGCGATCTCGATATGCTGGAGGTCTATCGCATGGCGACGCGCATCCTGCATCTCGACCATCCCGTCGCGGACTGGCCGCAAGCTGTCACCGCAACGCCGGCCAAGGTGATGCGGCTCGATAATTTCGGCACGCTTGCCGCCGGAGCGCCGGCCGATTTCGTCGTCTTCAGGGGGCGAAGCTGGACGGAATTGCTGTCGCGGCCCGAATCGGATCGCATCGTCGTGCGCGACGGGCATGCGATCGAGCGCCAGCTGCCCGATTATGCCGAACTCGATGATCTGATGGTGGAATGATGGATATTGCGGCGCTCAAGCGCGACCTGGACGGCCTCAAGGTCGATGACCATCCGGCCATCGTCCAGCAGAAGAGCCGCGACTTCTACTGGTACAGCCCGGTGCTGAAGCAGCAGCTCGAGCACGTCACCGGTGACCTGATCGTGACGCCGAAAACCGAAGACGAGGTCGTCCGCATTCTCGCCGCCTGCCACCGGCACGGCGTCCCGGTGACGCCGCGCGGCAGTGGCACCGGCAATTACGGGCAGGCGATGCCACTGTCCGGCGGCGTGGTGCTCAATCTCGCCGAGATGAACGCGGTCAAGATGATCGCGCCGGGCCGTGTCGTCACCGGCCCCGGCGCCGTGCTCGCCGACATCGACAGAGCGACGCGGGCGCATTCCGGCCAGGAGCTCCGCATGTCGCCGTCGACCTACAACACCGCATCGATCGGCGGCTTCGTCGCCGGCGGCTCCGGCGGCATCGGTTCGATCCGCTGGGGCGGACTGCGCGACCTCGGCAACGTCATCCGGCTGAGGACCGTGACGATGGAGGCTGAGCCGCGGGTCATGGAGCTCACCGGCGAGGACGTGCTGAAGGTGATGCACGCCTACGGCACCAACGGCATCATCACCGAAGTCGAGATGCCTCTGACCGCCAGCTATGACTGGATCGACGTCATCGTCGGCTTCGACGATTTCATGGATGCGGCTGGCTTCGGCAACGATCTCGCCATCCAGGACGGCATATTGGCGAAACTGATCACGCCGATCGCAGCACCCATCCCCTACGATTACTTCAAGCGCCACCAGCGGTTTTTCCGGCGCGGCCAAAGCATCGTCGTCTTGATGATCGCGCCGCATGCGATGGATGCCTTCCTCGCCTTCACGGCGCGCAGCAAGGGCGAGATCGTCTTTCGCGCCGACAAGGAGGCCGATCTCAAAGGGCTGCCGCCGGCCTATGAGCTGACCTGGAACCACACGACGCTGCGTGCCATCCGGGTCGATCCGACGATCACCTATCTGCAGACCCGCTATCCGTCGCCGGACCACCTCGGCCACGTCAAGGCGATGGTCGACCGCTTCGGCGACGAGGTGCCGGCGCATCTCGAGTTCATCCGCTTCGACGGCGCCATCGGCATCGCCGGGCTGCCGCTGGTCCGCTTCACCACGGCGGAGCGGCTCGACGAGATCATCCGCATCCACGAGGACAATGGCTGCTGGATCTTCAACCCGCACCGCTACACGCTGGAAGAAGGCGGCATGAAGCGCACCGACGAGGTGCAGCTCGCCTTCAAGCGCGAAACCGACCCGCAAGGGCTGCTCAATCCAGGCAAGATGATCGCCTGGGAAAACCCGGACTATGATTATCGCTCCGGCAAGTCGTTCCTGTTCAAGGGGCTGGAGAAGGCGGGTTGAGACGATGACGGGCGAGTGGCGCTGTACCCCCCTCTGGCCTGCCGGCCATCTCCTCAAGGGGGGAGATTGGCAGTTCCATCGTCTCGACCATCTTCCAACGTCGTCAACTGGCGAAAGCGATACTGACAGCCGATCTCCCCACTTGGGGGGGAGATGCCCGGCAGGGCAGAGGGGGGTGCTTGGTGCCGACTTGCGAGATGTTCTCCTGTGAACGTCTTCGTCCTCTACGCTCATCCTGTGGAGACCAGCTTCAACGCCGATCTGCACCGGACGATCATCGAGCGGCTGAAGGCCGCCGGCCATGTCGTCGACGACTGCGATCTCTATGCGGAGGGTTTCGATCCCAGGCTGACGCGGGCCGAACGGCTGTCCTATCACGACGAACGCAGCGACGGCGATCCGGCGTCAGCCTATGTCGAGCGCTTACTGCGGGCCGAGGCGCTGGTGCTGTCGTTTCCGGTGTGGAACTTCGGCTATCCGGCCATTTTGAAAGGCTTTTTCGATCGCGTCTTCCTGCCCGGCGTGTCGTTCAAGCTGGTCAACGGCAAGGTGCAGCCGTCGCTGCACAACATTCACAAGGTCGCGGCGGTCACCACCTATGGCGGCAGCCGGTTCCGCGCCATGCTGATGGGCGACCCGCCGCGCAAGCTGGTCAATCGGGTGCTGCGCGCCACCATCAAGCCTGGCGGGTCGGTCTCCTATCTCGCGCATTACTCGATGAACCTGTCGACGAACGAGACGCGGACGAAATTCATCGCGAAGGTCGCTGCCAAGATGGACGCGTTCTGACGCGGGAGGGGACTTTTCCTTCTCCCCTTGTGGGAGAAGGTGGATCGGCGCGTAGCGCCGAGCCGGATGAGGGGTGCTGGAAGAAACGCGGCGTGGGAAGATTGGGACGGGAGCGCTAAACGCTAATTCCGTTGAGGTAGCGATCCTTCCAACACCCCTCATCCGACCGAGCTTCGCTCGGCCACCTTCTCCCACAAGGGGAGAAAGAAAAGAGTTACATCCGCACCCGTTCCGATTTCGGATCGTACATCGGCTTGAGCGAGGCCTCGGCGGCAAAGCGCTCGCCGGCGATCTCGATTTCGTAGGACGACGCCAGGACGTCCGCCTCGCTCTCGCCCTTGCAAGTCACGTAGCCAAGCCCGATCGCGCCGCCGAGATGATGGCCGTAATTGCCCGAGGTGATCGGGCCGACGATCGTGCCGTCGCGCAGGATCGCCTCATTGTGGAAGAGCAGCGGCTCGGGGTCGTTCAGGCGGAACTGCACCAGCCGGCGTGACAGGCCGGTTTCTTTCTTCGTCAGCACCGCATCGCGGCCAAGGAATTCGCCCTTGGCCGTTTTCACCGCGAAACCCAGCCCGGCCTCCAGCACATTGTCCTCGTCGGTGATGTCGTGGCCGAAATGCCTGAAGGCCTTTTCGATGCGGCAGGAATCCAGCGTATGCAGGCCGCATAGCTTCAGGCCGGCGTCAGTGCCGGCTTCCGCGATCGCTTCGAAGACATGGGCAGCCTGGTCGGTCGAGACATAAAGCTCCCAGCCGAGTTCGCCGACATAGGTGACGCGGTGAGCGCGGGCCAGGCCCATCCCGATCTCGATCTCCTGAAACGTCCCGAACGGGTTGTTCTCGTTGGAGAAATCGTTCGGGCTCACCTTTTGGATCAGCTTTCTCGAATCCGGGCCCATCAGGCAAAGCACGGCTTCGGCCGCCGTCACATCGGTGATGACGACGAACTCGTCGGCAAGGTGTTTTCTCAGCCAGGCCAGGTCGCGTTGCAGCGTCGCACCGGGCACGACGAGCAAGAAGGTCGTTTCGGACAGTCGCGAGACGGTGAGATCGCTCTCGATGCCGCCGCGCTGGTTGAGCATCTGGGTATAGACGATCTTGCCCGGCGCCACGTCCACGTCGTTGGCGCAGAGCCTTTGCAGGAAGGCGCAGGCATCGCGGCCTTCGACACGGATCTTGCCGAACGAAGTCATGTCGAACAGGCCGACGCCGTTCCTGATCGCAAGATGTTCCTCGCGCTGGTTGTCGAACCAGTTCTGCCGCTTCCAGGAATAGCGGTATTCGCGCTCCTGGCCGGGCCTAGCGAACCAGTTGGCGCGCTCCCAGCCGGCGACCTCGCCGAACACGGCGCCGCGCGCCTTCAGATGTTCGTGCAGCGGCGAGCGCCTTATGTTCCGCGAGGTCGCCATCTGCCGGTAGGGGAAATGATCGGCGTAGAGCAGGCCGAGCGTTTCGGAGACGCGCTCTTTGAGATAGCGGCGGTTCTTCTGGAACGGCTGGGCGCGGCGGATGTCGACCTCCCAGAGGTCGAAAGGCGCTTCGCCATCATTGATCCATTGCGCCAGCGCCATGCCGGCGCCGCCGGAGGAGACGATGCCGATCGAATTGTAGCCGGTCGCCATCCAGTAGCCGGAAAGCTCCGGCGCCTCGCCGAGATAGTAGCGGTCGTCGGGCGTAAAACTCTCGGGACCGTTGAAGAAGGTGTGAATACCGGCGGTGGCCAGCATCGGCATGCGGTTGACGCCCATTTCGAGGATCGGCTCGAAATGGTCCATGTCCTCCGGCAACTGGTCGAAGCAGAAATCCTCGCTTATGCCGTTCATGCCCCAAGGCTTGGCCACTGGCTCGAAAGCGCCGAGCATCATCTTGCCGGCATCTTCCTTGTAGTAGGCACACTCGTCCGGCACGCGCAGCACCGGCAGGCGGGAGAGCCCGGGGATCGGCTCGGTGACGAGATAGAAATGTTCGCAGGCGTGCAACGGGATGGTGACGCCGTTCTGCGTGCCAAGTTCGCGTGCCCACATGCCGGCGCAGTTGACGACGATATCGGCTTCGATCAGGCCTTGCTCGTCGCCCTGCGCCCAGGAAATGCCGGCGACGCGGCCGGCCCTGGTATGCACCTTGGTCACCTTGACGTTCTCGACGATCGTTGCACCGCGCTGGCGCGCGCCCTTGGCCAACGCCATGGCGATATTGGCCGGATCGCACTGGCCGTCGAGCGGCAGGTGCACGGCGCCGACCACATCTGATACATTGAGATGCGGGTACATCTGCTTGACTTCGTTTGGCGAAATCTCGCGCACGTCGACATCGAAGGCGCGGGCGAGAGATGCCTGCCGATAGATCTCGTGCTTGCGCTCCTCGGTAAGCGCCACCGTGATCGAGCCGACCTGGCGCATGCCGGTGCCGACATCGGTCTCGGCCTCCAGCTTGACGTAGAGGTCGGCCGAGTACTTCGCCAGCCGCGTCATGTTCTGCGAGCCGCGCAATTGGCCGATCAGGCCGGCGGCGTGCCATGTCGTGCCCGACGTCAGCTGCTTGCGCTCGAGCAGCACGATATCGGTCCAGCCGAGCTTGGCCAGATGATAGGCGACCGAGCAACCGGAGACGCCGCCACCGATGATGACCGCCCTCGCTTTGGGAGGAATGGCCTTGGTCGGAATGGTTTTGGTGGGCGAGGCGCTCATGCGGCCTCACAGCGATAGAAGGAGGCGAAGCGGCGCAGGCGTGTGGCAGCCTCCATCAGCACCGGCTCAGGCTGGCAGAGGCTGAAGCGGATGTGGCCGGCTGCAGCCTCGCCGAAGCTCGAGCCGGGCATGACGCCGACCTTCTCCTGGTCGAGGAAAGCCCAGGCGAATTTTTCGTCGTCCGGCTCGATCGCCGATATGTCGAGCATGACGTACATGCCGCCTTCGGAGCCGCGCACGGTGATGTTGTTCATACCGCGCATGGCATCGAGGACGACGGCGCGCCTTGCGGCATAGCGCTCGGCGATCTCCTTGACGCCGTAACCATTTTCGAGCGCCTCAGCGCAGGCGAGGCTGATGAAGGCCGGTAGGCCGTAGGTCATCACCAGATTGAGGTCGGTCAACAGCGAGACCATTGATTCCGGCCCGGTCAGCCAGCCCATGCGCCAGCCGGTCATGCCGTGGCTCTTCGACATCGAATTGATGACCAGCGTGCGTTCCGCCATGCCGGGCAGCGAGCGTGGTGAGACGTGCTCGCCGCCGCCCAGCGTCCAGTAGACCTCGTCCGACAGCAGCCATAGGTCATGCTCGCGGCAGATCTGCGCCAGATCCTCCAGGCGCTCTCGCGAATAGACGGCGCCCGTGGGGTTGTTGGGCGTGTTGATCAGGATGGCGCGGGTGTTCGGCCGAAGGGCGGCGCGAATGTCGGCGGCGCGCGGCTGAAAGCCATCCTCGGCGGGGGTCTCGACGACGCTGAACTCGGCGCCCGCCGCACTGAAGGTGTTGGGATAGGTGGCGTAATACGGCGCGACGACGATAGCATGGTCGCCCTGGTCGAGAACCGCTTGAATGGCCGCGTAAAGCGCGGCCTGCCCGCCCGGCGTGGCGATGACCTGGTCGGGATTTGTCGCAACGCCGGTGCACCGCATCGAGGCCGCCGCCATCGCCTTGCGCAGGCGTGGAACGCCGGCAAGCGGCGTGTAGTGGTGATTGCTGGCGCGGACGGCCGTCACGCAGGCTTCGATCGTCTCGCTCGGCGTGTCGAAATCATGGTCGCCGACCGACAGCATGATGATGTCCTCGCCGGCCTGCTTGCGCGCCCAGGCAGCGGAATGAACCTCCCAGCCATCCTTGCCCGAAGGCACGATGCCGGAAATGCGCGATGATGGCCTAGGCATTATGCTGCTCCCGAAATTTCATAACCGGCCTGTTCGAGCCGGTAGCGCAGCGCGGCGATGTGGGCCGGTCCGACTTCGCAGCAGCCGCCGACGATGCCGGCGCCGGCCTCGACCCAACCGACCGCCTGGCCGGCATAGGCATCCGGATCAAGGTCGTGGCGGGCGTGCAGCACTTCCACGGTACCGCCATGCTTGAGCGCCTCAATCGAGGTGAAGCCGTTGGCATAAGCGCCGACCGGACCGCCGAGAGCGATCAGTTCGGGCAGCGCTGCAGCGATCGCTTCGGGCCGGCAGCAATTGATCAGCCGGGCCGCGACGGGCAGGCCGGCAAGAGCGCCCGACGCCGCCGCAATGGCTTCGCCGCTGCGCAGGCGCGGCGTGCCGTGGTCGGCAAGCGTCCACGACACCCATACGGGCTTGCCGCTTTCCGACGCCGCGGTGACGGCGGCGCGCGCCTCTTCGGCCGACGCCATGGTTTCGCACAGAAACAGATCGACGCCGTCCGCCTGCTCGGCAACGATACGGCGATAGATGTCGAGCGTATCCTGGAAGGATATCGTCAGCGCCGGCGCATAGCTGCCGAACAGCGGCGACAGGCAGCCGGCGATCGCCGCGTCGCCGGCCTGGTCGCGGGCTTGCCTTGCCAGTTCGATGCCGCGCTTCTGCAGCGGCTTGAACAGCTCTTGCGCGCCTTCGCGTGCCAGCCGCTCCGGCGTGGCTGAATAGGTGTTGATGGTGATGACGCGGGCGCCGGCGCGGATGAATTCCGCATGCAGGTCGCGCACCAGATCCGGTTCGTCGATCAGCACCCTGGCCGACCACAGCGGCGTCGGCTCGGAACTGCTACGGCGGACCAGCTCCTGGCCCATGCCGCCATCGGTGAGGATCACTTTCTTCATGCTCTGAGCCTCTCGTTCTTTGGATCCCATAACGGCTCATCCTTCTGCACGACCGCCCGAAAACGTTCGCCGAAGATCTCGATCTCGACCGCGGTTCCCGGCTCGGTGAGGTCGGCGCGCAGCATGCCGAGCGCGATCGACCTGTCGATGCGATGACCCCAGCCGCCGGATGTCGTCTCGCCGACGATCCGGCCGTCATGCCACAGCGTCGACATGGTGGGCGCATCGCAGTCGCCGGGGTTTTCGACAACCAGCGTGACGAAGCGCTTCTTGATGCCCTGCTGCTTCTCGTTTTGCAGCGCCGTCTTGCCGCGGAAGTCGGGCTTATCCCATCTGACGAATCGCTCCAGCCCGCCCTGCAGGATCGAGTAGTCGGTCGACAGGTCGCCCTTCCAGGTACGGTAGCCTTTTTCGAGCCGCAGCGAATCCAGCGCGTACATGCCGAACGGTTTTAGTCTATGCCTCTTCCCGGCCGCCCAGACGGCGTCGAAGATGGCTGCGGTATCGTCGACCTTGCTGTGGATTTCCCAGCCGAGCTCGCCGGCGAAGGACACGCGCACCAGCTTTGCCCAACGTCCGGCGATACTGGTTTCCTGATGCGTCAGCCAGGGCAGGGTGAGGTCGGCTGCGCAGAGTTCGGCGAGGATTTTTCGCGAGTTGGGGCCGGCGAGGATCTGGGTGGAGTATTCCTCCGTCCTGTCGATCAGCTTGAATGTGGCGTCCTTCGGGATGCGCGACTTCAGCCATTCGAAATCATGCCACTGAGCCACAGCGGCGGTGATCAGCGTCATCAGGTTCTCGTCGTGGCGGACCACCGACATTTCGGTGACGATGCGGCCCTTGTCGTCGGCAAAATAGACGAGGCCGATGCGGCCGGGTTTCGGCACCAGGCCGGTCACCTGGAGGCTCAGCCATTCGGCGGCACCCGGACCGTCGAGATTGAAACGGGAGAACCCCGGCAGGTCCAGAATGCCGGCGGCATCGCGGACGGCGAGGCATTCCTCGCGCACACGATGCTGCCACGGCCCGTCGCGGCGGAAGGTCAGCGTGGATTCTTCGGAGATGTCGTCGCCTGCGTTCGTATACCAGGTGGCGCGTTCCCAGCCATTATAAGCATCGAACCGGGCGCCGAGTGCCTTGATGCGGTCGTGGAGCGGCGACAGCTTGCGGTCGCGCCCGGCCGGCCAGGCATGGCGCGGGAACTGGATGGCATATTCGTTGCCGTAGATCTCCATGCCCTTGGCGACGCAATAATCCGGGGCCGAGGCAAAGGCGGTGAAACGGCGTGGATCGCAGGACCACATGTCCCATTCGGTCTGGCCTTCGGTCACCCACTCGGCCAGCACCTTGCCGGCGCCGCCGCCCTGGGCGATGCCGAAGGTGAAGACGCAGGCCTCGAAGGCGTTGGGCACGCCGGGCATCGGCCCGATCAGAGGGTTGCCGTCCGGCGCATAGGGGATCGGCCCGTTGATGACCTTTGAAAGGCCGGCGGTGCCGAGGATCGGCACGCGGGCGACAGCATCGGCCAGGTAATGTTCCAGCCGATCGAGATCGTCGGGAAACAGCTGGAAGGAAAAGTCGTCGGGCATCGGGTCGTTGTGGCCGACCCAGTGGGCGCGGCAATTGCGCTCATAGGGGCCGAGATTCATGCCGTTCTTTTCCTGGCGCAGATAATAGGACGTATCGACGTCGCGCAGCAGCGGCAGCTTCTTGCCCTGTTCCTTCGACCACGCCGCCAGTTCGGGGATTTCCTCGAACAGGATATATTGATGGCTCATCACCATCATCGGCACCTCGCGGCCGAACATCCTGCCGACTTCGGCGGCGCGGTAGCCGGCGGCGTTGACGACGATCTCGCAGCGGATCTCGCCTTGCGCCGTCTCGACCACCCACTCGTGATTGTCTCGGCTCACGCCGGTGACCGGACAGAAGCGGATGATCTTCGCGCCCATGTCGCGCGCGCCCTTGGCCAGTGCCTGGGTCAGCTGCGCGGGGTCGATATCGCCATCATTCGGATCGTAGAGCGCGCCTTTCAGCTCATGCGTCTCGATGAAGGGGTAACGGCGCTTAATCTCGTCGAGCCCGACCACGTCGATATCCATGCCCTGGTAGCGGCCCATGCCCTTGGCGCGCTGGAATTCCTGCATGCGCTCCGCGCTATGGGCCAGCCTGAGCGAGCCGGTGACGTGGTAGTTCATGGGATAGCGGACCTCGTCGGCCAGCCGGCGATAGAGCTCGGTCGAATAACGCTGCATGTTCATCAGCGACCATGACGAGGAGAAAGTCGGCACGTTGCCGGCGGCATGCCAGGTCGAGCCGGAGGTCAGCTCGTTCTTCTCCAGAAGCACGCAGTCGGTCCAGCCCGCCTTGGCGAGATGGTAGAGCGAGGAGGCGCCGACGGCACCACCTCCGATGATCACAACGCGTGCCGTGGTCGGCAAACCGGCCATGTTCTTCTCCGACTATTTGTTTTGATGCATGTCGTTGTCCCAAAACCGCCACGCACTTTTGGGCGACATGCATTCGTTCAATAGACAGGCGGCGAAACCACCCAGATGACGACAGCCGGCTCGGCTCCAGGATTGCGCCATCGGAACGGCTTGCCGTCGAAGCGGAAGGAGTCGCCTTCGCCAAGCCGGTGCCAGATGCCAGCAATTTCGATGTCGAAACTGCCCGAAGCGACGTAGCCGGCTTCCTCGGTCGGCCGGCGCGCCTCGGCCTTCATCTCGGCACCCGGAGCGAAGACCGAACGCAGCATCTCGAAGCTACCGCCGAGATCGGGCGACAGAAGCTCCTCCACCAGGCCGGAATCGCTTGTGCCAAGCGTGCGCCGGTTGCCGGCGCGCACGACCACGCCGCGCTCGGTCTCGACAGGCACGTCATGGCTGAAGAACAGGCTGACCGGCACGCCGAACAATTCGGCGAAGGCCCTGAGATCGCCGAGCGACGGGACCGACAGACCGCGCTCGACCTGGCTGACCCAGCCGACGGAACGGCCGAGCTTCAGTGCGATTTCAGCAAGCGTCAAGCCGCGCGCCTTGCGCAACGCGCGAATGTCGCCGGCCAGCAGCCGTTCGCCGCTGTCCTGTTCCGATCTGGCGGCGGTTGAGGGCAAAGCCATCCCTGTCTTGGTGAAAAATTCTCAGCAAATTTCATTTGATGGCGGGTTCATGAAAAAATCAAGAGGATTTTCACGCAACCACAAGATTTACTTGCGCCATTTTGACGGTTCGGGCAAAGGCTCGGCGCACGAGCGGCGAGTGGGGCGTCCGGTCGAGGCGGGTAGGCTATCGGGCGTTCAAAAAGACGCGCAAGGATGCTCCATCACTTCTAGTCGGCGCATGATCCTTCCGGAAAATCGGTTCGGGATCATACGCAAAAGGACGGCCCATGCTGGAAAACAACTCCCGGATTGCGGCGGCGATCGTCGATGACGCGATCACCTCGCGGCGGTCGGTACGCGCCTTCTTGCCCGATATGGTCGACGACGAGATCATCCGCGATATTCTCGCCGTTGCCGCGCGCGCGCCCTCAGGCACCAATATGCAACCCTGGAAAGTCTATGTGACCAAGGGCGAGGTCAAGCAGCGCATCACCGACGCCATCCTCAGCTCGGGCATCCGCGCCGAAAAGGCCGAGTGGGACGAGTATCGCTACTATCCCGACCAGTTCTTCGAACCCTATCTGACGCGACGGCGGGCCAACGGTTTCGGCCTCTACGGCGTGCTCGGCATCGGCCGGCGCGAGGTCGACAGGATGCGTGCGCAGCACGACCGCAACTTCGTCTTCTTCGACGCGCCGGTCGGCATGATCTTCACCGTCGACCGGCGGCTGAACAAGGGGTCGTGGATCGACTACGGCATGTTCCTGCAAAACATCATGGTCGCCGCGCGGGGCAGGAGCCTGCACACCTGTCCGCAAGCCGCCTTCGCGCCCTATCACCGGCAGATCAGGCCGGTGCTCAACATTCCCGACGAGGAGATCATCGTCTGCGGCATGGCGCTCGGCCACGAGGATACGTCCAAGCCCGAAAATGCCTTCCGCACCGACCGCGCGCCGCTGGAAGAGTGGGTGACGTTCGCGGAGTGACGTGAAGCGCCGTCCGGCTCTACTGCACTTCGTAGCCGACTTCCTCGCTCGCATGGCAGAGCGCTTTCCAGAACGAGCGGGCAAACGAGCGGAACACATAGATGTCGAACTGATCGGCGCCGGTGCGCTGGATCTGCGCGAAGATGTCGTGATGCATGGTCGAGCGGCCGGCGCCGATCGGGAAGGCCGGCAGCGCGAAGTCGATGGCGAAGAATTTCGCCAGCACCCACTCGGCCTTCGGCCCGGCGATACGGATCGCGGTGCGGCCGTGCGAAAGGTCGGTCACCGTACCGATGGCCGAAGTGACGACACTGGCAAAGGCCGGCGCCAATCCCTCGGCTTCATCGACCACAGTGAACTTTCCCGGCGCAAAGCCGAACACCGACCTGGCGCCGTTCGTCACACCGCCACCGGCGCCGTCGGGCAAAGCCAGGCCGGTGACCGCATGGATGCCGGCCATCAACTTCTTCTCCTCGCCGGGCCAGGCGGCGAGCTGCAGGATCGAACCCGGCCTGGTTTCGGAGAGGATGATTTCGACACCATGCTCGAAATTGCCATGCGAGCCCGGATGCAGCACCGGCTCAAGCGGCGATTGGCGTTCAACCATGCATGCGGCTCCCGTCCGGATCGAAGAAATGGTTGGAGACGATCTCGACCGGCCCGAACCGGTTGCGCAGCGGGTCGGAGACATAAGCGCGCGTGCCGCGCCGCGCCTTGCCGCCCTTGACCAGGGCAAGCGCGATATATTTACCCAGCGCCGGCGAATAGCAGCAAGCGGTGATGTGGCCAAGCGAGCCGTGCGGATTGGCTTCGTCAAGCTCCTCGACGATGTGTGCGCCGCCATTGAGCGGCTGGTTGTCGAGCGAAACAATACCGACGAGTTCCAGGCGGTCGGGCGCGATCAGCCCCTCGCGGTCCATCATCGCCGAACCGATGAACGGCTTCTTCTTCGACAGCATCCAGTCGAGATGCAGGTCGCGTGCCGTGGTACGGCCGTCGATCTCGGCACCGGTGACGTGGCCTTTCTCGATGCGCATGGTGCCCAGCGCCTCCAGCCCGTAGGTCACCAGCCCGAACGGCTTGCCGGCTTCGATCAGCGCCTCCCAGACATGGGTGCCGTAGCCGGCGCCGGAATAGACCTCGAAGGCCATTTCGCCGGAGAAGGACAGCCGGCAGATCATCACCGGCACGCCGGCGATTTCGCCGTGGACGATGCCCATGAAGGGCAGGGCGGCATTGTCGACGGCAGTGCCGCTGACGCAAGCAGCCAGTATCTGCCTTGCCTTCGGCCCGCCGATGGCGGCACCGGCCCATTGGTCGGTCACCGAGGTGACGTGGACCTTCAGCGCCGGCCAGATCACGTCGAGGAAATATTCCAGATGCTGCATCACCTTGCCGGCATTGGCGGTGGTGGTGGTCATCAGGAAATCCTGCTCGCCGAGGCGCCACGTGGTGCCGTCGTCAAAGGCGAGACCGTCCTCGCGCAGCATCAGCCCGTAGCGCGCCTTGCCGACGGCCAGCGTCGAAAACATGTTGGTGTATAGGCGGTCGAGGAATTCCGCCGCGTCGGGGCCTTGCACCGCGATCTTGCCCAGTGTCGAGACATCGACGATGCCGGCGCTCTCGCGCGTGCCTCTCGCTTCGCGGACATAGGCCTGCTCGATCGTCTCGCCGGGATGGCCGTAGATCATCGGCCGATACCACAGGCCGGCGGAATACATGGTGGCGCCGTTGGCGACGTGCCAGTCATGCATCGGCGTCAGCCGCTCGGGCTTCAGATCGCCGAAGCGTTCGGCGGCTAGCGAGCCGATCGACACCGCCGAAAAGGGCGGGCGAAAGCGCGTCGTGCCGACCTGCGGGATCGGCTTGCCCAGCGCCTCGGCCATTATGGCCAGGCCGGGTATGTTGGAGCTCTTGCCCTGGTCGGTTGCCATGCCGAGCGTGGTGTAGCGCTTCAGATGCTCGACCGAGACGAAGCCTTCGCGATGCGCCAGCCGCACGTCATCCGCCGTCACGTCATGCTGGAAGTCGACGAAGCTTTTTCCTTCGGCCTTGATCTCGAACACCGGCGCCGGATCGGGATCGCCAGGTGCTGCTTCGACGGCAGGCAAGGCCGCCGGCGTGGCGGTTGCGCCCGCAGCGGAAAGACCGGCGGCGCGACCTTCGGCGATCGCCTCGGCGGTGGAGAAACTGCCGGTGAAGGCGCCGGCGCCGATCCATTGCTGTGTCGTCGGCTTGGGCGGCAGGAACGCTTGCAATGCTTCGTTCCATTCCGCTTTGGCTCCGGCCTGGCTGGCCAGATGAATGGTCGGCGACCAGCCGCCCGACATCAATAGGCAATCGGCGTGGATGCTGCGCGCATCGCCGGAAAGCGCGCCGTTGACCATGTCGAAGCGCTGCACCTTGAAGCCGGAAAGCGCCTTGCCGCCCTCGGTGGCGATCACCGCGTGGCCAGAAAGGATCTCGGCCTCGGTCTCGCCGGCCAGCTTGCGCATTTCGCTCGAAAGCTCAGGGCGCACGTCGATGATGGCGACGACCACGGCGCCGGCCTTCTTCAGCGCCAGGGCCGCGCGATAGGCGCTGTCATTGTTGGTGAACAGCCCGATCCTGTCGCCGGGCAGCACGCCATATTCAATGGCATAACGCTCGGCAGCATGCGCCAGCATTACGCCTGGCCGATCATTGCCTGGAAAGACCAGCGGACGCTCCAGGGATCCGGTGGCCAGCACCACCGACCTGGCGCGGATCGTCCAGTAGCGATGGCGCGATTCGCCCTTGCCGGGCGTTTCCTTGTGGTCGGTGACACGTTCGAGCGCGGCAAGCGTGTTGCCGTCATAATAGCCCCAGACGGTGGTGCGCGGCAGCAGGCGGATATTGTCACGGCCTTCGAGCTGGCCAGCGGCGCGCGCTGCCCAGTCGGCGGCCGGCATGCCATCGATCGTCTCGCCCGACCAATTGGCCGAGCCGCCGAAATGCGGCTCGAGCTCGGCCAGGATGACGCGTGCACCCTGATCGGCAGCCGCCCTGGCGGCCATCAGCCCCGCCGGGCCGGAGCCGACTACCAGCACATCGCAAAACGCGTTCATGCGTTCGTAGCGCGCCGTATCGGGAGCCGTGCCTGCCTTGCCCAGGCCGGCGGCACGGCGGATGAAATGCTCACAGAACATCCAGAAGCGAGTGCCCTTCAGCGGACCGATCACCGGTCCCATGAAGGTCTTGTAGTAGAAGCCGGCCGACAAAAGCTTGCCGCCGAGCTGGTTCACGGCACTGACGTCCCAGGCAAGCGAAGGGAAGCGGTTCTGGCTGATCGCGGCCAGCCCGTCATAAATCTCGACCATTGTGGCGGGGATGTTCGGCTCGCGAACCTCGCCCCTCAACACTGTGACCAGCGCGTTCGGTTCCTCGACGCTGGCGGTCAGCACGCCGCGCGGGCGGTGATATTTGAACGAACGCCCAAACAGGGTGATGCCGTTGGCCAGCAGCGCCGAAGCCAGCGTGTCGCCGGCATGGCCGGTATAAGGCGCGTCGTCGAAGGTGAAACGGATGGTCCGCAGCCGGTCGATGCGGCCCCCGGCCTCTGTACGGCGCGGGCTCATGGCTTGTCCTCGGCCCGGTGCCGCGCAACCGAGTTGTGGTCGCCGCGCGCGAACGCGGTGCTGGAGATCTCGTGCGTCAGCGTGTTGCGCACGACCCTGAGATGGGCGCGGCAGCCGCCGGAATGCTGCCAGATCTCATTGTGGTCGCCGGCTGGATTAAGCCGGTCGTAGACATAGGCGTTCCAGGCGTCGAGGTTCTGCGAGGCGGGCTGTGGGCGCTGGCGATTGCCGTCGCCCTGATAGGTGAATTCGATCACGTCGCGCGGGCCGCAATAGGGGCAGGTGATGAGCATGGATCTCTAACCTAATGCAGCCGGGGCGTGGCGCCCTGGCCCTTGTCGTCGATCACCAGGCCACGGTAGAAGCGGTCGAGCGTGAAGGCCGAGTTGAGACCGTGCGGCTCGTCCTTGGCAATGGTCCAGGCAAAGCACCAGCCGGAAGCCGGCGTCGCCTTGAAGCCGCCATAGCACCAGCCGCAGTTGAGATACATGCCCGGCAGCGGACCGGTGGTGATGATTGGCGAGCCGTCCATCGACATGTCGCAGACGCCGCCCCATGAGCGCAGCATGCGGACACGGGCCAGCCCAGGGAACAGCGCCAGCATCTCGCTCATCACCTCATCGACGATCGGCAGGCTGCCGCGTTGGGCGTAGCTGTTGTAGCCGTCGAGATCGCCGCCATAGACAAGGCCGCCCTTGTCCGATTGCGACATGTAGAAATGGCCCATGCCGAAGGTCAGGACCGTATCGATGAACGGTTTTAGCGATTCCGTGACGAAGGCCTGCAGCACGTGGCTCTCGATCGGCATCGTCTCGATGCCGGCAAGCCGCATGACCCGCCCGGTGCTGCCGGCAACCGCGACCGCTACCTTTTTTGCGCGGATTTCGCCGCGCGTTGTCGTGACGCCGGTGATGCGGTCGCCGTCGCGCAGGAAGCCGGTGACCTCGCAATTTTCGATGATGTCGACGCCGCGGCGATCTGCGCCGCGCGCATAGCCCCAGGCGACGGCGTCGTGGCGGGCGGTGCCGGCGCGCCGCTGCATCAGGCCGCCGACGATCGGGAAACGCGCGGTGGCTGAGACGTCGAGCGCCGGCACCAGGCGCGCGATTTCGGCCGTGGTCATCAGTTCGGCGTCAACGCCGAGATGGCGCATGGCGTTGCCGCGCCGGGCATAGTCGTCGAGCTGAGCAGGTGTGTGGGCGAGGTTCAGGCAGCCGCGCTGCGAGAACATGACGTTGTAGTTGAGGTCATGGGCCAGGTTCTCCCACAGCTTCATCGAATGCTCGTAAAAGCGCGTGTTGGCCGGCAGGAGATAGTTGGAACGGACCGCCGTGGTGTTGCGGCCGACATTGCCGGAACCGAGCCAGCCCTTCTCCAGCACCGCGACATTGGTGATGCCGTGCTCCTTGGCTAGGTAGTAGGCGGTCGACAGGCCATGGCCGCCGCCGCCGATGACGATCACGTCGTAGGACGCCTTCGGGTCGGGCTTGCGCCAGGCCGGCCTCCAGTCCTTGTTTCCGGTCAGCGCGTTCTTGAGAAGCGAAAAGGCCGAATATTCCGCCATTCTTATTGTCATCCATTTCAGGCTTTGCGGCAGACTATAGAGCAGGCCGCCAACGCAAAGCCAAGATTGCGCCATCGCTTTTCGACTCCCCGACTTCGACTGGATTGGCCGACTTCGATTGGATTGGCCGACTTCGATTGGCGGACTTCGAAAACGAGCCGCCTGGCATGACTTGCCCCGTGATATGAGCGTCTTTATCAAGGACGTGCTTCAAAACTGCCGCTGCCGTCCGCGAGTCGCCAGAAAAATCATGTTCTTTCGTTTACTCCGCCTGGTCCTGATCGTTGCGCTTGTTGTCTTGGCGCCGCCGTCGTTCGACGCGATGGCGCAGGCGCTCGGGCAGGGTGCCGCCGGGCTGGTTACAGACCAGCAGAAGGTCATCCAGAGCCTGACGGCCAAAACCGACGATCTCGAGAAGAAGATACAGCAGGACGGCCAAGACGATGCCACCCTGGTGGAAATCCGCCTGCAATTGGAGGATCTGTCGCGGGCGGCGCTCACCAGCGCGCTGGCGTTCCGCTCGCGTCTCGGCGATATCAACGATCGGATCGAGACGCTGGGACCTCCGCCGGCCGCGGGCCAGCCGGCCGAGCCCGACATCGTGACCGGTGAACGCCAGGCGCTGGCTTCCGAAAAAGCCGAGATTAACGCCGTCATTGCCAGCGCGCAGAACCTGTCGATCCGTGTCAGCGGGCTGATCGAGAAGATCGGCAACATGCGCAGCGAGCTGTTCCGCAATCAGCTCACCAAGCGCTACGTGCTGTCCGATGCATTGAGCCCGGAGGTCATTTCCAACGCCAATGACGAATTTACCAGTTTCTACAAAGCGGTGTCGTCCTGGCTGAGCTTCGCCTTCAAGTTCAAGTTCCAGGCAATTCTTGCCGCGACGTTGATGGCGCTTGCGCTGGCCGCCGTGCTTTTTGTCGGCGGGCGGCGCCTGTTCGGCCGCGTCTTCGAAGCCGATCCTTCCGTCGAGGATCCATCCTATCTCAGCCGCCTGTCGGTGGCGTTCTGGTCGACATTGCTGCCGTCGCTGGCGGTTGGCGCCTTCCTTATCTCGACGGTCTTCTTCTTCAATTATTACAATGTCTTGCGCGGCGACATCGGCATCTTCCTGAATTCGCTGGTTGCCGTTATCGCGGTGGTGTTCTGCGTCAACCGGCTGACCAATGCGGCGCTGGAACCGCGGTTGCCGAACTGGCGTCTGATCCCTGTCGAAACCGGCCCGGCGCGCTGGCTGGTGCGGCTGACGACTGCCATGGCCGTCGCCATCGGCATCAATTATTTCCTGTCGGTCGTCAACGACAAGATGGGCTCGCCGCTATCGCTGACCATCGCCAGAAGCTTTGTCGCCACCATCAGCGTCGGCGTCATCCTGATCCTGATGGGGCTGCTGAAGCCGTTCAAGGCTGCCGACGGGAGCTGGCGCCCGTGGCCGGCATGGCTGCGCTACACCGCCGTCGCGCTAGGGCTATTCACCATAGCGTCGGCGCTGCTCGGCTTTATCGGCCTTGCTATTTTCGTCTCGGTGCAGGTCGTGGTTACCGGCACTATCCTGGTCACCGCCTATATCGGCTTCCTGTCGGCGCGGGCGATCGGCGAGGAAGGTGGTTTCGCCAACACTTCGATCGGGCGCTGGCTAGCGGCCAATTCAAGCTACGAAGAGACCGCGCTCGACCAGCTCGGGCTTGTCGTCAGCGCCGCCATAAACATCATGATCGTGCTGGTGTTCCTGCCGCTGATCCTGTTGATGTGGGGCTTCCAGCCCGGCGACATCCAGGCCTGGGCCTACAAGCTGGCGACGGGCCTCACCATAGGCTCGGTGACGATCTCGGTCACCGGCATCCTCACTGGCGTCGTCGTCTTCATCATCGGCTATTTCCTGACGCGCTGGTTCCAGGGCTGGCTCGACGGTTCGGTGATGGCGCGCGGCCGGGTCGACACCGGTGTGCGCAATTCGATCCGGCTGGCGGTCGGCTATGCCGGCGTCGCGGTCGCGGCACTGGTCGGCATCTCGGCGGCCGGTATCGACCTCTCCAATCTCGCGTTGGTCGCCGGCGCCCTGTCTCTCGGCATCGGCTTTGGCCTGCAGAATGTCGTCTCCAACTTCGTCTCGGGCCTGATCCTTTTGGCCGAGCGGCCGTTCAAGGTCGGCGACTGGATCGTTGCCGGTGACATCAGCGGCACGGTCAAGAAGATCAGCGTGCGCGCCACCGAGATCGAAACGTTCCAGCGGCAGTCGGTGATCCTGCCCAATTCAAACCTGATCAACAATGCGGTCGGGAACTGGACGCACCGCAACAAGCTCGGCCGCATCGATATCAAGGTCGGCGTCGCCTATGGCAGCGACATCAAGCACGTGCATGGCGTCCTGTTGGAGATCGCGCGCAGTCATCCGCTGGTGCTGAAAAACCCCGAACCCTTTGTGCTGTTTTCCAATTTCGGCCCGGCCGCGCTCGAATTCGAGATCCGCGTATTCCTGGCAGACGTTCTTAGTGGCAATATCGTCCAGAACGACATCCGCTTTGCCATCTTCGATGTGTTCGCCGACCAGCATATCGAAATTCCGTCGACACCGCGCGCCGTCGTCGAGACCAAAAAGCACGAGGCGTGGCCGATCGACGACGACAAGATCGAAGTCGAATTCGCCGAGCGGGAACAAGCAAAAGCCCTAGCGGCGGTCGAGGCGAAACGTCTCGCCAAGTCGGGACGCAAGGTACGGAAGCCCGATCCTGACTAGCTGATTGGAGCTTGCCTTCAAGCCTTCGGAAACCAATTGCGGCATGAATGCGGCATTCAGTTGCCGTTCAGCTTGCATTGCATATAAGCTCACCTGCAAACGGCGAGAATGCCTTGCGAAATGCAACAGAGGCGGTGGCAACACCGATACTGCAAAATGTGGAAGTCTCTCGTCGCCGCCATCGCTTTTCTGGCCGTGGGCGGTTCGGCCCATGCCGCCAGCGCGGTCAACAAGGACGCCGAGACCCGCACGCTGATCGTGACGGAAGGCGGCGGCAAGACCGAGCTGGCGCTGGCCGCTGGCGAAACCGTGGAATTTTGCCCGAGCGGCTGTTTTGTTACCTTGCCGAATGGCGACCTCGAGGCGCTGACCGGTTCGGAGACGATTGAGATCTCGGGCGGCGTCGCGCGCATCAAATAAAGTCGACGCCATGATTTTTGAAGGCCGGGCAAACGCCCGGCCTTTTGTTTGCTTCCGGTAATCGGCGATGAAGGTATGCACTTTTCTTCGAAGCTGCGCAGGGCGGGCTCTAGCAGCGCCTTCGTACCGAGCAGGGCGAAGGCGTAGGTCTAACTGCATTCGACGGGCTGGTGGCGCGGGCTTTTTTGGCGATGTCGCAAACAGGCTGCAAGCGCGGCGCCGCGCCGCCCTATAGTCTGCTCGCAATAGCATCTTGGAGTCGCGGGCAATGGCAGGGTTTCCGGAAAAGGCGAAGGTCGTCATCGTCGGGCTGGGCGGCATCGTCGGCGCATCGGTCGCCCATCACCTGATCGAGCGCGGATGGGACGATATTGTCGGCATCGACAAATCGGGCATCCCGACGGATATCGGCTCGACGGCGCATGCCTCCGACTTCTGCTACACGACCAGCCATGATTTCCTGTCGTGCTGGACGACGCTCTATTCCATCGATTTCTACGAAAAGATGGGTCACTACGCGCGCATCGGCGGCCTCGAGGTCGCCCGCGTCGGCGACGACGCTCGCATGGCGGAGATCAAGCGCAAGATCGCCTCGGCGAAGGCCTTCGGCACACGCGCCCGCCTGATCGATCCCGCCGAGATCAAGGAAAAATTCCCGCTGATCGAAGAACAGATGGTACAGGGCGGCCTGTGGGATCCCGACGCCGGCCTCGTCATCCCGCGCTCGCAGACCGTCGCCGGCAAGCTTGTCGACCAGGCGGAAGCTTCCGGCAAACTCAGGGCGTTTGCCAATACGTCGGCCAGGTCGCTCGTCATCGAGAACGGCCGCATCAAGGGCGTGGTGACCGACCGCGGCACCATCGAGGCCGACTATGTCGTGGTCTGCACCGGCATCTGGGGACGGCTGATCGCGGAAATGGCGGGCGAGGACCTGCCGGTCATGCCGATTGACCATCCGCTTACCTTCTTCGGGCCGTACACTGAGTTCGCCGGCACCGGCAAGGAGATCGGCTGGCCGCTGCTGCGCGATCAGGGCAACTCGGCTTACATGCGCGATACCGGCGACCCCAAGACCGCCGAAGGCGGGCAGATCGAATGGGGTTATTACGAAGAGACCAATCCGCGCCTTTGCCATCCGCGCGATATTCTCGAGAAAAACCAGGCGCGGCTTTCGCCGTCGCAACGCGATCTCGACATGGAACAAATCCTGGCGCCGCTCGAGCGCGCCATGGAACTGACGCCGATCCTGGGCGAGCTGGGCTACAATGAGAGCCATTCCTTCAACGGCCTGCTGCAGGTGACGGCGGACGGCGGCCCCTCGATGGGCGAAAGCCAGAAGGTCAGGGGCCTATGGTATGCCGTTGCGATCTGGGTCAAGGACGGCCCCGGCATGGGCAAGCTCATCGCCGACTGGATGACGGACGGCCGCACGGCGATCGACCACCACGCCATCGACTATTCGCGCTTCTATCCGCACCAGACGAAAGAGCAGTTCATCTGGGACCGCTGCACCGAAACGGCGATGAAGGTCTACAACCCGGCTGTCCATCCGCGCGAACCCTTCTCCAAGGCCCGCAATGTCCGCCGCTCGCCCTTCTGGGAGCGCGAAAAGGAACTCGGCGGCTATTTCATGGAGCTCGGCGGCTGGGAGCGCGCCCACGGCTACGCCGCCAACGAGCATCTGCTCGAGAAATACGGCAACCGGGTGCCGGTGCGCCAAAACGAATGGGATAACCGCCACTTCTGGCGCGTCTCGAACGCCGAGCATCTCGCGATGAGCGAGGATTGCGGCATCGTCAACCTGTCGCATTTCGCCATGTACGACGTGGAAGGCCCGGACCATGTCGCGCTGATGGAATGGCTGTGCGCGGCAAAGATCGGCGGTGACGGCAATATCGGCAAGGGCATCTATACCCATTTCCTCGACGAGGAAGGCATGGTGCGCGCCGACCTGACCGTCATCCGCATGGCCGACCGCTGCCGCGTCATCGACGGCGCTGATGCCGGGCCGCGCGACTTCCAGTACATGCGCCGGACGGCAGAGGACAAAGGCTTCGACGTTACCGTCACCGATGTGACCGAGAGATATGTGACCGTCGGCATCTGGGGTCCGAACGCGCGGGCAACATTGGGCAAGGTCGTGGAAAACCCCGACGGACTGACGCCTGAGAATTTTCCCTTTGCCGCGATCAAGCCCGTCAGGATCGCCGGCAAGGACGTGACCGCCTTCCGCATCTCCTATGTCGGCGAGCAAGGCTGGGAACTGCATATGCGCTACGAGGACGGCCTGGCTGTCTGGGACGCGCTGCGGTCGACCGGCGTGATGGCCTTTGGCGTCGAGACCTATGCCAACAGCCGCCGCATGGAGAAGAGCCTGCGCCTGCAAAACGCGGACCTCTTGACCGAATACAATCTGCTGGAAGCCGACCTTGCCCGTCCGAAAGTCAAGGAGGCCGATTTCTGCGGCAAGGCAAAGCATCTGCAATATCGCGCCCGGGTGCATCAGCCGGCCATGCTTTGCACGCTTATCATGACGGACAATACAGATTCGAATGGTGTTCCCCGCTATCCGGTTGGCACGATGCCGGTGATGGACCCGCAAACCGGTGAGACGCTCGTCGACGAGCTCGGCCGCCGCTCCTTCACGACCTCGGTGGCCTATGGTCCGACCCTCGGCAAGAACATCGCGCTCGCCCACCTGCCCTGGGCGTATTGCCAGGAGGGCCGCAAGCTGAGCGTCGAATATTTCGGCGAGAAGTACCCGGTCGAAGTGGCCGCCGTCGGCTACAGGCCGCTCTACGACCCGGAGAACCTCAATCCGCGCAGCTAAGCGTTGCTTGCCTGCCGATTCTCCACACAGGCAAGCCGAGCAGTGCCAGCAGGACCTGAATGCAGAAGCCCGATTCATCGTCGGGCTTTTCGCTTTGTGGAGCGATGATTCTCGCTTACCGTCGCGCTGCGATTGGGGGGTGCCTTTGCGGCGGATCGGCTGGGACAGAAAAAACGATGCGCTTGTGTTTCAGCTGAACCGGAATATCCCGGTTCGCGTCAGCTGGACCTTCGCAATTCCCATTGTGCTGCCCTTCCTGAACGAGTGGGCGAGCCGACCCAAGGATGCACTGATCCATACCTCTATCTTTGCAGCGCTTCTGTTTGCGTCGATATTTCTGCACGAACTGGCACACGCCTGGATCGGACGCCGACAAGGCGTCGCCACTGACAGGATAGAATTAAATCTCTTCGGCGGGCTCACGCGTTTCAAACGCGCCGCAGCGCCATCGCCTGCCTAGGCGCGGATTGCGATAGCGGGTCCCCTGGCGAACGTCGCGCTCGCCGCGTTTTTCGATGCGGCCTATTATCTGGTTTTTGGAGAACTCATCCAGTTGCGCCCGAAAGGCCATTCGGGTGGCTGCCGTCAAGGTCGGCCGGTCCTCTGGAATGGACGCTTTGGATTGGCGCATTGTTGAACGTATCACTTATCATTCTCAACATCCTGCCCGCCTACGATCTGGATGACGGCGTGCTTGCAAGACATTTGTTCCTGAGACGCTTCGGCGTCCGCCGGGCCGCGCAGATCGTCGGCATCTGCGGCATCGTACTTTCAATTCTGCGTTTTGCGATTATCTTGCCTGCCGCGGTTGCAGGTATTCTGTTGTGGCTTCCGCCGTCATTTAAGCCGAACTGGAGGGCAGCGCGCGGGGTCGGTGCTAGAAAACCGAAGCCGGACCCATCCTCCGAGACGGATGTCGAGAAGGCCGTGGAGTGGCGGGGACGGGGCGGGCACCGCATCCACAAATGAAATTCGTTTTCCGGCGGTTCGCAAAAATGTGACCGAATGAGCCCGGCTCTCCACCGGGCTTTTCTCTTTGTCGATCGGCAATTTTCGCTTACCGTGCGGCATGTCTGGTTTTGCAAGACATCTCGTCTCGGGTGCCGCCGCGCTGGCGTCGGTGCTATGGCTGACTGCAAACTCCCGCGCCGCCGAGCCGGTCGACGTCGAACTGGTGCTGGCAGTCGACGTTTCGTTGTCCATGTCGCCGGACGAGCTCGAAATCCAGCGTCATGGCTATGCGGCGGCGCTGACGCATGACGATGTCCTGCAGGCAATCGGCGAAGGCGCTCATGGCAAGATTGCCGTCACCTATGTCGAATGGGCTGGCGCGACCTGGCAGCAGGTCGTCGTGCCGTGGACGGTGATCGCCAATCGTGCCGACGCCGAGCGGCTGGCAGCGCAGCTTTCCGCTCATCCGCCGGCCAGTGCCAGGCGCACCTCGATCTCCGGCGCGCTGGAATTCGCCAGCGATCTCTTTGCTGAAAGCGGCTTCCAGGGCGTCAAGCGGGTGATCGACATTTCGGGTGACGGCCCCAACAACCAGGGCGCACCTGTCGATATCACCCGCGACGCCGTGATCAAGCAAGGCATCACCGTCAACGGCCTGCCGCTGATGACCAGGGGCGGGTTCAGCAGCGCTTACGATGTCAACAATCTCGACCGCTACTACAGCGACTGCGTCATCGGCGGGCCGGGCTCCTTCATGATCCCGGTCAATGACTGGACGCAGTTTCCGGAGGCCATCCGCCGCAAGCTGGTGCTGGAGCTTGCCGGTCCGGCCTCGCCGCAGCGAGCGGCGGAAGAGGCGGCGCATCCGCCATTGGTGCTGGCACAGGACATCCCCGTCACCGACTGCCTGGTCGGCGAAAAAATGTGGCGCGACCGCAGCTGGATGTACGACAGCCGCTGATGGCGGAGTTTGCTGTCGATAGTGACATACCGCAGTGCAGCATCTGCTTCATTGACAAGCCTGCGGGCGTCTGTGACACAATTCCCCATCCGAACACATAAAAGGGGAACCGACATGAACAGGATCGGAATTCTTGCCGCAAGCTTGACGCTTGCCGTCGGATTGTCCGCGCCGGCGATGGCCGCCACATCGGTCAGCATCGGCATCAGTGGATGGACCGGCTTTGCGCCGCTGACGCTCGCCAAGCAGGCCGGCATCTTCGAAAAGCACGGCCTCGACGTCACCTTGAAGAAGGTGCCGCAAGCCAGCCGGCCGCTCGCCATCGCCAGCGGCGACCTGCAATGCGCCGCCACCACGGTCGAGACCTGGCTGGTCTGGAACGCCAATGGCGTGACGACCAAGCAGATATTCCAGCTCGACAAATCCTACGGCGCGGACGGCATCGTCGCCCGCAACGACATCAAGACCGTCGCCGATCTCAAAGGTAAGTCGGTCGCGTCTTCGGCGCCGGGCACCTCGCCCTATTTCATGCTGGCCTGGGTGCTCAACAAGAACGGCATGTCGACCAAGGACGTGACGGTCGTCAACCTGGAGCCGGATGCGGCGGCGCAGGCGTTTCTCGCCGGCCAGAACGATGCGGCGGTCACCTATGAGCCGTTCATCTCGGCGGTGCGCGAAAAGTCCGACCAGGGCCATATCCTTGTGACCACTCTCGACTATCCGATGGTGCTCGATACCGTCGGCTGCACGCCGGAGTTCCTCAAGGCCAATCCGGATGCGGGCAAGGCGCTTGCCGACAGCTATTTCGAGGCACTCGACCTGATCAAGAGCGATCCGGCGAAATCCTATGAGACGATGGGTGCCGACGTGAAGCAGTCGGCCAAGGAATTCGAAGAATCGGCCAAATACCTGAAATGGGCCGACAAGGCTGAAAACAAGCAGTTCTTCACCAAGGAATTCCAGGACTTTTCCAAGACCGCCGGCGAGCTTCTGCTGCAGATGGGTTTGATCAAGGAAGCGCCTGACGTCTCGACATTGGCCGACACCAGCGCCGTCGCCGACTAACCGGCAGGATTGTCGCCCGGCGGCGGCGCGTGCGCCGCCGCTTTTTCATTCAGATCAGAGGACGGTCGAAGATGCCGCGCCCCTTGCATCCGGTCTCGCCGGGCATTCGAACCGTGCTCGGCATTTCGTTCTTCGTGCTGTTCGTGGCGTTCTGGGCGTGGATCACGCTTGGCGGCCATGTCAATCGCATTTTCCTTGCCGATCCGCTGTCGATGGTGAGAGACGGTTGGCGGCTGCTGGTCGAGGACCGCTTCTGGCTCGACGTCCTTATCACCATCTGGCGCGTCTTCGGCGGGTTCCTGATGGCGGCCATCGTTGCCGTGCCGCTCGGCATCGTGATGGGTGCCTGGAAGCCCGTGGAGGCGTTTCTGGAGCCGTTCGTCTCCTTCGCCCGCTATCTGCCGGCATCGGCCTTCATCCCGCTGCTCATCCTGTGGGCGGGCGTTGGCGAGCTCGAAAAACTGCTGGTGATCTTCGTCGGCTCGGTGTTCCAGATCATCCTGATCATCGCGGTCAAGGTCGGCGGCACACGGCGCGACCTGGTCGAGGCGGCCTACACGCTTGGCTCGTCCGACAACGGCATCGTGCGGCGCGTGATCATGCCGGCCAATGCGCCGGAGATTGCCGAGACCCTGCGGCTGGTGCTCGGCTGGGCCTGGACCTATGTCATCGTCGCCGAGCTGATCGGCTCGTCGTCGGGCATCGGCTACATGATCATCAACAGCCAGTCGCGGCTGGCGACAGGGCAGATCATCTTCGGCATCATCGTCATCGGCCTGATCGGGCTGTTGTCCGATTTCGCCTTCAAGGCGCTCAACCGTTGGCTGTTTCCATGGAGCCTGGCGTGAGCAAGCTGCTCATCGAAGGCGTCTCGCGCACCTTCGCCGGTGTCGGCGGTGGGCAGCCGGTCAAGGCGCTGATGCCGATCGATCTGGCGGTTGCCGCCAACGACTTCATCACCATCCTGGGGCCATCCGGCTGTGGAAAGTCGACGCTGCTCAGGATCGTCGCCGGCCTCGAAGCGCCGAGTGGGGGACGTGTTCTGCTCGACGGTAGGGTGGTGGACCGGCCCGGTCCAGACCGCGGCATGGTTTTCCAGTCCTATACGCTGTTTCCGTGGCTGACGGTCGCCGAGAACATCGCCTTCGGCCTGCGCGAACGTGGAATGGCCGAGCACGAGCGCAGCGAAATCGTCGCTTCTTACGTCGATCTCGTCGGGCTGAG
This sequence comes from Mesorhizobium sp. M0408, assembly GCF_040321495.1. Lineage (NCBI taxonomy): Bacteria > Pseudomonadati > Pseudomonadota > Alphaproteobacteria > Hyphomicrobiales > Phyllobacteriaceae > Mesorhizobium > Mesorhizobium sp. M0408. Next base: position 153,125 of record NZ_JAMYRO010000004.1, on the reverse strand, counting down.
AGGTTTTGAAAACCATTGGCCGAACCAGCTTTCCGGCGGCATGCAGCAGCGCACCGCGATTGCCCGGGCACTGGCCAACGATCCGGAGATCCTGCTGCTCGACGAGCCGTTCGGCGCGCTCGACAACCAGACCCGCGGGCTGATGCAGGAACTGCTTCTCGGTATCTGGGAGCGCCGGCAAAAAACGGTGCTGTTCGTCACCCACGACATCGAGGAGGCGATCTTCATGGCGTCGCGCGTGGTCGTGATGACGGCACGGCCGGGCCGCATCAAATCGGACGTTGCCGTCGACCTGCCGCATCCGCGCCACTACACGCTGAAGACCAGCCCGGAGTTTTCGGCACTGAAGGCGCGGCTGACGGAAGATATCCGCGTCGAGGCGATGCGCACGGCGCAGATATAGTCGGGTCAGCAAGGCGCCTGAACGGCTCAGAGACTTCGTAAGTCCTTGATAAGCACGTAAAGATGCAGCGGGTCCGTCGGCGATTGCGCGAATCCGTAGTGCTCGTAAAACGTGCGGGCGCCGTCGTTCTTGGCGTGGACGACGACCGCGCGGATACCTGCAATATCGGCCGCCTGCAAACTGCGCAGGACGGCATCGCGCAACAGTCCGCCGCCGACGCCTTTGCCTTGCCAGTCCAGACTGACCGCAAGACGCGCCAGCAGCATTACAGGCACCGGATGGCGTGCGAGACCTTTCGTCAATCGCTCGGGCGCACCCTCATATTTAACTTCACCAACGACCAGGGTATAAAAGCCGATTACATCTTCGCCAGAGAGACCAATGTAGGTCAGCGAAGCATTGGCTTGCTGGTTTTGGAATGCATAGCGTACGAGAAAGCGATTGAGCGGTTCTTCACCGCAGTCGAACATGTCCACCAAATGCTTGCGGGCCAGTTTCTCGATCTGGAATTCGCTCACGCTGGATCGCGACCGGAAAAGATGCTTGGTTCGTTCAATAGGCGCTTGAGGCGGGGGAGATCACGCGTTGGCGCGTCGAGCGCTGCCATGAACGCGACCCATTTTTCGGCATCGAGATGGAGGCTGCGCCGGTCGGCTAATGTTTCTTCGGCTCGCGCAAGCGCGCTTTCAAGCACGAAATCGCTGAGCGAACGGCGTTCAGTCGCGGCGGCGGTTGCGAGTGTACGCTTTGCCTGGGGGGTAAGGCGCAAGTCCAGTTTTTCCGATCTGGTGGTTCTGGTCGTCATTGGTACCTCTCGATTGAAGGATACCACATTTCGCCAGACAATGTCATGACAATTTCGGCCGCGCCCGCGAAACGTGCTGGATCAGGCCGCCAGAAGCTGCTTGCGGTCGACGCGTTCCTGTTGCGGCGAGCGGGCGTACAACTCGCGATAGCATTTGGAGAAATGCGAGGCGGAAACAAAGCCGCAGGCGACCGCGACTTCGACCACCGGCAACGACGACTGGATCAGCAGGTGCCGGGCGCGGTCGAGGCGGATCTCCAGATAGTAACGGGCAGGGGAGCGCCCCATCTCGGTGCGGAACAGGCGCTCAATCTGCCGGCGCGACAGGTCGACATGGTCAGCGACCTCGATCAGCGAGAGCGGCTCGGAGAGATTGGCTTCCATCAGCTCGATAATGGTCAGAACCTTGGAATTCTGCACGCCAAGGCGGGCGCGCAGCGGCAGGCGCTGGCGGTCGGTCGGGCTGCGCACACGATCAGTCAGCACCTGCTCGCAGACGCGGTTGACGAGGCTTTCGTCGAAATCGTCGCCGATCAGCTTCAGCATCATGTCGAGCGCCGCGGTGCCGCCGGCGCAGGTGTAGATGTTCTGGTCGATCTCGAAGAGGTCGGCGAACACGTTGGCCTTGGGGAACGCCTCGGAAAAGCCCGGCAGGTTCTCCCAATGGATGGCGCAGCGCTTGTTGGACAGCAGGCCTGCGGCGGCCAGGATATGCGCGCCGGTGCACAGGCCGCCGACGGCAACGCCCCGATTGTACTCCTCGCGCAACCAGGCGAAGGCCGATTTGTTCTGGTAGCGCTCGACATTGATGCCGCTGCAGACGATGGCCATGTTCGGCCGGTCCGGTCCGGACATTTTCTTGCGCTCTTCCTCTAGCGAGGTGTTGACGGCGCATTCGACGCCGTTCGAGGCGCGCACCGGCTTGCCGTCGATGCTGGCGAGCCGCCAGCGATAGGCTTCATAGCCGAGCATGCGGTTGGCCGAACGCAACGGGTCGAGCGCCGTCGCGAAGGCAATCATGGTGAAATCGGGGACCAGGAAGAATACGAACGATCGCCGGATCGGGTGCTTTACGACGTTCACGGGTAGATCCTCACGCTGCAATGGCGCGAACAGGATGTCGCGATTAGCATAGCGACATCAGGAAAGACGTTTCCTGTCAATTGGCTAGATGGCAACGGAGCGACTTTATTTGCGACACGGGTCGCAAATGGGCAATCGCTATGCGGCGAAGGACGCGACATGCCGCCGGATCGAGCAAACGAGCCTACGCAGTCTGCGCACACGAAAACGCCGCCTCGGCAAAACCGAAGCGGCGCTGGATCGACTTCGAAGCAGCGCTAGGCTGCTTCCGCCGGGATTGCCGCGTCTCAGGCGACGAAGCCGAGGCGCGCGGCAGCCATGGCACCGGTCTGGCCAGGCATGGTGTTGGCCAGGCGCTGGCGCTCGAGCGCGGTCGTCAGGTTCATTTCGCGACGGGCAAAGAGGCGGGCAAAAAGCTTCATGATCATCTCCATTCGGTTGCTCAGACGGGTCGCCTTCGCTTGATGGAGTGGGGCAGCTCGTTTGTTGATGATGGTATAGGCTTACGTGAGGGGAAACTAAATCGCAAAAGCGAAGCACTTGATATGAAAAGCGACACGGAATGCGACAAATTTGGGCATTCTGCCCCGGATTTTCGATTATTTACAATGTGTTGATTGCCAGTGCGGGCTGCTATGCGACTTGCTCATATGCGGCATGCGACGGCGACATGGCTCGGGAAAATCATTGGAGTACAAACAAAAAGGCCTGCCGGGCTGATCTGCGCGGCAGGCCTTCAGCTGTTGATACACACGGTTTACTTTGCTCCAGCCCAGGATCCCACACCATGGCGAGTGCCGGCCTTAGCATCGGCAGCTTCGGGCCAGCCGATATCCTTCTGCAGTTCAATCGGCAGCGCGCGGATGGCGCGTTCCGTCTGGTAGCGGGCACGGGCCTCGCTGAACTCGGTCGCGATCCGACCGATGGATGACAGGATAGACATCTCATTCTCCTTCGCGTTGGGCCAGGTTGTCCCGGCGCTTGCAGCGTCAGGCGGTACACCGGGTTTGTTTCAGCTTCATTTCGTGTCGATTGCAGGTCCGTGTCATGGTTGTTTCGGGACCACTTCGATGCGTCCTGCCTTCGATGGAGTTGACTATCCTCCCAAACTGATGTTCAATCAAACGAAATGGAATGATGGTTTGCATCAGAAAAATTGAAGGTCGCTTGCCATGAACGCCCCACTCAATCATCCGCTGCCGCTGCTCGATCTGGATGTTCTGCGCACTTTCGTCGCGATCGCCGAGACCGGCAGCTTCACCACTGCGGCCAATGCGGTTTTCCGCACGCCGTCGGCCGTCTCCATGCAGATCAAGAAGCTGGAGGACATTCTCGGCCGCTCGGTGTTCGCGCGCGACGCCCGTTCGGTGACGCTGACCACCGATGGCGAGATGCTGCTCGGCTATGCGCGCCGGCTGCTGTCGATCAATCGCGAGGTGGTGTCGAAGTTCATCATTCCAGACATTGTCGGGGTGGTGCGGCTCGGCTCGCCGGACGATTACGGCGAACGTGTGCTGCCGCATGTGCTGAAGCGGTTCGCACAGTCGCATCCATCGATCGCGGTCGACGTCACCATCGACCAGAGCGTCAATCTGCGCCGGCGCATGGACGACCGGGCGCTCGACATCACGCTGCTCACCAACTCCTACAAGACCAGCGCGATCGGCGCCGAAGTGCTGCTCACAGAGCCGATCGTCTGGGCCGGTGCCAAGGGCGGTTGCGCGCATCTGCGCGAGCCGCTGCCGGTCTCATTGTGGGAAGAGGGCTGTGCCTGGCGGGCAGGGGCATTGGAGGCGCTTGGCCGCGAGGGCCGCAACTACCGTATCGCCTATATGAGCGCGCACACGGCCGGCCAGCGCGCCGCGATCATGGCGGATCTTGCGGTGGCGCCGCTGCCGAAATCCTTCCTCGGCAGCGACATGGTCGAGCTGTGCCCGAAGGACGGCATGCCTGACATCGGCACCTACAACCTCGCCATGGTGGTGACGCCGGACGCCAGCGCGCCGGTGAAGGCAGTCGCCGACCATATCCGCGCGACGTTTGAGATGTTCAGGGAAACTGGGAAGTTCTGAGCCAAACTACGACCTGAGCGGCGCAACCAGATCGCGAGGGGTTCCGTCGCGGTCTGTCCTCTGCAGCCACAACTCTCCTGCCTTGGCATGATAACTGTCAGTTTCGTTGGTCAAGAAGGCCACTATGCTGTCCCGCGCGCGTCGCGCCTCCGGCATGTCGATCAACGGCCAGACATGGAACATGCCTTGCTCGTGGACGACCTCAATTTCGACGCCGGCCGCGCGTGCCTTTTCCGCGAAGATCAGATTGTCGGGGGTGAGCAGATCGCGTGAACCGGTCAGCAGCAGCGTTTTGGGCAGCACCGACAGGTCGCCGTAAACCGGGCTGATGCGCCAGTCGGTGGGATCTATGCCGGCGCTGTAAAGCCGGATCGCCTCGCGGCCGCCGGCAATGCCCAGCCACGGATCGTTGCGTTCGGCCTCATACATTTCTGGGTTGGCGAGCGACACGTCGAGACCGGGCGAAATCAGCACGTGGCGTGATGGCAAGGGCAAGCCATTTTGCGCAGCCATCATCGTCAGCACGACGGCCATGTTTCCGCCGGCGGAATCGCCCATGAAGATGATATCAGTCGCCCTGGTTTCGCCGAACATCTGGCAGTAGACGGCGCCGACCATGCCGAACATGGCGTGAAAGTCGTGTTCGGGAGCAATGGGATAGATCGGCACGGTGATACCGAACCCGAGGCGGTCGGCCATGTCGGCGATCAGCCGCCAATGATAGGGTGTGATTTCAAAGACATAAGCGCCGCCGTGCAGGTAGAGAATCCGCCTCCGCTCACCAGCCTGGGGAGCGATCTCGTAGACGGGAAAGCCGTTGATCGTGCGGGTTGTGATCTCCAGGCGCGACCGCAGCGACGCAGGCGGCTGATGGTTTTCCGTCTTGCGCGCATAGGCGATCCAGCGCTGCAGGTTCTCGGGGCTGGAAAACGCCTTCTTGCGGCTGTACCTGAGGACGAACGACACGACGTGGCTTTTGAGACTGGGCATGCAGATACACGGACTTCGGCTGAGCCGACTAAGAGAACCCCCGACTATTTCGAAGATTGTGTCGCCACCAAAAAAGTCAAGATTGATGCAATCTCAACACGGTCGTTTGATCCCAGCTGTCGACAAAGCATCCGGCCATGAAGTCTCTGGCCTACCGGCGCAGCTCAACGCCGCGGCAGCAACGCGGCGCGCAGCCAATTGCTGGGTGCAGCCGGAGCCGCATTGCGGCTCCGGCGAATACCGAACAGCTTGCATTTGTCGATGAATTTCATCCGCGCTGCGTGCCCCATCCGACCGACGGCTGCCCTTCGCTCGAACGCGGCGACACCGGCCAGCCAATGTCCTTCTGGATCTCAGGCGGCAAGCTGTTGAGGATGCGCAGCGACTTGCGCGCTTCGCGTGTTTTCTTGAAGGCCGCACCATAGCGGCCGAAGCTTTCGAACATCGACATCTTGATCTCCTTGGAGCGTTGCGGTGGCCGAAAACTGTTTCCGCCTGCCGTTCGATGCCGGTTAAATGCTCCGCCTATGTATCTGGCGGATTTCACGAAAACGCGATTTCGTTTCCAGATCGGCGCGATCTGGAAACATTTGCATACAAATGAAAATGGAAGGTCTGACGGCCTATCGGAGGCGAGTCATCCCCGCCCGCGCCGCGCGGCGTGGCCTTCGCGCGAACGCCGCCGCGGGGCAGCGTCGCCGGCAATGCCGTCTTCGCTCACCGTCTTGCGCGGCGGCAGTTTCACCGCCGCCGACAGCTTGGGAAACGGGTCGATCTTGTTCGGGAGCGCCATGGCATAAACGAAATGTTCCTGGAATTTCGGCTCCAGCGCCGTCTCGATCTTCTCGATCTTGCTAACGGTTTCCTCGATCTCGCGGCGATAGCCACGGTTCAACAGCGCCATGCGGGCACCGGCACCGGCCGCATTGCCAACGGCCGAGACCTTGTCGAGGTCGCAATCCGGAATCAGGCCCAGCACCATTGCGTATTTCGGGTCGATGAACGAGCCGAATGCGCCGGCGAAGTGGATGCGGTCGACATGATCGGTGTGCTGCTTTTCCATCAAAAGCTTGGTGCCGGCATAAAGGGCGGCCTTGGCAAGCTGGATAGCGCGCACATCAGTCTGGGTGATGGTGATCTTGGGCTCGCCTTCCTTCAGCACATAGGAGAAGGTGCGGCCATTGGCGACGACGCGAGGCGAGTGGCCGCTCAGCGATCCATCGACGACGCCGTCCTCGGAGATGATGCCGGCGAGATACATCTCGGCGACCACCTCGATGATGCCGGAGCCGCAAATACCGGTGACGCCGGTCGCCTGCACGCTGTCGAGGAAGCCCGGCTCGTCGGACCAGAGTTCCGAGCCGATGACGCGGTATTTCGGTTCCAGCGTTTCAGGATCGATGCGGACGCGCTCGATGGCACCCGGTGCGGCGCGCTGGCCACCGGAGATTTCCGCACCTTCGAAGGCCGGGCCAGTTGGCGATGAGGCCGCCACGACCCGGTGGCGATTGCCGAGCACGATCTCGGCATTGGTGCCGACATCGACGATCAGCATCATCTCGTCCTGGCGGTGCGGCCCTTCCGACAGCGTCACTGCGGCAGCGTCCGCGCCGACATGGCCGGCAATGCAAGGAAGCATATAGAGCCTGGCGCCCTGGTTGAGCTTCAAACCGATATCCGATGCCTTGATGTGCACGGCGCCGGAGACGGCTAGCGCGAAGGGGGCGCCGCCGAGCTCGGTCGGATCGATGCCGAGGAACAGATGGTGCATGATCGGATTGCCGACGAACACGGAATCCAGGATGTCGTTGCGTTGGACGTTGCCTTCGGTGCAGACCTTGTCCACAAGCCCCGAAATGGCCTCGCGCACGGCGACCGTCATGCCTTCGCGGCCGTCCGGGTTCATCATCACGTACGAGACACGGCTCATCAGATCCTCGCCGAAGCGGATCTGCGGATTGGATGTGCCCGACGAGGCGGCGACGCGGCCCGACAGCAACGACACCAGATGCATGGCGATCGTGGTCGAGCCGATATCGCAGGCAAGTCCGTACGCCTCGTTCTTGAGGCCGGGCCACAAAGCGATGACCCGTGCGGTCTCGCTGTCGGTGTCCTTGTGGATGGCGGCGGTCGCGGTCCAGTTGCCTTTGCGCAAAATGCCTTGCACCTGCGGCAACAGATGGAAATCGAAATCGAGGCTCTTGAGGCCCCAGTCCTTCATCAGCGCGATCTTCAGACGGTCGAGGTCGCCGAGCGGCTTGTGCATGTCGGGTTCTTCGATCTCGACATAGCACATGCGGATTGCCGCATCGCGGGCGATGACCCTGGTGTCGGCGTCCTTGCGGATGGTCTGCGCGTTGATGACGGTGTCCTGCGGCACGTCGACGACGAGATCGCCGAGAATCTGCGCCGAGCAGGACAGCCGGCGGCGCTCGGGCAGGCCGCGTACGCGCTCGTAGCGCTCTTCCTTGGCGCCCTTGGGCGAGAGGTGATCGTTGGAGGAAACGATCTTGTGCTTGGCGAAATTGCCTTCCTGCACCTCGATCTGGCAACGCCCGCAAGTGGCACGCCCTCCGCACACGCTCTCGACATAGACACCGAGCTGGCGCGCGGCATCCAGAACCGGCGTGCCGACCGGAAACCGCCCGCGCTTGCCCGACGGCATGAACAGCACGAGCGGATCGGTGATGTTGACGGGAGAGTTCATACGTTCCAGACTTTACTTTCTACGCAGCTCGGGTCTTGGCCACGGCAGCGATGCCGCTGTGTCTCGGTTCCTCCTCAGTCCTAGGCCCCATATCGTGTCGGCCAAGACCTGGCTCAACCCCGGGCCATACGCGCTTCGCGGCCGCCGCGCCTGCGTCCGCCATTGCCATTGCCATCGCCCGGCGCGTTGACCTGCGTCCGGGCGGCAACGGCCTGGCCGCCTTCAGCAGGCTTGTAGTCCTTGTAGGTCCTGATCCAGTTGGTGCAGTTCTCGTCGGTGCCGTTCAGCACGTCGGCGCCGCGCACCGCTTCCATTTCCTGCGGCCGCACCGGGTTCATGATCGCCGAGGTCATGCCGGCGCCGATCACCATCGGGATGAAGGCGGCGTTGATGCCATGACGGTGCGGCAGGCCGAACGAGATGTTGGAGAGGCCGCAGGTGGTGTTGACCTTGAGCTCCTCGCGCAGCCGGCGTAGCAGGGCAAATACCTGGCGGCCGGCATCGCCCAGCGCGCCGATCGGCATGACCAGCGGGTCGACGACCACATCATGCGCCGGAATGCCGAAGTCGGCACAGCGCTGAACGATCTTCTTGGCGACGGCGAAGCGCACATCGGGGTCCATCGAAATACCGGTCTCGTCGTTGGAAATGGCGACGACGGGAACGTTGTATTTCTTGATCAACGGCAGGATGGCTTCGAGCTTTTCCTCCTCGCCGGTGACGGAATTGACCAGCGGCCGGCCCTTGGCGACCTTCAGCGCCGCTTCGATTGCCGCAGTCACGGAGGAGTCGATCGACAACGGCAGGTCGACCAGGCCCTGCACGATCTCCAGCGTCTGCACCAGCAGCGCCGGCTCGGTGGCGTTGGGGTCGACTGCGGTGACGCCGGCATTGACGTCGAGCATGGTCGCCCCGCAGGCGGCCTGCTCCAGCGCATCCTTGATGACGGTCTCAAAATTGCCGGCGATCATTTCGGCGGCCAGCTTTTTGCGGCCGGTCGGATTGATGCGCTCGCCGATCACGCAGAAGGGCTGATCGAAGCCGATGATGATTTCTCGTGTCGCCGAGGCGACGATGGTGCGGGTCATGAAATCTCTCCATCGTGATATAAAGAGTTCTTTATATCGTTATCTGTTTCTGATCAAGCGAATGCTGACGATTCGCGCTGTCAATGCGCGGTCTTGACCATGTCGACCTGGGTTTCAGTGAGGTCGTCATGCAGTATGTGGTCGAGCCGGTCGGCAACGAGCTGGTCGTCGCGGCGGATTTCGCGTTTCCACGGCCGGCGACCCTTCAGCACGCCGGATTCGTCGACGATCTCGGCGACGTATTCTTCCTGGCGGTAGGCCATCACATGGACGCCGGATACACCGGGAATTTCCTTCACCTCATTGATGATGTCGATGCAGAGCTGCTTGCCTTCCTTCTTCTGATCCTGGGCGCCTTCCAGGCGCTTGACGATCTGATCGGGAATGTGAATGCCCGGTACGTTGGAGCGGATCCATTTGGCCGTCTTGGCCGAGGCCAGCGGCCCGACGCCGCACAGGATGAAACATTTCTCGGTATAGCCGAGATCGCGGACCTTCTGCATGTAGGTGCGGAACATCGGTACGTCGAAGCAGTACTGGCTCTGCACGAACTGTGCCCCGGCGGCGATCTTCTTGCCCAGCCGATAGGGCCGGAAATCGATCGGCGGCGCGAACGGGTTGATGGCCGCGCCAAGGAAAAGCTGCGGCGGCGTCGTGAGTTTTCGGCCGGACAGGAATTTGCCGTTATCGCGCATAACGCGGCAGGTTTCGAGCAGCGACATGCAGTCGAGATCGAACACCGGCTTGGCGCCGGGCTGGTCGCCGGCCTGCACGCCGTCGCCGGTCAGGCACAGCATGTTGGCGACGCCCATCGCAGCACCCCCAAGCACGTCGCCCTGGATGGCGATGCGGTTCCGGTCGCGGCAGGCGATCTGCATGATCGGGGCATAGCCCATGCGGGTCAGCAGCGCGCAGATGCCGACCGACGACATGTGGCAGTTGGCGCCGGAAGCGTCGACGGCATTGATGGCGTCGACCCAACCGTCGAAAATCCTGGCGCGGTTGTAGACGTCTTCCGGATCGGCGCTGTCAGGCGGATTGAGCTCGGTCGTCACTGCGAACTCGCCGCGCCTGAGGACGCGTTCCAGCCGGCCACGCGAGGTGTGGCCGGGCAGGGGATCGAGCGGCAAATGGATGCCGGCCGGATTCTCGTCTGGCTGACGGCCGATCATGCCGACGCTCCGGTCTTCGTAGTATTCCGGGCCGCATTGCGGGCGGCCGCGGCCTGCGCGGTGACCCGCAGCCAGGCGGAGGTTTCGCGCAAGGACTGATCCACCGGCTTCTGCACTTCCAAAATCTTGTCGCCATGCACCATGTTCCGCGAGCCTTCCCAGGCTTTGACCCAGACGCAAGGCATGTCAGGCTCGACCTCGCAATTGCCGTTGGCGCGGACACCGCCGCAAGGGCCGTTGCGCAATTGCTTGGGGCAGTTCATTGGGCACGACATGCCGGTCGAGGAAAGGATGCACTGGCCGCACATGCGGCAGTCGAACATGAATCCCTTGACGCGCTTTTCGACGAATTTCACCGGCCCTTCGACCCGGCTGTAGCCGATGCCCTTCCATAGCGGGTGGAGAGCCAGGAATATGTCGGCGAACCTGGCGTAGAACCATTCGAGCAGCCGCGAATGCCGCACCGACCAAAGCCGCACCGCAAACGACCGCTGCACACGCCGCTGTGGCGACACGTCGGCCGGCTTGTAGTCGGATTTCGGCGCCGCCTTCTTGACGATGGTCGCCTGGGTCACGCCGGCTTGAGCCGTCGTCGCCGGCATTGATTGGGGATCAGACATTTTCTTTGCCCCCCGCCTTGACCAGAGCGACCAGCCGCTCACGGTCGTATTTCGCATCAAGTTCCTGAAGAGCCTTCTCGGCCTCGGCTTCAAGATCGTCACTGACCGGGAGGGGTTCTGCCTTGCGCCATTCGGCAAGATAGTCGTCGGTGCCGCCAGCGCCGGTGCGCATGGCGCACATGTCGATCGCCTCGGTGAAGCGCAGCGGCAGTTCGCGCTTGGCGTTCTGCCGGCCCTTCTTGACGATGACCTGGGCGGGGATGTCGCGCCAGTAGACGACGATCAGATCGGCCATAATTTCCTGCTCCTGCAGAGCGCCGTGCGTCCAATCGGACGCACAAACGATGCTCTACCATTTAACTCCGCTGCATCGTGCTCTCCGAAGATCGATTCCGATCTTTTGGCCAATGCAGTGGTTTCGAGCATTGCCGGAAGCGCTGTTGGGCTGCTTGTTATGGGACGACGCGGGGGCCTTCAAAAGCGACGCAATCGACGGCCGCGGTTGAAAGCGGAGTTTCTTCCAGCACTGGTCAGCCGGCGCGGCCATCGTAGCTGCCGACCAGCTTCCTGTGGAAGCGCACGTAACCTCGTTCGGTCGTGCGTAAATGCTCCGCGACGATGTCATGGAAGCGCGGCAGGCGGTGGAAGGGAACGGCCGGATAGGAATGGTGCTCGGAATGGTACGGCATGTTCCAAGCCACGAAGCGCACCAGCCTTGTGGTGAAGGTGGTGCGGGTGTTCTCGAGCATGTTGGCGACATGCGGGCACAACGCGTGCTCGGCCAGCAGGTAGGCACGCAAAAACGGCTGTCCGACCAGCACCGGCAAGATCCAGACCCACAACAGCAGCGCCGACTGCGCGGCGAGCGATGCGGCCAGCAATGCCGCATGGCCGATCAGGAACAGCCGTGCTTCGGCAACCACCTTGCCGCGGCCCTTTTCCGGCACAAAGCCGTCGCGGTTGCGGCCCGCCGCATTGGTTGCGATCACACGGCCCATGGCGATCCAATAGGGGCCGCCTGACAGATAGCGCAGATATTGGCTGATGGTCTCCGGCTTCGGGGCCATCAGTTCGGGGTCGTTGTCCGGGTCGTGCGTATGGCGGTGATGGGCGAAATGGAAATAGCGGAACCATTCCGGCGGCAGCAGGATCAGGAAGCCGGCCACGGCGGCAACAGCGCGATTGAGCCACGCCGTCCTGAACGCCGTTTCATGGATGGTCTCGTGCAACAGCGTGAAGAAGAAGACGATCAGGATTCCCTGCGGCAAGACGAGCAGCGGCCAGAACGGGATGCGGGCGGCGATCAGCGCGCCTAGCAGGATAACCAGCCCGGCATGGACCGCCAGCCGGACAATGCCTGGCCGGTCAACCCTGGCGGTGAGGTCGCGACGGTCCTCGACCGAAAGGCCGGCAATGATGGTGCGGTGGTCGATGTCGCTCATGATGCAATGTTAGTGGCGGGTGGCTGTCCGGTAAATCGGCGCGTCACCAGACGCCGTTCCTTATCCCCGTCCAGAGATAAAACCATACCGTCGGATGATACCATTGTTTCGAAGGCAGGCCGGGATCCACCGTGCCGACCTTGCCGGCCAGCGCATCCCTGACCGCTTCGACGCAGATGTCGCGCGAGAAGGCCGCCTGCCGCAACGCGTAGCTTGAAATTGTGTCGCCCGGCTGCGGTTTGCCACGCGTCTGCCGCAGCACGCCGCCAGTGTCGACGCCGGCGTCGACCAGATGTACGGTGGTGCCGAAGTTCTCCGCATCGCCTGAAGCCAGCGCCCAGTAGCCGCCGTTCATGCCGCGATATTTCGGGGCGATGCCGGCGTGGTAGTTGAGGACCGGGCAAGGGATTTTCGCCAGCGTCTGCCGCGACAGCAAGCGGCAGCCGGCGAGCAGCACCACACCCGGCTGGATTTCCGCGATCGCCTGCAGGCACTCCGGCGCGTTGGCCGACGAGACATAAATGATCTTTTGCCCAGGCTTCGGTTCGGTTTGCAGCTTCTGCCCGGCGGCAAGCCGTGCTGCGTGGCCGGCGAAGAAGCGCTTGCCGAGGCGCGTCAGCACCATCGTGCCGAGTTGACCGATGGCCGAGGTCCAGCCTTGCCGCCGCGCCCGCGCGAGAAGCAATTGCTTTTTGGATTCAGGAGCTTCGAGGATGACGCTGACCGGGCCGAGTTGATCGGCGACGGCGTTGACGATCGCCCAGATATGCGGGCCGCCTTCGGTGACGACGACGATCGGCCGTTGGTTTGTTTTCGACAGTGCCATGCTCTGCGACCCCCCCGCAAAGAACCTGTTCTTTGCGCGCGAATGCTAGGCTGACCGGGTTAACCCCTGGTGATCGGGGCTCAGCGCTTGAATTCGAGGATATCGAGCTTCGATTCGTAATAGGGCGCCGGGAACTCGATGCGCCATTCACTGGCGCTGTTGCGGAAGGCATAGCCGACCTGATCGCTTTCCGGGCCGCTGCCGTAGGGCTTTGCCGGATCGTCGTTGACGTGGAAGGAACCGAGATAGATCGCGCGTTTCTCGCCATCGTCGAAGAAGCGGCCCTTGGTGCGCTGCGAGCCGGTGATCTTTTCCAGTCTCCAGCCGGAGCCGTCGTCACTCACCTTGCATTTGAACCAGCCATAGATGACGAGCGGGCTCAATCCGCCGGCCTTGATGGTGCGGCATTGCCATTTGCCGGTCAGGTCCCTGTCAGAGAAGGGAACCAGCGGCTTTGCCAGCAAAGCGTCGAGCTGCTTGACCTCGGCGGGATCGCCGGCCTTCGCCTCGTCAAGCGCTGCCTTGCGCGTCTCGCCATATTTGTTGAGCCGCGCCTTGTCGGCAGCCGTTATCAGCTTCTGCACCTCGCCATCGGCCAACGCGGGCATGGTCAAGCAGAGGACAGTTGCTGCGGCAAACATGAGGCGAGCGATCATCGGTGGCGTTTCCCTTTTGTTGGCTGGAGCAGGCTGTTTTCTTGTCTGGCGCATACCTTAATGTTTCGCCGCGTTCTGTCATCCGTGCCTGAGCATCGACAGCAGAAACGAGGTGCAAAAGAATGCGGATCTTGCTGACGGGATCGTCCGGTTGGCTGGGCAGCGCCTTGGCGCCGCGCCTGCGGGCTCTTGGTCATGACGTCACCGGCCTCGATCCCGTCCCATCCTCGGAAACGCGAATCGTCGGCTCAGTCGCCGATCGCGACCTGGTCATGAGGGCGGTCGAGGAGAACCGCGTCGAGGCCATCATCCATAGCGGCGCGCTGCACAAGCCTGACATCGAACGTCATCGCAACGAGGATTTCGTCGAGACGAATGTGCGCGGCACGCTCAACCTGCTCGACGCGGCGGCAGCATTCGGCGTTCAGCGCTTCGTGTTCACGTCGACGACGTCGCTGATGATTTCCCAAACCATTCGCGCCGGCTTCACCGGCGGGACGCGCAAGGCGGCATGGCTGACGGAAGACATTTCGCCCGAACCGCGCAACATCTACGGCGTCACCAAGCTTTCAGCCGAACAGCTCTGCCGGCTCTATCATTTGCAGTTCGGCCTGCCGGTGATCGTGTTGCGCACCGCCCGGTTTTTTCCCGAGGCGGACGACATGGCGCACGTGATCGAACAGTCGGATGCCAACACCAAGGCCAATGAGCTGTTGTTCCGCCGGCTGACGGTGGAGGACGCAGCCGACGCCCACATCGCTGCCCTGGAGAAAGCGCCGCAATTGGGCTTCGACACTTTCATCATCTCGGCACCGACGCCTTTCCAGCCCGAAGATTGCGCGGCCTTGATCGCCGACGCGCCGTCGGTCGTCGCGCGCTATTTTCCGGATTATCCGGCACTCTACACGAAGAAAGGCTGGACGATGTTTTCGTCGATCGACCGGGTCTATGATGCGTCGCGGGCGAGGGACCGGCTGGGTTTCGTCTGCAAGACGAGCTTTGCAGACGTGCTCGCCGGGCTCGAAGCTGAAGAAGGCCTTGCCTAGAAGTATCGTCAAGCCAGGATTGCAGCGCTGGCCAGTTCCTTCGTCAGGTCGCCATAGCCGGTCGAGCGGCGCTCATAGGCGAGGCCGAGCATTTTCGCCGCCTTTTCAGCAACCTTGTCGAGTTCCGGGTCGTTGGTCTGAGCGATATAGATCAGCTTCTCGTAGTTGCCGAAATAGTCCTTGATCAGCTCCGGGTGCTTGTCCAGGCCGAGCGGCTTCATGAAGAAGGCATCGAATTGCCGGCAGAGGAAATCGGTCATGTAGAACGACATCATGTCGTCATCGGCGACCTTCGCATAGGCATCCACGCCCTGGTAGAAGGCAAAGCAATGCGGCCCGGCCATACGCTCGACGCCGTGCTTCTCGCAGATCCGGTCGAGCAGGCCACCCGTGCCGCAATCGGCATAGCCGACGAAGATGTGTCTGTAGCCGTCGGTCTTGGCCTTCTCGATAGCCTTGTCCATGGCCGGCGCGATGCGGTCCGGATAGAAATGGAACTCCGCCGGCAGGCAAGTCAGGTCGAGGTGGTCGAGCCTGAGCTGCTCCTTGACCGCCAAAACTTCGCGCGCAATCATTCCGCAGGCGATGACGAGCAGCCTGTCGCCTTGATCGGATTGTCGTTTTCGCGCGGTAGTCATGGAACCAGTCTAATCCATCTTCGTTGCTGCCAGCGAATTTATATGCTGAGGGAGACACCAATCATGAAATTGTTCCGCGTCGCGCCAATCGCTATTCTCGCCTGCGCCTTGGCTGTTTCGGCCTGCGCCAACACGGTGCGCGGCGTCGGTAAGGATATCAAATCCACTGCGAAGGCAGTTGACGATACCGTCAAGAAACCCTGATCCGCACGGCCCTAAACATTTGGGAATAAAAAAGCCGCACTGCAAGGCGCGGCTTTTCTCGTCGGTGCCGGACTTATTGGCTCAGGCCGAAGCGCGGACGTTGTGCTTGCGCTTCATGAAGTCCTTGGCGGTCTCGACCGCCACCGCGGCGTCGCGGCAATACGCGTCGGCGCCGACGGCTTTGCCGAATTCCTCGTTGAGCGGTGCGCCGCCGACCAGCACGACATAGTCATCGCGAATGCCCTTTTCCTTCATCGTATCGATGACGACTTTCATGTAAGGCATGGTCGTCGTCAGCAGCGCCGACATGCCGATGATGTCGGGCTGGTGCTTTTCGATGGCATCGAGATATTTTTCGACCGCATTGTTGATGCCGAGGTCAATGACATCGAAGCCGGCGCCTTCCATCATCATGCCGACCAGATTCTTGCCGATGTCATGGATGTCGCCCTTGACGGTGCCGATCACCATCTTGCCCTGCTTCGGCGCGCCGGTGGCGACAAGCAGCGGACGCAGGATGAACATGCCGGCCTTCATCGCGTTGGCCGACAGCAGCACTTCGGGAACGAACAGGATGCCGTCGCGGAAGTCCTCGCCGACGATGCGCATGCCCTCGACCAGAGCCTCGGTTAACACCTTGTAAGGCGCCCAGCCGCGCTCGAGAAGGATATTGGTGCCTTCCTCGATTTCTTCCTTCAACCCGTCATAAAGATCGTCGTGCATCTGCTGCACCAACTCGTCGTCGGAGAGTTCCGAAAGGATGATCTCGTCGTCGGCCATTTTTTCTCAGGCTCCTTGCCGGCTACAACTGTTGCGGCAGCTTAAAAATATCGCGTCAATACCTAACCCGCACGGGCCGGTTGTCCATAGCTGATTTGCGACTTCCCGCAAAACGAAAGCGACCGTAAATCTCTTGGAATTCTTGTCGATTTTGCGACAGGCGTTGGCGCTGGCGGGCCGTTTCGAATAGGGTGCATGGCTACGATCCGGCCAGAGACCGCAATATGCGGCCGCAAACGGATTTCAGGCCGGTTCAAGAGCCCGGCCGGAGTAAATCAGGCCAGAACGAAAGCCAGGGAAGAACGATTATGAGTGAGAACGCGCCGGTCGATCAGGAAGCGTCAAACGCACGGCGCGGGCGCGCTGCCAGCGGTGGCGCCGCAGCCCGACGGGCTGCGCGTTCGGGCGGCGGCCCCGGCACACAGCTCACCTATATCAAGCGCAAGATCAACGTCTATGAAGTGCTGGACGAGGAAGGGCTGGCGCTGATCGAAAAGAACACCGACACCGTGCTGGAGGAGATCGGCATCATCTTCCGCGACGACGCCGAGGCGCTGCAGCTTTGGAAAGAGGCGGGCGCCGACGTCAAGGGCGAGCGGGTGCATTTCCCCAAGGGCCTCTGCCGCTCGCTGTTGAAGACCGCTCCGTCCGTCTATACCCAGCACGCCCGCAACGGCGAGCGCTCGGTGCAGATCGGCGGCAACGCGACAGTGTTCGCGCCGGTCTATGGACCGCCCTTCGTGCGCGATCTCGACGGCGTCAGGCGCTATGCGACGATCGAGGATTTCCGGAATTTCGTGAAACTCGCCTATATGGCGCCGTCGATCCATCATTCGGGCGGCACGGTTTGCGAGCCGGTCGACGTGCCGGTCAACAAACGGCATCTCGACATGGTCTACAGCCATATCAAATATTCGGACAAGCCGTTCATGGGCTCGGTGACCGCGCCCGAGCGCGCTGAAGATACGGTGGCGATGGCCAAGATCGTGTTTGGTGACGATTTCGTCGAGAACAACACGGTGCTGACCAGCCTGATCAATGCCAACTCGCCGATGGTCTTCGACGAGACCATGCTGGGAGCGCTGAAGGTCTATTCGCGCCACAATCAGGCCTGCATCGTCACGCCGTTCATCCTTGCCGGTGCGATGAGCCCGGTGACGGTCGCCGGCACGCTGACCCAGGTTTTGGCCGAGGTTCTGGCCGGGGCGTCGTTCACACAGCTGATCCGGCCGGGTGCGCCGGTGCTGTTCGGCACCTTCGCCTCGTCGATCTCAATGCAGTCTGGCGCGCCGACCTTCGGCACGCCGGAGCCGTCGCTTGTCTCGTATGGCGCCGCACAGCTTGCCCGTCGGCTCGGCCTGCCGTTTCGCACCGGCGGTTCGCTCTGTGCTTCAAAAATCCCCGATGCGCAGGCCGCCTACGAGAGCGCCAACACGCTCAACTCGACGATCCTCGCCGGCACCAACTTCGTGCTGCATTCGGCCGGCTGGCTCGAGGGCGGTCTCGCCTCCTGCTACGAAAAATTCATGATGGACATCGACCAGCTCGGCATGACGCAGAAGTTCTCCGAGGGTGTCGACCTGTCGGAAAACGGCCAGGCGATGGATGCCATCCGCCAGGTCGGCCCAGGCAGCCACTATCTCGGCTGCGATCACACCCAGGCCAATTTCCAGACCGCGTTCTACCGCTCCAACATCGCCGATAACAATTCCTACGAGCAGTGGCTGGCCGAAGGCGAAAAAACCGCGCCGCAGCGCGCCAACGAGCTCGCGCGCCGCTGGCTCGAAAGCTACGAGGCGCCGTATCTCGATCCGGGCATCGACGATGGGCTGAAGGACTTCATCGCCAGGAAGAAGTCGTCGATGGCCGACGCCTTCACCTGAAAGGAGCCCGAATCAGGCGGGGCTAAAGTCGCCAACATCATCCACAAGGAAGTCTGGCGGAGTGCCTTCTCCGACCCGGACAAGAAGGGGTGATCCCGAGCGCGGCATGACTGAAACCATCGCGGCAGCGCTTTCCGCCTCCGGCCTCATGCTTCGCGGCGGCTTCAATTTTGCAGGTGGTGAAGAAACACCCTCCGGTCTCTCCGGCGTCGCCGCCAAATCCGTGCTGCTGGTGGGGCAGGCGGGTGCCGCACCTTGGCCGCACTTCCTGCGCTGGTTGGAGAAACAGTCACAGCCGATCGACGATCCGCTCGACAGATGGTCGCGCGAAGTGATCGGCGCGGTGGCCGGAAAATTCGGGGCGCGCGCCGTGTCACCGTCCGACAGGCCTTATCTGCCGTTCCAGCAATGGGCGATGCGTGCGGAGGGGCTGAAGCCGTCGCCGCTCGGCATTCTCATGCATCCGAAATACGGGCTCTGGCATGCCTATCGCGGCGCGCTGCTGTTCGAAAATGAGATTGCGCTCCAAGAACCCCACGACGTGATTCACCTTTGCGATACATGTTTGGAAAAACCTTGCCTGAAATCCTGTCCGGTCGAGGCTTATTCTGCGAATGGTTTTGCACATGAAACCTGTCTGGCCCATGTGCGCGGGCAAAACGGCGCGCCCTGCCGGACCGGCGGCTGCCTCGAACGCAACGCCTGTCCTTACGCTACCGATTATCGCTATCCGGCCGAGGTTCAGGCCTTTCACATGGCAGCATTCGCGCGTCTGTAGCGTCGCCGAATGCCGCACGAAATCTTGAAGCAGATCGCCTCATTACAGCTTGCCGCGACGGTCACCGCGGGTATCTATCGCACGTCAGATCAACGGAGCGGATGATGGCCACGCAAGCGATGCAGATCAAGACAAGCGACGGCATTGCCAAGGCCCGGCTGTACCGTTCGGCGGCCCCAGCCAAGGCAGCGATCATCCTCTACATGGACGTTTTCGGTCCGCGACCGGCGCTTGATCAGATGGCGGAGCGGCTTACGGGCGAGGGCTATGCGGTGCTTGTGCCGGACCTTTTTTACCGCAATGCGCCCTACGGTCCGTTCGATCCCAAGACTGCGTTCGGCGACGAGAGGAGCAAGGCCGCCATCACAGGTCTCCTGGGCGGCACGACCCAGGAGATGACGATCCGCGACAGCGGCGCTTTCCTCGATGTGCTCGCTGCCCAGGGCCTAACCGGGCCGGTCGGCATTGTCGGCTATTGCATGGGCGGAGCGCGGGCGCTGAACGCGGCGGCCAGCTATCCCGATCGCATCGCCGCCGCGGCCACTTTTCACGGCGGCAATCTGGCTGGTGACGCAGCCGACAGTCCGCATCGGAAGGCCGCCTCGGTCAAGGCAAGGGTCTATATCGGCACTGCCGGTGTGGACCGCAGCTTTCCGCCGGAGCAATCGGCGCGGCTGGCCGAAACACTGCGCGCCGCCGAGGTCGATCATGTCATAGAGAACTATGCCGGCATGGCGCATGGCTGGTGCATGCCGGACCATAGTGCCTTCGATGCAGCCGGCGCCGAACGCCACTGGAAGCGGCTGACGACGCTGTTTGCGGAGACGCTCGGCCAAGGCACGCCAACCATTACGACGTGACCGCCCGCCAAAAAATTCTTTCCATCGCCCCAAGGAACCGCCATTAGCCTTCGTCCAACAGGCAAATGATGGCGATGATGCTGGACGAAAGCGAAGCCTCCGACGCCGAACTGATCGGACGGGCGAAGGGCGGAGACCGGGGTGCTTTCGGCAAGTTGCTCGAAAGGCACTATGGTTTCGTCTATCGCGCCGCCTATCGTTGGTGCGGGAAAAAGGCCGACGCCGAGGACATCGCCCAGGAAGTCTGCGTCCGGCTCGGGCGGGCGATCCGCGACTATCACGGCAGCGGTGCCTTCACGACGTGGCTCTACACCATGACGCTGAATGCGGCGCGCGACATGATGCGCAAGACCGCCCGCGAGACGGTCAAGACCGAGGCCTATGGCGCCTATGCGCTGATTTCGGGGGAAATCTCGGCTGAGCCGGAAGACCCGGCCGAGACGCTCTGGGCAGCGGTGCGCAAGCTGCCGGACAAGCAGCGCGATGCGGTGCTGCTGGTTTATGGCGAAGGGCTGAGCCACGCCGCCGCCGCCGAGGCGATGGCGATCTCGGAGACGACGGTTTCCTGGCACATCCATGAAGCGAAGAAACGGCTGAAGACGCTGATGCGTTCAGCCGGGGAAGTGTGACCATGGTCGACGACAACGAACTGAACAGACTGCGCGACATCGCAGCACCGGCGCCGGACGCGGACGCAAAGGCGCGTGCCCTCCAGGCCGCGCTGCGCGCCTATGACATGGAAGAAAAAACTTTGCCGGGCGCCCAAGGATCGGTGAGCGGGCTTCGTCTCACAGAGCGAGCACAAAGGCTCTGGAGCGAAATCATGCAAAAGAAACTCTTCGCCACGCCGGCCATTGCCGGGCTCGTTGCCCTGCCGATCGCCGGATACGCTACCATTTATATGCTGGGGGAATCCAAATTCGGCGGGCCCGAATTCGGCGGGGATAAGATCACCGAAACGCTGGCTGACAAACCGGCGACCGTCAAACCGCCGGTCGTTGCCGAAGCGGACAAGCAGAAGAAGGCGGACGCCGACAGTGAAAGCCGCGACACCGGCGAGGCGCTTGTGGCGCCGACATCGCCGCCGAAGGCGGAATCGACCGCGGTCGGCGGGCTGACGCAGCAGGATGTGCTCAGCCGCAATGCACCCGAACCGGCGCAGAGCGGCGAGTTCGCGTTGGATGGGGGTGCAAGCTCCGCGGCTCCGGCAGTCGATGGCGGCGCGCGGGTCGGACGCGTGCCTGGCACGGTTGCCGAGCCCAAGCTGATGGCACAGCAGCCCGCCGCTGCGCCGGCCGACCAGATGCTGCCGCAAGAGGAAAACCGCGACCGCGTCGAGAATTTCAAGACCAACCCGGTGCATGCCGCACTTGAAGACCCGGTCTCGACCTTCTCGATCGATGTCGACACCGCTTCCTATTCCTTCGTCCGGCGCTCGCTGAAGGAAGGCTTTATCCCGCAGGCCGACACGGTTCGCGTCGAGGAGATGATCAACTACTTCCCTTATGCCTGGAAGGGACCGGACTCCGCCTCGACGCCGTTCCACTCGACCGTCAGCGTCATGCCGACGCCGTGGAACGAGCACACCAGGCTGATGCATGTCGCAATCAAGGGTTTCGACGTGAAGCCGGCCGAGCAGCCCAGGGCCAATCTGGTCTTCCTGATCGATGTGTCGGGCTCGATGAACGAGCAGGACAAGCTGCCGCTCCTGCAGTCGGCCTTCCGGCTGCTTGTCAACAAGCTGAGACCTGACGACACCGTCTCGATCGTCACCTATGCGGGCGATGCCGGTACCGTGCTGGAGCCCACCAAGGCTTCGGAAAAGGACAAGATCCTCGCTGCCATCGACAATCTGACATCCGGCGGCTCGACGGCAGGCGAGGCCGGCATCAAGGAAGCCTACAGGCTGGCGCAGAAATCCTTCGTCAAGGACGGCATCAATCGGGTGATGCTCGCCACCGATGGCGACTTCAATGTCGGCCAGACCGACGACGACGACCTGAAGCGGCTGATCGAAAAGGAGCGCAAGACAGGCGTATTCCTGTCGGTGTTCGGCTTCGGCCGCGACAATCTGAACGACCAGATGATGCAGACCATCGCCCAGAACGGCAATGGCACTGCTGCCTACATCGATACGTTGGCGGAGGCCGAGAAGGTGCTGGTCGAGGATGCCTCCTCGACACTGTTCACCATCGCCAAGGACGTGAAGATCCAGGTCGAGTTCAACCCGAACAAGGTCTCGGAGTACCGGCTGATTGGCTACGAAACCCGCGCCTTGAACCGAGAGGATTTCAACAATGACCGGGTCGATGCCGGCGAGATCGGCTCAGGTCATTCAGTCACCGCGATCTACGAGATCACGCCTAAGGGCAGCGGCGGCGAACAGATCGACCAGCTGCGCTACGGCCAGGCCTCGGTGAACAATGGCGGTGTCGCCAATGCCGACGAATATGCTTTCGTCAAGATCCGTTACAAGCTGCCGAACGAGGACACCTCGAAGCTGATCACCACGCCGGTAACGTCAACCAACGAGGTGGCGTCGTTCGACCAGGCCAGCACCGACCAGCGTTTCTCCGTTGCCGTTGCTGCCTTCGGCCAGAAGCTGCGCGACGAGGATGCGACCGCGAAGTTCGGCTACGACAAGATCATGCAGATTGCCACCGCCGCCAGAGGAGCCGACCCGTTTGGATACCGGTCCGAGTTCCTCTCGCTTGTGCGCCTTGCCTCGGCGCTCGGCGGTAACCGGTAGTGGCAATGACGGCCGGTTTCTTCAGATGGGATCGTTCTGATAGGGGGAGCCGGCCTACGGGCGGGTGAGGCAGGCCGGCGAGGGAAACCTTGCCGGCCTTTTTTCGCGGCCGCACTGCTTCGCGCGGACCATGTCGCAGACGAAAGCGTCAGGCGCGTCCGCGGCGCCGCTCGCGGCGGGCTTCGCTGGTCTCGGCGACGTTGACCGTAGCCTGCTTGTTGCGCATCGGGCCGATGCGTTCGACGATCTGCTCGACGGTCGGGCGATCCGACTTGGTGTGCGCATCGAGCGCCTTGCGCATGGCGGCGAGGTGCTGGAACGAGGTGCCGCAGCAGCCGCCGACGATTTTGGCGCCGGCATCGACGGCGAGGCGCACATAGTCGGCCATCAGCTCGGGTGTGCCGGAATAGTAGATCTCGGCACCGCGAAATTCGGGAATGCCGCAATTGCCCTTGACGATCACCGTTGCTTCCGGCTTCGCCTCGGTCATGTCGAGCAGCGAAGCGAGAATGTCGGAGGCGCCGACACCGCAATTGGCGCCGACACCGAGCGGTGTCTGCGACAGGCCGTCGACGACGCCGTGGATGTCCTTCGGCAGCAGTCCCATCATGGTGCGGCCGGCGGTGTCGAAGGAGCCGGTATAGGTATAGGGCAGGCCGACGCGGATGGCGGCTTCGGCGGCGGCGCGGATTTCGTCAGGCGCCGACATGGTTTCGATCCAGGCGACTTCGGCGCCGCCGGCCTTCAGCCCCTCAATCTGCTCGGCAAAGGCTTCGACCGCCTCGTCATAGGTCATGGCGCCGAGCGGCACCAGCAGCTCGCCGGTCGGGCCAACGGAGCCGGCCACGATCACCTTGCGGCCAGCGTTGCCGGCGACGGCGCTTGCGATCTCGGCCGCGCGCTTGTTCAGCGCATAGACGCGGTCCTGCGCGTGGTGCAGCTTGAGCCGATGGCGGGTGCCGCCAAAAGAGTTGGTCAGGATGATGTCGGCGCCGGCATCGACAAAGTTCTGGTGCAGGCTGGTGATGGTGTCGGGCGCGGTCTCGTTCAAGAGCTCGGGAGCCTCTCCGGCCTCAAGGCCCATGGCGAACAGATTGGTGCCGGTGGCGCCATCGGCGAGCAGGACGCCCTTTTCGGCAAGCAGAGCGTCGATCGGATTGGTCATGTGAAAATACGCCTTCCCGGAAGAATAACTGAGATAAGGATATAAAGAATTCTTTATGTGCCGTCAATGTCGGCACGTAGAGCAACCGGTCAAAATTGCATCTCCGCCAGCTTTCGTGTGAAGCTGGCCGCTTCATGCGCGTTGACGTCCGCGGCACGGATCAGATTGTCGAAATGGCTGGTCAGGGTGCGGATCGGCTGCGTGGCGTTCAGCACCAGATACATGTCGCCGACGTAAATGGCGGCGCGATAGGGCCCGAAGATGGTGTAGGGGATCGAATAGCGCATCCGCCCGTCATAGAGAAACAGGCGGAAGGTGGGATAGAGGTCGTCGAGCAGCGTCGCCATATGGAGGAGCTGCTGGTGGCGGTCGGCCTCCGGAAAGCGGTCCCACACGCCCAGCCCACGCGCGAAGATCTCCAGCGTGTGGCGCGGCATACAGACTTCCATGTCGGTTTCGGGCCGTCGGTTGTAGTCGATGCGGTACTGCGTTTCGCCGGCCTGTGCCTCGCGGCTCTTGTTGGCGATGACGGCTTCGTAGTCGACAAGCGCCTCGGTGCGCAGAAGATCGGGAATGCCGGCCGGCACGTAGCGGATTTTCGTTCCCGCCGCCTCGGCATGCCAGCGAGCCAGCAGCGTGCGGTCGAAGCCGTCCGGCGCCTCCTCGATCTCAAGGCTCTCGCGGATTTCGCCGGTAACACCCTCGTCGTGGCTGAGGCCGAGCAACCAGTCGAGCGAGACTTTGAATTCGGCGGCGATGTTGAGCAGCGTTTCGGCGCGGGGAAGGCGGGTCGAGGCGCCGGAGAGCAGCTGCGACAGTGCCGAACGGTCGATGCCAACCGCGGCGGCGAAGGCCGACTGGTTCAAATCGGACCTTGTCAAGAGCATTTTCAGGCGCTCGCGAAAGATCGTCGACAGGTCGCGCTTGTCCAAATCTCTACTCTCCCTGACGTGAGCAAAATTTTGCGCCGAAGCGCTCTACATGGCGTTTCGAGCGCAAATGAATCTACGAGCTTGTTTACAATAGATAACATCTGCAGCTGAAAATGCGCAATCGCAACAGTTTGTGCGCTTTATCGCGTTGCAGCGATGCAACGCTCCTGACACAATGCTGTCAGGAATCAAACGGGTTCCGGCGACTGGAAGGCAGTGGTCGATAGCATGACGAGCATGGGCAACAGGCGACACGGCGCAGCGGGCATCGAATGGCCGACCGTATTTCTCGCACTTCTCTGCTACGGCGGCTGGCTCGCTACCGGCTTCCTGCTCTGGCCATCCTACCCGCTGCTGGCACTCGCCTTTCTGACCCTGATTGCGGCGCTGCAATCCTCGCTGATGCACGAGGTCCTGCACGGCCACCCAACCCGGAATGCGCGGCTCAACGAAGCCTTTGTGTTCCTGCCGATTGGCCTTGTCTGGCCGTTTCGCCGATTCAAGACCATTCATCTGCGCCACCATGCAGACGAGCGCCTGACCGATCCGCTCGACGATCCCGAAAGCTATTACAAGGCTCTCTGGCAGCACGAGGAGCTGCCGTCGGCGATGAAATTCCTGCTGAAGGTCAACAACACGATGATCGGGCGTTTGGTGCTAGGCCCGTGGCTTTCCTGCATCGGCTTTTTCATCGACGACGCCAGGCAGGTTGCCGCGGGCGACAATTCCATCCGCAAGGCATGGCTGCTGCATGCGATCGGCCTCGTCGTGGTGCTGCCCATCGTGCAGTTCGGCTTCGGCATGCCGTTGTGGCTTTACGTTCTGGTGCCGGTATGGCTGGGACAATCGCTGATTTCGATCCGCACCTACGCCGAGCACCAATGGTCTGAACATCCGGAAGGCCGCACGATCATCGTCGAGCGCTCGCCGCTGTCCTTCCTGTTCCTCAACAACAATCTGCATTTCGTCCATCACAAGAGCCCGACGGTGGCCTGGTACAGGCTGCCGAAGGTGTTTCGCGACCGCCGTGACGAATGGCTGCGGATGAACAATGGCTACGCCTATCCGAACTATTTCGTGCTGCTCAAGGCCTATGCCTTCAAGGCGAAGGAGCCGGTCGTCCATCCCGTGCTGCGGCGCATGCCGGAACCAGGACGCGCATTCAAGCCGCGCGTCAGGGCACGCAGCCTCAATGGGCTTGGCAGCGCACCGGTACCCGCCGAGCCGCCGAAAGAATGATTCTTGCGTTGTTGCAGGCGGTGCCGCGCGGACGACGCTTTCCTGACCTTGTCAATTTCCCCGCATAACGGTCAAATCCCGGCATGAGCGAATTCATTGCGGCTTTGCCGATGTACGACTGGCCGGAAGCGCGGGACGATGTCGACGCGCAATGGGCGCGGCTGCGCGATGCTTTCAGACAAAAAGGCATCGATGCGCCGGAGACGATCATCCGCCGCACCGGCGATTTGCCCCCCGTGCCTGGCGGTATTCGCGATGATCAGGGAAAACCCATCGCGCCCGATCCGGCGACATTGCCGCCGGACGAACTGGATTTTCACCAGCTCTGGCTGCATCCGGCGCTGCTCTTTGCGCAAACCTGCTGGGGACCGATGGAACTCGGCCTGTCGCAGCGTGTCCAGCTCGTCGGCCAGCCGCGTTACGACGCCTTCGAGGGTGGACAGGGCGAACTCTATTCGAGCGCCATCGTCATGAGGGCGGGCGAGGCACCGCCGGCAAGGGCGCCGGCCGACGGCGGTGCCGTCATTCCGCTCGATCAGCTTCGCAGCAAGCGCTTCACCTTCAACAGCCTCGATTCCATGTCGGGCATCATCGCGCCAGCCCGCGACCTGCAAGCATTGGGCGAGAGTTTGGATATCTTTTCCGCGCTGAGCGAAAGGTGTGGGCACCGTGCTTCGATCGTTGCCGTTGCCGAGGGCAGGGCGGACGTCGCGGCGATCGATTGCGAGAGCTGGGCGCTGGCGCAGCGTTTCGAGCCGGCGGCGCAGAAGGTGACGGTCGTCGGCTGGACAAGGCGGCGCAAAGGCTTGCCGTTCATCACCGCCAGGACGACGCCGGAAACGATCGTCGCCGCGATGCGCGAGGCGATCGCAGCGCTCACGTAAAGCGCGTCGCGTTCGGTCGGCCTCATGCGACGCGCTTTAGATTCTTGTTTTATGCATGTCGTTATCGCAAAGCCGCTGCACACTTTGCGCGACATGCATTAGCGTCGCTCAGCCGCCAAGTAGCCGATTGTCGAGCGGGTAGGTCGAAAGCTTCTCGTTGCCGGTTTCAGTGATCAGGATCTGTTCTTCGATCTTGACGCCTTCGTAGCCGCCAAGCCGACCGATATAGCTCTCGACGCACAGCACCATGCCAGGTTCGAGCACTCCGTCCGGTGTGTCGTCGGTCCAGTCGCTAGCATGCGGCAAAGTCGGGTATTCGTCGGCAAGGCCGACGCCGTGATAGAGCACCCCGTAACGGGCCGGGAAGCAGTCTCCCGGTGGCACTGACGAGCCCTCGACGAGGTCGCGGAACGATATGCCCGGCCGCATCAGCTCCGTGTTGTGGGCGATCTGGTCGGCGGCGATGCGGAACAGGTCGCGCTGCTCCTGCGACGGCGGCGCGTCACCGCAAAGCCAGGTGCGCGAAAGGTCGGCGCAGAAGCCGTAAGGACCGATCAGGTCGGTGTCGAAAGCGACGAGCTCGCCGGCCTCGATCGCCCGCGACGAACACTCCTGGAACCATGGATTGGTGCGCGGACCCGACGACAGGAGCCGGGTTTCGATCCATTCGCCGCCGCGCGCGATGTTGCCGCGATGGAGTTCGGCCCACAATTCGTTCTCGGAGATGCCAGGCCTCAGCGCCTTCTCCATCTCGCCCATCGCCGCCTCGCAAGCGGCGATCGCCCGGCGCATGGCAAGGATCTCGTCGGGTGATTTTATCAGCCGCGCATTTTCCATCACCGCCTCGCCATTGCCGGTCGAGATGCCGAGGCGGGCGAGCTCTTCGATGCCCTCGGGATTGATATGGTCGACGGCGATACGGCGATTGTCGCCACCATGTTCCAATACCAGCTCGGCGATGCCGGCTGCCCAGCGGCGGACTTTTGACCGGTCAGCTCGCCGCTGTACAGATAAGCCCACGACACCGCCGGCCGCACCTCGTCGACGACGCCGGAATGATCGGAAAGGTGCTCGCAGGAGAAATAGTCGAACAGCACCACCGGGCCATCGGTGGCAACGAAACAATGCCTGGTCCGATTGTGTGAGACCCAGAGCTGCATGTTGGTCGCATCCGTTGCGTAGCGGATGTTGACCGGATCGTAGAGCAGGGCTCCCGCATAGTCGCGGCGCTTCAGCTCGGCGCGGATGCGCTCGAGCCGGTATCGGCGCATGGCGGGCAGGTCAGGAGCAGCAATGCCCGCCGCCTGCCATTCGGCTTCCGCCAGCGCTCCATAGCCCAGCGCATGCTGGTTGAGTTCAGCGGCCTTCAGCCGCGATTTTTTGTGCAGCACATCATTCGAGCCGTCGGGCTCGAACGGCATGATCTTGCGGTGATGACGGGGCCGGTCAGTCGGGTTCCTGTCCACCCTCGGCTCCTCCGCTAACGCCTTCCTTGGGCGCCGTGGCTTCTCCCACCGCCATTCTCTTCAATCTTACATAGGCGCCGGCCCGGGCGGACTTGCCGGTGCCGCGCAACAGCGGAACCATCATTTGCCGTGGTTGGCCGTCCGGCTCATAGCCGGCCGCTTTGAGCTGCTCCAAAATGACCGGACGCGGATCGTCTCGGTCAAGCCAGACGAGTACGGCTGGCTCCTGCATCAGCGTTTCGAAATTAGGCACTTCCTGGTCAAGTGCGACCAGTTTTTCGTCGACCAACCGCAGGTTTCCGACCCATGCACCATCAGATATTGCGGTTTTGACCGGTCCGTCCGCAGTCAGTTGGCGATAGAGGGCGGGGTAATCCACGCGGATCATCCGCGAGAGGCCACTGGTCCCGTTTATCTGGACGTACCAGGTGGCGGGCGCGAGCAGCACGGCGATGATCGCTCCAGCCGCGATCACCAGGAGCTGCGCATTCCTGCCCCGCGGCGCCAGCCGTTCCATAGTGGCGACGATGGCCAGCGGCAACATGAACAGGACCGGCAGCAGCCAGCGGTCCTTGACCACCGTCACGCCGGTGGCAAGTACAAGTATTGCCAGCATGGCCAAGCCGAGCGCCAAGGTACGCCACAACAGAATTTCCCTTGCCGGACCTTTCGGGAGCCGCTCGGAGAAACGGAACTTCGCCAGCCAGAAAGCCAGGGCGGAAACGAGCACCGGCAAGACCGCGAAATTGAAGGTGCCCATGATAAACTTGCCGGCGCCGACAAAGGCCGCCGCCACGCGCCCTTGTTGCGCGTCTATTCCGAACTTCTCGCCTCTCGACAATAAATCGGCGGGATGCATGAGGCTCCAATAGGTGGTCGGCGCCAGCACCAATATCGCGACCGCTATGCTGATGGCGAACTTCGGATCGAGGATCGCGCTGCGCCATTCGCGCAGCGACAGCACGGCCGCAACAAGGGCCACCACGAGGAAGACATCATTATATTTGGCAAGAATTGCCGCCGCGGTGGCCAGGCCAAACGCCGCATAGGCGATCATGCTTCGCCGCTCGAGAAGATAGGCCATGGCCAGCAGGAGCAGCGAGCAGAAGCCGACGACGGCGACGGAATGCGACAAGGCGCGCTGCGATTCCCAGACGATCTGCGGGATCGTAAACAGGCCGAACATGGCCGCCGCCGCTGTCGCTTTGGTGTAGCCGAACCGCCGCATGGCGGCGAACACGCTGCAGGCGGCAAGGAACAGCACGGAGTATTTGACGAGCTTCAGCGTGAAGATACTGGTGCCGAAAACATGCGCGGCCAGCCAGTTGATCCAGGTGTAGAGAGGTGGTTGCGAGCCGCCATATCCAGCCCAGAGATACGGAACATAGATCAGTTGCTCCGCATCATCGATGCCGACGCCGGTTCCCGCCCAAGAGCTCAACAGGGACAGTATGATGGTCTGCAAGGCAAAATAAGCCGCGACCATGACGATCGCCGCCGGGAAGGGGCCGATCCGTCCCTCGGCCAGCCACTCGGCCCATCTCAGATTGTACTTCAATGAAATCTCATCGCCCTTGCCAGCAGAGTGTTGCCGGCTGCGCTAGCATGAAGAGTATGCTCCGCACAATGCGACCGGCTGGCTGCGCCTACGTCCTCATCTTTTCGCCGCTCGGGTCGAAGGGCGGCTCGACATTGATGCGTGCGGGACGCCGGTGCCCGAGGATTTCGATCTCGAACAGCCCGGCGCTCTCGTTCTCGGCAAGCGCTGCCGGTACATAGCCTTGCGCCATCGACTTCTCGACATAATGCGCATAGCCGCCGGAGGTGACCCAGCCGACCACGCGCCAGTCGCCGTCGACAATGCCGCGCACGGCAGACGCGCCTTCGGCGGCGTTCGAGCCGCGCACTTCCTTGCCGCCCGCGTCGAAGCGCGGCGCGCCATAGCCATGCGGCTTTTCCACGGTGCCGTAATCCTTGCCGCCGACCTTGGCCCAGATCGGCTCGTCGCCCATGACGTCTGCATCCGCGGCATCGACGATGAAGGAGACACGGCGCAGTTTCGGCCCTTCTGCCTGTTCCTTGGCCGCTGCTTCCCGGCCGATGAAGTCGTTCTTCTCTAGCTTGATGAAGCGGTCCATCGAGCCTTCGAACGGTCCGTAGATCGGACGTAACTCGCGGAACCAGGTCGGGAAGTTCTTCTCAAGGCGCATCGAGAGCAAAGCCCGCATGCCGAAATCGACAAGGCCAAACTCTTCGCCAGCCTCCTTGATTGCCTTGTAGACCAGGCGCTGGTAGGCAGGCGCCATCCAGATCTCATAGCCGAGGTCGCCGGTGTAGGTGATCCGGTTGACCATGCAGGGCGCTCCGCCGACCGCCATCTCGCGGAAATCCATGAAGCGGAAGGCCTTGGTCGAGATGTCGACATCGACCAGTTTCTGCAGCAGGTCGCGGGATTTCGGCCCGGCGATCGACAACCCGACCAGCGTCTGGTCGAAGCGGTGGATGCGCACCTCTGACGCCCTTGGACCGTCCTTCGGCAGATGCTTCTCGAACCAGCGCATGTGGTATTTTTGCGCTGCCGAAGAACCCCATATCATGAAGCGGTCTTCCCCACCCCTTGGGCCCGCCTTGGCAATGGTGAAGTCCCCGATCAGCCGGCCGAACTCGTTCAGCATGGGCGTCAGCACGATGCGGCCGGTCTTCGGCATGCGATTGGTCATCAGACGGTTGAGGAAGTCCTCGGCCCCTGGCCCGGAGACTTCGTATTTGGCGAAGTTGGCGATCTCGGTGACGCCGACCCTCTCGCGGGTGGCGCGCACTTCCTCGCCGATCGGGCGGAAATCATTGGAGCGGTGGAAGGACACGACCTCCTTCGGCTCCGAGCCTTTCGGCGCGAACCAGAGCGGGGTTTCGAGACCCCAGCTGTCGCCCATGACGGCGTTGTTGGCGAGCATGGTGTCGTAAAGCGGGGTCGTCTGCGCTGGTCTTGCCGCCGGTAATTCCTCGTTGGGAAAGCGGATGGAGAAGCGGCGCGAATAATTTTCGCGGACCTTTGCGTTGGTATAGCGCAGCGTTGCCCATTCGCCGAAGCGCGCAACGTCCATGCCCCAGACGTCGAAGCCGGGGTCGCCATGGACCATCCAGTTCGACAGCGCCAGGCCGACGCCGCCGCCCTGGCTGAAGCCGGCCATGACGGCGCAGGCGCACCAGAAATTGGTCAGGCCCTGCACCGGGCCGACCAGCGGGTTGCCGTCCAGCGCGAAGGTGAAGGGGCCGTTGATGATCTGCTTGATGCCGGCCTTCTCGATGCCGGGGAAATGCTTGAAGCCGATCTCGAGCGACGGCGCGATGCGGTCGATGTCTGGCTGCAGCAGCTCGTGGCCGAAATCCCAGGGCGTGCTGACCGGCGACCACGGCTTGCAGGCCTTTTCATAGGTGCCGAGCAGGATGCCGTTGCGCTCCTGGCGGGTATAGATCTCGCCCTTGAAATCGAGCACGCCAATCATCTCGCGGCCGGTCGACTTGTTGAATTCCTCGACCTCCGGCATCGGCTCGGTCAGGAGATACATGTGCTCCATGGCCAGCACCGGCAGTTCGACGCCGACCATGCGACCGATCTCGCGCGCCCACAGGCCGCCGCAGTTAACCACATGCTCGGCTTTGACTGTGCCTTGCTCAGTGACGACGTTCCAGGTGCCGTCGACCTCCTGCGTCAGTTCCACGACGCGGTTGCGCAGTACGATCTCGGCGCCTAGCTTCCTGGCGGCCTTGGCATAGGCATGGGTGGTGCCGGAAGGGTCGAGATGACCCTCGACTGGATCCCACATGGCGCCGACGAAATTCGTCTCGTCCATCAGCGGGAACATCGCCTTGGCTTCGGACGGCGTGATCAGTTCGGTGTCCATGCCGAGATAGCGGCCCTTGGCGTGGGCGAGCCGCAAGAAGTCCATGCGCTCGGGCGTGTCAGCCATCATCACGCCGCCGGTCAGGTGCAGCGAGCAGGATTGGCCGGAAATCTCCTCGATCTCCTTGTAAAGCTGCACCGTGTAGGCCTGCAGCTTGGCGACGTTGGGATCGCCGTTCAGCGTATGGAAGCCGCCCGCCGCATGCCAGGACGAGCCGGAAGTGAGCTCCGAACGCTCGATCAGCATGATGTCGTTCCAGCCAGCCTTGGCCAGATGATAGAGCACCGAGCAGCCAACGACCCCGCCGCCGATGACAACCGCTTTTGCATGAGATTTCATGAAGATAATTCCGTTTTTGAAGAGATTGAATCGAGTGAGCGGGGCGCGAAAACAAAGCGGAGATCGGATACAGCGATGTTTCCGGCCAGCCTGCCATCAAGACGGAGTGGGGGTCGACTACTCATCAGATGATCAGAAATCGGTCGGCGCGCCGCCTTCGGCCCGGCGCTTGTCGACGAAAGCGTTGAGCTCCTCCCTGATTGCCGGATCCATGTAAGGCTCTTCATAGGAGGCCAGCCGTTCCTTCCAGACGCGATTGGCCTTTTCGAGCGCCGTCGGCGACCCGGCCTCCGCCCAACTCTCGAAATTGCGCCAGTCCGAGATAATAGGCGCATAGAACGCGGTCTTGTAGCGGTCCTGCGTGTGCTGGGTGCCGAAGAAATGGCCGCCGGGGCCGACGGACTGTATGGCGTCGAAACCGAGTGCTTCCTCGGAAAGATCGAGCGGCGTCAGGAACTCGGCGACCATCTGCAACAGGTCTATGTCGAGGATGGTCTTCTCGTAGGAGCAGCGCAGGCCGCCTTCCAGCCAGCCGGCCGCATGCATCATCAGATTGCCGCCGCCCTGGATGGCGCCCCACAGTGAGAACACGCTTTCATAGGCGGCCTGCGCATCGACCGTGTTGGCGGCGCAGGTGTTGGAGGTGCGGTAGGGGATGTTGTAGCGGCGGGCGAGCTGCCCGCCGACCAGCTGCGCCTTCATATATTCCGGCGTGCCGAAGGCCGGCGCGCCGGACTTCATATCGACGTTCGAGGTGAAGCCGCCGTAGCCGACAGGCGCGCCCTTGCGCACCATCTGCGCAAAGGCGATGCCGGACAGCGCCTCGGCATTCTGCTGCACCAGCGCGCCGGCAATCGTCACCGGCGCCATGGCGCCGGACAGGGTGAACGGCGTCACGATGACCACCTGGCCCTTGCTCGACATCTGGATGATGCCTTCCATCATCGGCACGTCGAGCTTGAGCGGCGAATTGGTGTTGATGATGGTGAATACCGACGGCTCTGCAAGCAACTGCTCATGGCTGATGCCACGTGCGATCCTGGTGATCTCGATGCCGTCGACGTTGCGCTCCTTGCCGAGCGAATAGATGTGGAACATCTTGTCGGTCAGCGTGGCGAGGTCACGGATGCATTCAAGGTGGCGGACGGACGGATGGATGTCGATCGGCTCGACCGGATAGCCGCCCGTGCAGTTCAATATGTTGTGCATCTGCGCAAGCTTGAGGAAGTTGCGGTAGTCCTGCTGGTTGCCCGGCCGGCGGCCGCGGTCGACGTCGGAGCAATTGGGCGCCGACGCCATCATCGAGATGATCAGATTATCGCCGCCGAAGCGCACGTTGTGCGCCGGGTTGCGGGCGTGGATGGTGAATTCCGGCGGGCAGTGCGCAACCAGTTCCAGGATCATGTCACTGTCGAAGCGCACCCGCTCGCTGCCTTCGCGGACATCGGCGCCATGCGCCTTCATGATGCGCCGGGCTTCGTCATGCAGCACGTCGACGCCGATTTCCCGCAGCACGCGCAGAGAGGCGAGGTGGATAGATTCCAGCTCGTCGTCGGAAACCAGCCGGGTCGGCGCCAGCGGGTTCTTCAACTGCCGAAACGGCGGCTGCTCGAACGCCGCCGATCCGCCGGCACGCTTTCCCGCGCGGCCGCCGCGACGGGCGCGGTCGTTTGCCAATGCAGGTTCGGCGGGCTGAAGGGCGGCGGTCATGATAGTCCTCGTACGCTGCGGCAATGCGGCGGCATAATGGACTGCCGGCCGGCCAGCCATTGCGGAGGCGGCGACCACTAGGACGAGGGAAGCGACATGCCTGAAGGGCAGCCGGAGGGATCGTCAGGCTCTTATCTCTTCCGGCTGGCGCAAGCGGTTTTCGTTGCCGGTGCTTACCGCGATGAAAGCGAAACGCTAGTCCTGCATCATGGACCGGGCGAAACAGGACAGCGGCGAGACAGTGCAATGGGCGGCGATCACCGGCGTGATCGCCACCGTCTCGGTGTTCGCCATCGCGCAAGGGCTGAGCTATCCGCTGTTGAGCTTCATCCTGCAGCGCCAGGGCGTTTCGCCGGCCATGATCGGCCTGTCGGCGGCAATGACGCCGATCGGCTTCATCGTCTCGTCGCCGCTGGTTCCGGCGCTGGCGCGGCGTTTCGGGGCAGGGCGCACCGCGCTTACTTGCGCGGCACTTTCCGCGCTGGTGCTGGCGCTGATCGGCTGGACGCAAAATGTCTATCTGTGGTTTCCTCTGCGCTTTTTGATCGGCGCCGTCACCAACCCGCTCTACGTGCTGAGCGAAGTCTGGGTGATCGCACTGGCGCCGCCGACACGCCGCGGCCGCGTCATGGGCATCTATTCGACCATCATTTCGGCGGGCTTTGCGGCGGGGCCGCTGTGCCTGCTTGCGGTCGGCACCGAGGGATGGCCGCCGTTCCTCGTCGGCATCGCCGCATTTCTGTTTTGCGGCGCCTGCCTCGCCTCGGTGCTGGCACGGCTGCCCAAGGTCGACGAGAGCGGGCACCGCGTTTCGGTGCTGGGGTTCGTGCCGCAGGCGTGGCTGCTGTTATCGGCAGTGATCGTGGCCGCCGGTTTCGAACAGGCGGTGCTCGCCTTGCTGCCGGTCTACGGAACACATTATGGCATCGCCGAAGCGCGCATGTCGGCGCTGCTGTCGGTGATGATCGCCGGCAACATCGCTATGCAGGTGCCGCTCGGCCTGCTGGCGGAACGACTGACGGCGCGGCTGGTGCGGTTCATCTGTGTTTCGATGACGGTGCTGGGATGCGTTCTGTTGCCGGTTCTCATCGAGACGCCGCTGATCTGGCCGTGCGTCTTCATCTGGGGCGCGGTTTCCTACGGCATTTACACGATGTCGATCATTGAACTCGGCGAGCGGTTCACCGGCTCGGCACTGGTCGCCGGCAACGCCGCCTTCTCGCTGATGTGGGGCGTCGGCGGCATCGCCGTGCCGCCGCTGGCGGGCAGCGCCATGGATGTTGTTGGCGCCGGCGGCCTGCCAATGACGCTCGGTGCCATTTGCCTGGCGCTGGCAGTTGTAACGGTCATTCGAAGACGGATGGTGTGAATGCCAGAAAGCCGCCGTTTCTGACGAATGGCTTGAATGTAAGCGGCCCCATGTCGATCTTGGCTATGTCGCCACCCGACTCAACCGGAGACCTCATGACCAAATCGAATACCAAGGGCCAGCCGGGTTCGGCGGCCGAAGACCCGTTTCTCTGGCTTGAGGACAGGAGGGGCAAGCAGGCGCTCGACTGGGTGCATCACCAAAATGCAGTTACGGTCGGGGAGCTGCAGGGTGATCCGTCCTATCAGACGTCGTTCGAGACGGCGCTCGACCTGATGACAGCCGAGGATAACATCGCCGTCGGGGCCGCTATCAACGGCTATGTCTATAATTTCTGGCAGGACCGGACGAACGTACTCGGCCTCTGGCGGCGCACCACCGTCGCCTCCTACAAGACCGACAAGCCGGAATGGCAGACGATCATCGACTTCGACAGTCTGGCGGCGAAAGAGGGGGTGAAATGGGTGTTCAGCGGCGCCAGCCGGCTCTACCCCGACTTCAGCCGCTGCCTGCTCAACCTGTCGCCGGATGGCGGCGATGCCAGCGAGATGCGCGAATTCGATATCGAAAGCAGATCGTTCGCCGATGGCGGCTTTCGCGCTCCTGCCTCGAAATCGAGCTTTAGCTGGCTGGACGAGGACACGGTTATCGTTTCCGCCGCCTTCGAGGAGGACGACAAGACCCAGTCCGGTTATCCGCGCGTGGTCAAGCTTTGGCGGCGCGGCACGCCACTGGAAGCGGCGATGCCGATCTTCGAGGCGCTGAAGCAGGATCTTGCCGCCGGCGGGTCCGTCGAATTCGACGGCGACAAGCGTCATGTCTTCCTCGCCCGGACCATCGACTTCTTCGCCTCGCACAGCTTCCTGCGGCTGCCTTCCGGCGGAAACAGGCGCATCCCGTTGCCGGACGACGTCACCGATACGGCGCTGTTCAAAGGCCAGCTCGTCTTTGGCGTGCGTACCCCGTGGACTGCGCCGGACGGCACGCTGTGTAAGCCCGACGGACTCTATTCACTCGATTTCGAGCGCTGGATCGAAACCGGGCTATTCGGATCCCTCGATACCGTGCTCGAGCCGGCGCACCGCGTCTCGATCGCCGGCATTGCCCGCACGCAGGACCGGCTGTTCATCAATTTGATGGACAATGTGCGCGGCAAGGTCGTCGCCGGCAAGCGCAGCGACAGCGGCTGGGAGTTCAAGCCCGTGGCGTTGCCCGAAAACGGCAATGTCGGCATCAGCCATGCCGAGCATTTCGGTTCCAGCGTCTCCTTCTCCTTCACCGATTTCCTGACGCCGAGCTCGATCATCTGGTCGGACGACAACGCCGCGGGGCTGGCAACGGTGAAGTCGCAGCCGGCGCGTTTCGACGCGTCGTCCCTGCTCTCCGAACAGTTCGAGGCGCGCTCGAAGGATGGCACGATGATCCCGTACTTCGTCGTCAGG
Source organism: Mesorhizobium sp. M0408 (assembly GCF_040321495.1). NCBI lineage: Bacteria > Pseudomonadati > Pseudomonadota > Alphaproteobacteria > Hyphomicrobiales > Phyllobacteriaceae > Mesorhizobium > Mesorhizobium sp. M0408. Next base: position 115,872 of record NZ_JAMYRO010000004.1, on the reverse strand, counting down.
AGGCGCGACTTGCATGGACCCGTGCCGACATTGCTTTACGGCTATGGCGGCTTCGAAGTGCCGCTGCTGCCCGGCTATGCCGGCGTACGCGGCAGGCTGTGGCTGGAGAAGGGCAATGCCTATGTGCAGGCCAACATCCGCGGCGGCGGCGAGTTCGGCCCGAACTGGCACCAGGCGGCGCTCAAGGCCAATCGCCAGAATGCCTTCGACGATTTCGCTGCCGTCGCGCAAGATCTGGTCAAACGCGGCATCGCTACGCCCGCCACACTGGGCATCCAGGGCGGATCGAATGGTGGCTTGCTGACCGGCGTCTCGCTGACCCAGCACCCGGAATTGTTCGGTGCAGTGATCATCGACGTGCCGCTGCTCGATATGCTGCGCTACACCGAGCTGCCGCCCGGCGCGTCATGGATGGCCGAGTATGGCGATCCGGCGAAGCCGGAAGAGGCAGCCTGGCTCGCCGCCTATTCGCCCTATCAGCATGTAGACACGGATGCAGCCTATCCGCCGGTGTTGCTGACGACCTCGACCGCCGACGATCGCGTCCATCCCGGGCATGCCCGCAAGATGGCGGCACGGCTGCAGGCGGCCGGCCACGGCAAGACGCTGTTCTTCGAGGAGACCGAGGGCGGCCATGGCGGACGCGGCGACCGGCGGCCGCAGGCCGCACAGGCGGCGATGAAGTACGTCTTCCTGCAGCGGGCCCTGACTGGCACCAATTGACCGGCGTCGCTTGACCGGCACGGCTTGAACTGAGGGCTCGAGGCAGCCTAAGGTGCATGCATGGCTCGGCTGGCGAAATCGGGTTGCGCATTTGGGGTGGCGGTGACGCCGTCGTCGCGCACGCTACGCGCCGAGCTGTTGCGGCTCTGCGCTCGCATCGGCTATTCGCCGCCCGCTGTCCTCTGACGAATCCGCCCCGGCGCGAAAGCTGCCGGATTGGTTCAAGAGGAAAGACCAGACATGACCTACCAGAATTATTCGCTGAAGCAGCTTCAGCAGATCGATGCCGCGCATCACCTTCATCCGTTCACCGACCACAAAGAGATGCGCGAGACCGGCTCGCGCATCATCACCCACGCCAACGGGCCGTTCATCTATGATGCCGAAGGGACGGAAATCCTCGACGGCATGGCTGGGCTGTGGTGCGTCAATGTCGGCTATGGCCGCGACGAGCTGGCCGACGCCGCCTACGCCCAGATGAAGGAATTGCCCTACTACAACTCTTTCTTCAAATGCTCGACGCCGACGCCGGTTCTGCTGTCGAAAAAGCTGGCGGAGATCGCGCCAAGGCACATCAACCAGGTGTTCTACGGCTCGTCCGGTTCGGAGGCCAACGACACGGCGCTGCGCCTGGTCCGTCACTATTGGGTGCTGGAAGGCAGGCCCGAGAAGAACCGCATCATCTCACGCAAGATGGGCTACCACGGCTCGACCATCGCCGGCGCCTCGCTCGGCGGCATGGATTTGATGCACAAGCAGCTCGGCGGCGCCGTGCCCAACATCGTCCATGTGATGATGCCCTATGCCTATGAGCTCGCACTGCCCGGCGAAAGCGACCATGATTTCGGCCTGCGCGCGGCAAAAGCGGTCGAGGACGCGATCCTCGAAGCCGGCGCCGACAAGGTGGCCGCCTTCATCGGCGAGCCGGTGATGGGGGCAGGCGGGGTGAAGATCCCGCCGATGAGCTATTGGCCGGAGGTGCAGCGCATCTGCCGCAAATACGATGTCCTGCTGATGCTGGACGAGGTCATCACCGGATATGGCCGCACAGGCGAGTGGTTCGCCGCACAAGCCTTCGATGTCGAGCCCGACACCATCACCACGGCCAAGGCGCTGACCTCTGGCTATCAGCCGCTGTCGGCGCTGCTGGTCGGCGACCGCATCGCGGCGACGCTGGTCGAAAAGGGCGGCGAATTCTATCACGGCTACACCTATGCCGGGCATCCGGTGGCCTGCGCGGTGGCGCTGAAGAACCTCGAGATCATCGAGCGCGAAGGCCTGGTCGAGCGCGTGAGGAACGACACCGGGCCTTACTTCGCCAGGGCCCTGCAGGAACGTCTCGGTGGGCACGATCTGGTCGGCGAGGTGCGCTCGTTCGGGCTGATGGGGGCGATCGAGATCGTCAAGGACAAGGTGACCAAGGAGCGCTTCCTGCCGGCCGGCAGCGCGGCGGTGATGGTTCGCGACCACGCGATTGTCCAGGGCATGATGCTGCGCGCTACCGGCGACACGATGATCCTGTCGCCGCCGCTGATCTGGACGCGCGAGACGATCGACATGGCCTGCGACCGCATCGCCACGGCGCTCGACCTGGCGCAAGCAGATTTGCGCAAGCGGTAAGATGGAACGTTTGCCGGGCGCCCGGGAATCGGGCGCCCGGAGATTGAATGCCGCTTCATGCGAAGAGTTCGCCAGACGAGGATCTTTAAATATCTGTCTCGGGAAGGTCTCACGCGCGAACAATCGGAAGCCCTGGAAAAGGCCGCGTTCTTGATCATTAGCGCGCGGAAAGAAGCCGCGGCGCTACTGGCGCGGGCGGGAGTAACTTTACCTGATGATGGGTTTGGGTTCGGGAACCCTTGCAACGCGCACATAGAGGCGCACGGCAACTGCCCGTGCAACGATTACACGGGCGATGGTGGGCCATGTTTGACGCAGACTACCCTCGATACGGCCTCCCCCCGTCCCGGAGTTGCGGCCATCCACCATCAAAACATCTCTCCACGTAAGGCGTATTGGAGACAGTTGATGCGCACCATTTCTTTGATCCTAGCCTTGGTTATGCAATCGGTCATCACTGTATGTCTTGCGCAGCACGCCAAAACACCTTTCAAAAGGCCGGTTCCAGAAGAGCACAAGGGCTTCGTGGCAGAAATTGAGAGTGTTTTCAGGAAATATCCAAAGGCAATCGCTCGCTACAAACTCGTGGATATCGGCCTCGTAAATATTGGCGAGATGCCGCGCGTGGAGTGCACAGTGGAATGTGTGTTTGATTCTACTTGGGGCGGATGGTGTAAGACCGTTGTGATACGGAACGAGAAGAATAGCACCCTGCCGGTTTCCATTGCCCGGTTGCTAGTCGACAGACACGCGCTTTATGATGGCTGCTGAAGCGCCGATCGGGCCCGTTGCCCGAGATCGTTGTGCGGGAGGGACACTATGGCCAAACAGGAGCAGTGGCAGCTGGAAGGCAGCGCCGCGGACCTCTACGAGCGCTACCTAGTCCCGGCAATCACAGCCCTGTGGGCTGCGGACCTGATGGATCGTGCTGCGCCTCAATCTGGTGAGCGGATTCTGGACGTAGCTTGCGGCACCGGCGTGGTGGCACGCTCGGCTGCCGAGCGTATGGGAAGTGGGCAGGTCGTCGGCCTCGACATCAATACGGGCATGCTCGCCGTTGCTCGGTCGCTCCCGAGAGGCGCTGGAGCGCGTATCGACTGGCACGAGGGAAGCGCGCTCGAAATGCCGTTCCCTGACTCCGCCTTCGATCTGGTTCTTTGCCAGCTCGGACTGCAGTTTTTTCCGGATCGATCTAGTGCGCTCCGTGAGATGTTCCGGGTTCTGGTGCCTGACGGCCGACTGGCTTTAAACGTTTTCAGCGCTATTGAGCACACTCCTGCGGCGAAGGCGCTGGCGGATGCCTTGGATCGACACCTCGGTCCAGGCGCTTCGGCAACGAAAAGGTCTGAGCATTCACTCGCTGATGCGGACGAGCTTTACCGATTGGTGGCCGAGGCGGGATTTCGTCAGGTGACCATCCACACGACGACACAGAACATCCGATTTCCCTCGTCGAGGGAATATGTGCGACTACAATTGGCGGCGACTCCGCAGGCCGGGCTGGTCAGCGGAATGGATGCCGGACATCGGGAAGCAGTCATCGCAGCGATCACCGGTGATCTAAATTTTTCGCTGGCAATCTATTCAACTGAAGGGGAGCTGATGTTCCCCCAAGAGGCCCACGTCGTGCTCGCACGCAAGTAGCGTAGCTGACCGATGAGCCATGGCACCGACGCGCTGGGGGGGTTGGGGCGCGACCACCTGTGGGTCGACGTAGCTCAGGACAGCAGCCACGACGCCGACGATCATCTGGAGACGCGCCAGGGCGATCGCCTCATTGTCCTTGAAGAATGCGAAACGCAAAAACCGCGCTCCATCGGAACGCGGCTTTGCCAGATACGCATGGCGCTTCGCCAACAATACACTTGCGAAACTAACGGCGAAACTTACGGGCTCCGGTACGCGAGACCTGATCCGGAGCGCCGGGCGGATGTCCGCCTCGCAATCCGTTTTAAACGCATATCGTTACTGCAGGGTTAGCAAGAGCTTAAGCAAATCTAAATTTGCCGGCTTTCCGCTTTGGGCAGATCGAAACCTGTGAACTTGGAGCTTACGCCGGGTTACCACGGAGGAAATTAATGATGCCGGAAAAATCCGCGCCGGCATTCCCTTGTGCGTTGAACAGCGCATAGAGCTGGGCTGCCTCGGCGCCGAGCGGCGTTGCCGCACCGACGCTCTGTGCGGCCTCCTGCGACAGTTTGAGGTCCTTCAGCATCAGTGCCGCCGCGAAGCCAGGCTTATAGCCATTGTTGGCGGGCGATGTCGGCACCGGGCCGGGCACCGGGCAGTAGGTGGTCAGCGACCAGCACTGGCCGGACGAGGTCGAGGCGACGTCGAACAGCGCCTGGTGCGACAGGCCGAGCTTTTCCGCCAGCACGAAGGCCTCGGCAACGCCGATCATCGAAATGCCCAAAATCATATTGTTGCAGATCTTCGCCGCCTGTCCTGCGCCGTCGTCGCCGCAATGAACGATGCGGCCGGCCATCGGCTTGAGGATTGGTTCGGCCTTGGCGAAGGCCTCCTTCGAACCGCCGGCCATGAAGGTCAGCGTGCCGGCCGCCGCACCGCCCGTGCCGCCGGAGACCGGCGCGTCGATCGTCAGCAATCCGTGCTTGGCGGCGATGGCATGGGCCTTTCGGGCCGACTCGACATCGATGGTCGAGGAATCGATGAACAGCGCACCTTTTTTCGCCTTGGCCGCGATGTCTGCGTAAACCGACAGAACATGCTTGCCGGCCGGCAACATGGTGATGACCGCATCGGCATCCTTCACCGCCGCAACGGCATTGGCCATGACGACGACGCCGTGCTCCCTGGCAATGACGAGGTTCTCCGGCACTAGGTCGAAGCCGTGCACGGCATATCCGGCCTTGACCAGGTTGGCGGCCATCGGATTGCCCATATTGCCGAGGCCGATGAAGGCGATGGTGGTCATAATGGCGCTCCGTGAGTGGAATAGTGAATAGTGAATAGTGAATAGTCAGTAGTCAGTAGTCAGTAGGGATCATGTATTACTCATGGTCTATATGATAGACTCACCATTCACCATTCACCATTCACTATTCACTAAATTCTCTATCGTCCGATCAGCGCGCGTGCGATGATGACGCGCATGATCTCGTTGGTGCCTTCGAGGATCTGGTGGACACGCAGGTCCCGCACCAGCTTCTCGATGCCGTAGTCGTGCAGGTAACCATAGCCGCCATGCAGCTGCAGGGCGTCGTTGGCGACGTTGAAGCCGGTGTCGGTGACGAAGCGCTTGGCCATCGCCGACCATTTCGAGGCATCCGGCGCGTTGCGGTCGAGCTTCGAGGCGGCGGTGTAGAGGAAGACGCGCGCTGCCTGCAGTTCGGTCTCCATGTCGGCAAGCTTGAACTGCAGCGCCTGGAACTGGTTGATCTTCGAGCCGAAAGCCTTGCGTTCGGCGGTGTAGGCGAGTGCCTTGTCGAGCGCCGATTGCGCGCCGCCGAGCGAGCAGGCAGCGATGTTCAACCGGCCGCCGTCCAACCCGGCCATGGCGATGCCGAAACCGGCGCCCTCGACCGACAGCAGGTTTTCCGCCGGCACCTTGCAGTCCTCGAAGACGACCTGGCGGGTCGACTGCATGTGCCAGCCCATCTTGCGCTCGTTGGCGCCGAAGGAAAGGCCGGGCGCATCGTTCGGCACGACGAAGGTGGAAATGCCTTTCGGCCCGTCGGCGCCGGTGCGCGCCATGACGACATAGAGGTCGCTGTCGCCGGCACCGGAGATAAACTGCTTGGCGCCGTTCAGCACATAATCGCCGCCGCTTTTGACCGCACGCGTCTTCAGCGCCGCGGCATCGGATCCCGAACCCGGCTCGGTCAGGCAGTAGCTGGCCAGCCATTCCATCGAGGTCAGCTTCGGCAGGAAGCGCCGACGTTGCTCGTCGCTGCCGAAGCGGTCGATCATCGATGCCGCCATATTGTGGATCGAGATGAAGGCGGAAAACGCCGGATCGGCCCGCGAAAGCGCTTCGAAGATCAGCACGGCGTCGAGCCGGCCGAGCCCCGAGCCGCCGACATCCTCGCGGACATAGATGCCGCCAAGGCCGAGCGGACCTGTCTCGCGGATCACATCGGCGGGGAAATACTTGTTGCGATCCCAGTCGAGTGCGTTCGGCGCCACACGGTCGGCGGCGAAGGCTTGCGCCATCTCCTGGATGGCGCGCTGGTCTTCGTTGAGTTCGAACTGGCTGGTGCCCGCATCGACAGCGGCGTCCATGGCGTGCTCCCTGATGTTTCCGGCCTGCTGGCCTGTCGTTTTTGGCTTTGCGCGCAGTCCAATCTAGACCAATGATGCCGCCGCGCAACCCGATCGTCTCCATCCAACCATCTGGGCAGCGGCTGTGTGCGAATGCGCTTTGGAGCAAAGTGTGACGACAAATTTCGACGAACTGCTTGGACGCTTCCATGCCTATCTCCAGACGTTCGATGATGCGCTGGTGCGCGACGCCGTGGCCCGAATCGGCTGGGACATGCCAAGCCGGCCGCTCGAACCGCATGCACTGCCTTGTCTCCTTCAGCTCGACCGTATCGTCGAACTCGCTCCCGCTGCGGCCAAGCCGCTGGCGCGGCTGGTTGCGGAGCGTCGCGGCGATCTGCGCTGGGGGCAAACCTATGGCGAGGCGGATTTCGGCAAGGTTTTCATCGACAATTACGGCTGGCTGGAGGTGTTCGGTACACGCGGGCATTTCGTCAATGACGAGGTTGCGGCCGGCCTGCTGATCCTTGGACCCGACATCGTCTACCCCGATCATCACCATGTCGCGGAGGAGATCTACATCCCGCTGACCGGCGGCACCGAATGGCGCATGGGCGACGGCGGTTTTCGCCTTCGAGCGGCGGGCGAGGTGATCCACCATGCCTCTGACGTCAACCACGCCATGCGCACTGGCAAGGAGCCGCTGCTGGCGCTCTATCTCTGGCGCGGCGGCCCGCTGGCAGCCAAGTCGACGATCACCGCAACCGTTGCGCAGGGCAGGGGCTGATAATGGCCAAGGCAATCATGCTGCAGGGCACGGGTTCGGATGTCGGCAAGACAGTGCTCGTCGCCGGTCTGTGCCGCGCGGCGAAGAAGCGCGGCTTGAAAGTGCGGCCCTTCAAGCCGCAGAACATGTCGAACAACGCCGCTGTCGCCGATATTCCGGGCGATTCAGGCGGCGGTGAGATCGGCCGCGCGCAATGGCTTCAGGCGATCGCCTGCGGCGTGGCGCCGACCGTCCACATGAACCCGGTGCTGCTCAAGCCGCAGACCGATGTCGGCGCTCAAGTCGTCGTGCAGGGCAAGGTGTTCGGCGAGGCGCGGGCGCGCGACTACCAGGCGCTGAAGGGCCGGCTGATGGATGCGGTGCTGGACTCCTGGGCAAAGGTCGGCGAGGGCGCCGATCTGGTCATCGTCGAGGGCGCGGGATCGCCGGCCGAGATCAATCTCAGGAGCCGCGACATTGCCAATATGGGCTTTGCGACGCGCGCCGGCGTGCCGGTGATCCTGGTCGGCGATATCGATCGCGGCGGCGTTATCGCCTCGGTCGCCGGCACCCATCTGATCCTGCCGGAGGAGGACCGGCGCATGATCGTCGGCTATCTCATCAACAAGTTCCGTGGCGACGTCTCGCTGTTCGAAGACGGCATCAAGGCGATCGAAAAATTCACCGGTTGGCGCTGTTTTGGCGTCGTGCCGTGGCTGAAGGCGGCGGCGCGGCTGCCATCGGAAGATTCCGTCGTGCTCGAGCGACTGGCGTCCGGCGAGAAGCGCGCGCTGAAGATCGCCGTGCCGGTGCTCTCGCGCATCGCCAATTTCGACGATCTCGACCCGCTCAAGGCCGAACCGCAGGTCGAGGTGGTGTTCGTGCCGCCTGGTGAGCGCTTGCCCGAAGGTGCGGGTCTGGTGGTCATTCCCGGCTCGAAGTCGACGATCGGCGATCTCCTGAAATTTCGCGAGAACGGCTGGGACCGCGACCTTGCCGCGCATAGGAAACGCGGTGGTCATATCGTCGGCATTTGCGGCGGCTTCCAGATGCTTGGTCATATCGTGCGCGATCCCGACGGCATCGAGGGCAGCGTTACCGAAACGCAAGGCCTCGGCCTGCTCGACGTCGAAACGGTGATGGAGCCGGAAAAGACGGTGCGCAACGTCAGCGCGCGCTCGGTGCCGTTCGATCTGCCGCTCGACGGCTACGAGATCCATCTCGGCCGCACCACCGGTCCGGATACGCTGCGGCCGTCCGCCGTTATCAACGGCATCGATGACGGCGCTATCTCGGCCGATGGCAAGGTGCTGGGCACCTATATGCACGGGCTGTTTTCCGCCGATGCCTTCCGGGCGAAATTCCTCGAAAGCCTTGGCGTCAAGGGCGGCGGCATCGACTACCGCGCCGAGGTCGAACGGGCACTCGACGAGATCGCAGCCGAACTGGAAACCCACCTCGACTGCGACGCGATTTTTGGGCTGGCGCGTTAGATACTTTGCTTGAGCATGATCTTGTCCGAAAACCGGTCTCCACTTTTCGGGATCATGCTTTCTCGTCAGCCTTCGGCCAGTAGGTGCCGAACGACCAGACATTGCCTTCCGGATCGCGGCATATGAATTCGCGGCTGCCATAGTCGCGGTCGGTGAGCTCTTCCAGAATCTCGGCGCCGGCGGTTTTTGCGCGCGCGTATGCCGCGTCGGCATCAGCGACCGCAATGTAGATCGACTTGCCGCCGCCCGAGCCGGGCGCGCCGACCATCTTGCCATAGGCATCGTCGCGCGCCGTGCCGAGCATGATGATCGAAGAGCCGAATGCGAGTTCGGCGTGGTGCACCACGTCGCCTTCGCCATGGCGGGCGCGAACGCTGAAGCCGAAGGCCTCGCACAGCCAGTCGATCATGTTGCCGGCATTTCTGTAGCGCAGCGCCGGATAAAGCCGCGGTGGTTCGGTGGTGTTCGGCATGGCTGATCTCCTTCAACGGGTTGGTCGATCAACCCAGTCTGCGCGAAGGCCGGTTGCGCGTCTTGAAGAAATGTTACCTCGCGGCGACAGTGGTCGGCGTGACGCCTGCGAGGTCGCGGAACTCGCGCACCAGATGCGCCTGGTCGGCATAGCCGCAGCCGGCGGCGATGTCGGCCCAAGCGCTGTTCGCCTGTCTCGACAGGCCAAGCGCATGGTTGAAGCGGACGATGCGCGACAGCGTTTTTGGGCCGGTTCCGATCGCGTCCGAAAATTTTCCGGCAAGATGCTTGCGGCTCCAGCCAAGCTTTTCGGCCAGCGTCGAGATGCGGGTCCGGCCACGCGTCGAGACGATCGTCTCATAGGCCCAGACTATGTCGGCTTGAGTGCGGTCTGCGGTTGCCAACCGATCGGCGACGAAGGCTTCGACGATGGCGAAGCGTGTGCTCCAACCCGGCGCATTGCCGAGCCTTTCACGAAGGGCGATGCCTTCAACGCCGAGCACGTCATCCAGGCCGACCATGCGGTCGGTCAGTTCGCTCATCGGCCGGCCGAAGAAGCGACGAGCGCCGAGCGGGGTGAAATTGATCTGCACACAGCAGGTGCCGCCGCAGGATTCGATCACCACCGGCCCGGCATAAAGGCCGGCGGCAAAACTGGCGAAGCGGTCATTGTCGCTGGGGTCCCTGCCGAGCCCGATGGCAAAGGGTTCGGCAAAGCTGATGACCAGCGGCACGGTCAGCGAGGCATATTCGATAGCGCGGAAATGGCCTGGCATGGTTTCGCGAAAGCCGCACATGTCGGTGACGGCGCCCTGAAGCCGATGGCTCGGCGCGCGCCGCACCATCTCGAATCGATCGAGGCCTGGGCTGTCGTGATGGCTGCCGTCTTTGCTGTCGGCGGGCATGCGCTTTCCTTCCGCCAAGCGACTTTAACAGACCATCCGTCGGAATCAAAAGCGCCCGGCTTTTGGCCGGGCGCTCCGAGTTGCCTGAGATTCGGAGTTGTCTGGATGTGTTTAAGCCCCGCGCATCAGGCAGCCGGCGGCCAGCACGATGTAGGCGATGACGACAATCCACGCGGCATTCAAAGGTATAAACGCAAGAACGCCAAGCGCGGCGAGAACGCCGATGATGGCGATGACAAGGGATATAATGAAAATAAGCTGGGTAGGCGCACTGAGATTCATGTTCGGTCCCTCCTCAACATGATTCGTACAGCGGCATAGTATCAGGCGCGCGGTCACACACCAATGAGCGCACGCAGCGGGGCTTGCCGGATTGGCCAGCAGTTTTATGGGAGTGGCCAGAACGGTGCTGCGCGTTCGATCAGAAGGGCATCGCTTCAGACGAATGACAGTTTCCAAATTGTGGCGGAGACCACCAATTGTCGATGTCGCCGCCGCCCCTCATTGCCCTGCCGGGCATTTCTCCCCGTATAGTGACGGGGAGAAAGGGCTGGTCGCAACGTCGGCGCCTTTTCTTGCATCGCCTGCGATTGGCGAAATCGGTGACGAGAGCGCCCCTCTCCCCGTCACTAAACGGGGAGAGGACGCCGGCAGGCAGGTGAGGGGCAGCGCCAACGCCCTAAAAGGGTGAGGAGGCGAATTCAAACCTGAAGCGATTGTCCTTTTCACCATTCGCACCCCGTTTGCGCAAATCCGATTCCGCGCTACCTTCCGAACGAATCGGAAGGGGCTGATGGCGATGGGATTGCTGGACCAGATACGCTCGATCTTCGACGGCGATCCTGGCGTGCGCAAGGTCGCGGACGATCCGGTGCTGTCGGCGGAGCTGCTGATGCTGTTCCGTATGATATTGGCCGATGGATCGGTCAGCGAAAGCGAAATGACCGCCTTCAGGCGTATCTGCCGGGACGCCTTCGGCATTCCCGAAACCAGCATCGACAGCGTCATCGAATATCTCAACGAATTCGGCTACGAGACCAACGGCTCGCAGGCCGTCGCGCAGTTCCGCGACCTCGACGTCGAACGGCGCAAGCTGCTCGCCCGCCACATGGCCGAAATCGCCAAGGCCGATTCGCAACTCGCCGGGAGCGAAATGCAGCTGTTGCGCCGCACGCTCGACCTGCTCGACATCAGCCCGGCCGACGTGGTGAAGCCGCAAGGCTGAGGCATCGGCTGACTGTTGACGTTCTGAACGTCATTTTGTCTGTCATAGGCCATCCTCCAAGGATAGCCTGTCACAGAAATTACCGTGTCTCACTTACGGGGTGCAGTCCAGCACTGTCACCGTAGTTCCCGTTTTGTACATCTGGCGAAAAAAAATCTTGAGGCATCTAATTGCTCTATTTACCTTTGCGTATCCATCGCAAACTTTTTAAACTCTTCGATAATCTTCGACAAGTTCCTTGCCCCTCCAAATCCCTTGAAAGTACCGTCATTTACTGTTACAAAAAACCAATCTATTTCGTCGCCATACTGAAAGCTTACGTCTGTAAACTTTCTTCCATAGAGCTGCGTCCCGTGCAAATCTATTGAAACTTCCCATCCAGGGTTGTCGATCGTATCAATTTTTATGCCGTATTGGTGTTCCCAATCGCCGTTGCACTGCCCTTGGTACCACTCCTCTAACCACTCGAGCATTGATAGGTCGACCATTAGCCCCTCCTGTTAGTCGTTTGGAACAGAGGGAGGTTTATCGCCTCCTTTGTTGGGGGACTAGGCGAAGGCGACAAAGTGCACCCGTCACCCCATCCCCTAATTCGTCACCGCAATTTAGAAAAGTTCGCCGGCAAAGTCCCGTCGCGCAATCAGATGTCGTTCAGGCCGAAAGCTGGCGTCCTGTAGCCTTGGGAGAAGGACAATGCCCTCGAAGTAGTCACGTATGCCACGTCTCACAGTCGAAGCCGCTACAATCTCCATGATCTGACTTCATTTACTTATTGAATTATCCACTATTATTATGTTATCCTCGCCGTGATAGACAAAGCTTTCCGGAGAAATCCCGCGCTCAATTACTCGCGATATGCGAATCTCAGATCTGTCAGAGAATATAATGGAAACCCATCCGGAGTCGGTGACAACGTCAATAATATTGATAGACTGCATGTATGCCAGGATAGAGCATGAAATTTTGGTATTTACTGCGATGGAACCTCTCTCAAGTACGATCATGATACTGCCGTTTTCGTACTTAATTGATCGAAATTCTTTTCCAATGAGATTTTCCTTTAGGTAGTCCATATGACGTTTACCCTCTCGCGTTCAGTTTGGAATGTGTGCGAATTGACGTTCCCTTGAACTGGCCCCCCCCCCCGGAAGGTACCAAAAGTGGGCCCCGGTGTAAGGGTTCAGAGATTGTCTGGCAGGACTTGAACTGCCGCACTCGGGTTTGTCGCGTTCATCATTCTCAGATTCGTCGTTTCCTTGGTTCGGCAGCTTTGCTCCGCTCCGCGTCAAGCCCTTCACTTCGTGCGGCATTCATGCAAGCCCGAACGCCAGGACCAAGAAGCCCATCGCTCCGAACCCGGCGTGGATAACCATCCCGGCCCATGTGCTGCGACGCCGCTGGACGACATAGGGCAGCAGCAACGTGATCGGCACAAGGGTCAACAGGACTTGCCAGGGGAAGGCAGCGTGGAACAGCAACCACGGGATCCCATTGACCAGCCAAGCCCGCCTGCCGAAGGCGATCTCTTGCCGCGGCAGCGCGAAACCCCGCCAGACAAACTCTTCCCCAACGATGTTCAGCACAAAAAACGGAAGCCACGCGCCGAGAATCCAGTACCGGCCGGGACCGAGCGGCTCGAAAGCCATGAACGAGGGATTAAAATTCTTCCCGTCTTGCAGCATCCGGAGCGCGGCGCCGATGCCGCCGGTCAACACGCCGACGGCCGCCAGCCCTCCAACAGCCCAGAGCCAGTCGCCGCCATTCATCGGGCGAAGCCATAGCCGCGCGCCCAACCACCCCGGCCTTCCTGAACGCCGTTCCCGATACAACAGCAGGGCAGCCGTGAGAAGCAGGGGGCCAAAAAGGACGATGCTTGCGGCCAGGAACCACATCACCACAGGCTCTGCCCCGGTGGCGGAGACGAATGCCGGGACGGCTACCCGCGTTGTCAGGAACAGCAGCAGAGCACCCGCGCCGAACAGAGCAGCGGAGCCGCCCAGGCCCAGCGGAGGAACCCGATCAGGCTCCGGCCCGTCGCGCCTTTCATAACCGTTTGCTGTCAATGGCCATTCTCCCGCCCATGCGCCGAACGAATAAGGTTAGCCGTGCCACGAAGCGACACAGCCGGGTCCCCGCTGCTCCGCAGCGTCCCGGCGTTCGCTGGCCTTTCATTGTGCCACCGGCACGATGAACTCGCTTTGCGAACCGGCTGCTCAGCCCTGTTCGTGCAGCCGTTTTGCAATCGCCCGGTGCAGGTCTGGAGCAGCAGTGACCAGCGCCTTGGCCGCCTCGGACTGCGGGTGGTCGAGCACTTCGTTCGTCCTGCCGCGCTCGACGATCTTGCCATCATGCATGACCATCACCTCGTCGGTGATGGCGCGGGCGACGGTCAGATCATGGGTGATGAACAGATAGGCGATGCCGAGTTTTTGGTTGAGCTCGGCGAACAAATCGAGGATCTGCGCGCGGATCGAGACGTCGAGCGCCGAGACCGGCTCGTCGGCGACGACCAGCTTCGGCCGGGTGATGATGGCGCGGGCGATCGACAGGCGCTGGCGCTGGCCGCCCGAAAACTCGTGCGGGTATTTGTCCATGTCGCCTGGTGAGAGGCCGACCTCGTGCAGCGCATGCGCCACCATCTCGCGCCGCGCGGCGGGCGCCGGCTTCTTCTCCAGCACATGCAGCGGCTCGGCCACCAATCTCTCGACCTTCTGGCGTGGGTCGAACGAGCCGTACGGGTCCTGGAACACGACCTGCATGTCGCGCCGCGCCGGCTTCAGCTCCGCCTCGCTCTTGCCGGTGAGGGTATCGCCGCGGAAGCGGATCGTACCGGCCGTCGGCTTGTCCAGCGCCAGAACCATGCGGGCAAGCGTCGACTTGCCGCAGCCGGAACGCCCGACGAGCGCCACCGACTGGCCGGGCGCCATCGAGAAAGAAACATCGTCGACGGCGCGGATGGGAGCCCCTCGCTTGAGCAGCGATGTGCGCCGTGCCGGATAGTCGCGCGTCACGCTGTCTACCTCAACCAGAGGTTTTCCTTGGCCGACGCTGTGCCTAGCCCGCGCGGGTACATGCATCGAGGCCTGCGCCAGCTGGCGCGTATAGGGATGAAGCTGTCCGGACAGAATGCGCGCCGTGTCGCCGGCCTCCATCACCTCGCCGTGGCGCAGGATGGTGATGCGGTCCGCCATCTCGGTCACCACGGCGAGGTCGTGCGAGATAAGCAGCAGCCCCATGCGGTTTTCCGCTACGAGGTCGCGCAGCAGGTCGAGGATCTGCGCCTGCAGCACCACGTCGAGCGCGGTCGTCGGCTCGTCGGCAATCAGCAGCTTGGGTTTCAGCGCACAGGCGATGGCGATGACGACGCGCTGGCGCTGGCCGCCGGAGAGTTCGTGCGGATAACGCGACAGCGGGAACTGCGCTGCCGGCAGGCCGACCCGGTCCAGCATTTTTCGCGCCCGTTGCTCGGCGTCCGCGCGGCTCGCCCTGGTGTGCCAGCGAATACCCTCGGCAACCTGCTCGCCGATGGTCTTGACCGGGTTGAGCGCCGTCATCGGCTCCTGGAACACCATGCCGATGTCGTCGCCGCGCAGCGCGCACATCTGGTCCTCGCTCGCCGCCAGAATATCGATGCCGTCGAAGGTAACGCGTCCCGTGGCGTGCGCCGCCCAGGGCAGTAGCTGCATCACGGTGAGCGCCGTCATCGACTTGCCGGAGCCGGATTCGCCGACCAGCCCCATGACTTCGCCGGGCGCGACGGATAGCTCGACGTCTCTGAGGATGGGCGTGCCGCCGATGGTCAGCGATAGTCTCTCGATTTCGAGCAGGCTCATCGCTGCCGCCGCGACTTCGGATCGAGAATGTCGGCAATGCCGTCGCCAAGCAGGTTCAGGCCAAGCACGGTGATGACGATCGCCATGCCCGGAAAGATCGCCATCCACGGCGCCACCACCATGCGGGTCTGGGCGTCGAACAGCATGCGGCCCCAGCTCGGCATCGGCGGCTGGGTGCCCAGCCCGACATAGGAAAGCCCGGCTTCGGCCAGTATGCCCAGCGCGAACTGGATGGTGCCTTGCACCAGCAGCAGCGTGGCGATGTTGGGCAGCACATGTTCGATGCTGATCAGCGTCCTGCTCTTGCCGGCGGCGCGCGCGGCGAGGATGAATTCGCGCGGCCAGATCGCCAGGGCGCCGGCCCGGGCGACGCGCGCGAACACCGGGATGTTGAAGATGCCGATGGCAATGATGGCGTTGAACGCGCCCGGCCCGAAGATGGCGGTGATCATGATTGCCGAAAGCAGCGCCGGAAAGGCGAAGACCAGGTCGTTCAGCCGCATCAGCATGTCGTCGACGAAGCCGCCGCGCGCCGCGGCAAAGGCGCCGAGCGGCACGCCGATGCCCATGCCGATGCCGACCGCCACCAGCGCCACGGCAATCGAGTTGCGGGCGCCGACCATGATCATTGACAGGATGTCGCGACCGAAATGGTCGGTGCCGAACCAGTGCGCCAATGATGGCGCCTGGGTCTTGTCGGAAATGACAAGCCTGGTGACGTCGTAAGGCGTCCACAAGAAGGAGAGGATCGCGACCGCGGCCACCAGTGCGGTGACGACGAGGCCGGCGAGGAACGAACGGTTTCGAAACGCCTTGGCCAGGATGCCGGCAAGGTTCTCGTCGGGGATGTCGATGTGCAGCGTCATTGCCGGCCTTTCAGGCGCGGATCGACCACCGCATAGGAGAGATCGACAACGAAATTAACGATGATGACCGCGGCGACCAGCAGCATGACGACGCTCTCGACCACGATCAGGTCACGCTGGTTGATCGCCTGGAACACCAGCCGCCCGAGGCCGGGCAAATAGAAGACGTTTTCGATGATGATGGTGCCGGCAAGCAGGAAGGCGAATTGCAGGCCTAAAATGGTGACCACCGGGATCATGGCGTTGCGCAGTGCGTGCCGCCACAAGACAAGCCGGTAGGGCAGGCCCTTGGCGCGGGCGGTGCGGATGTAGTCCTCGTTCAGCACTTCGATCAGCGCCGAGCGGGTGACCCGGGCGAGGATCGCCGCCTGCGGCAGAGCGAGAGCGACTGCCGGCAGGAGCAGCGACTTCAGCGCCGGCCAGACACCGGCGCTCCAGCCGGGAAAACCGCCGCCCGGCACCAGCCGCAGCCAGACGGCGAACAGATAGATCAGCATCAGCGCGAACCAGAAGTTGGGCACGGCGACGCCAAGCTGGGCGGCGCCCATCGCGATCGTGTCGCCGGCCCGGCCGCGCCGGCTGGCGGAAAACAGCCCGACCGGGATGGCAATGACGGTGGACAGCGCCAGCGCCATCAGTGCCAGCGGCAGCGAGACGACGAGGCGCTCACGGACCAGATCGATGACCGGCACCGAATAGGTGTAGGAACGGCCGAAATCGAGGCTCAGCAAGCCGCCGGCCCAATGCAGATAGCGCAGCACGACGGGAGCATTGAGGCCCATCTGGTTGCGCAGCAATTCGATCTGGTCGGCGCTGGCGTTCAGGCCAAGCATCAGCCGCGCCGGGTCGCCGGGAATGATCTCCAGCACGGCAAAGACCACCATCGAGGCCAGAACCAGCGTGACGATGGCGATGGCGAGGCGCTTGAGGAGATAGGCGGTCATGAGCCGCCTGATGCAAGCACTGGGCGAAGCTTGCGTTCCCGCCCACCCCCCTCTGTCCTGCCGGACATCTCCCCCTCAAGGGGGGAGATTGGCAGTTTCCACGCCGGCACTGTCCTTGCAACGCTAGTGGTTAGCGAAAGCGGCGGTGAGGGCTCAATCTCCCCCCTTGAGGGGGAGATGTCCGGCAGGACAGAGGGGGGTGTGACGGAGTGCAATTTTCGCCTTTCTGTCAGCGATCAATCCGTCCACTTCACCTTGGTCAGGTCGTTGGCCTGGATCGGGGCATTTTCCCACAGGCCCTGCAGTTTGGCGTCCCAGACGCCGACCTTCGGCAATTCGTAGAGGAAGCCGACCACGGCGTCATCGGCCAGGACCTTCTGCGCCTCGCCGAGCAGCGTCGTGCGCTTGGCCTCGTCGGAGGTAAGGTTCAGCTCGTCGATGATCTTGTCGAAGGCCGGATTGTCGTAGTTGAAGTAATAGTCCTTACGCGAATAGATATCGATGTCGTTAGGCTCGGTATGGGAAACGATGGTCAGGTCGTAATCCTTCTTCGTGAAGACCTGGTCGAGCCATTGCGCCCATTCGACCGGGATGATCTCGAGATCGATGCCGATTTCGCGAAGCTCGGAGGCGATGATCTCGCCGCCAAGCCGCGCGTAGGAGGGCGGCGGCAGCTTCAGCGTCGCCTTGAACCCACTCTCCAGGCCGGCTTCCTTCAGCAATTCCTTGGCCTTCTCCACATTGTGCGGATAGAGGCCGGTGAGGTCGACATAGGCCTTGCTGGCGGGCGACATGTGCGAGCCGATCGGCACGCCGAGGCCGGCCGAGGCGCCGTCGATGATCGCCTTGCGATCGAGCGCAAAGGAAATAGCCTGCCTGACCTGCAGCTTGTCGAAGGGCGGCTTCTTGTTGTTGATCGACAGGATGGTTTCACCCTCGGTCGAGCCGATCACCACCTTGAAGCGCGGGTCGTCCTTGACCTGGGCGACGCTGTCGGGGTCGAAGAACGGAAAGGCCTGAACGTCGCCGGAAAGCAGCGCCGGAACGGCGGCGGCGGCATCCGGAATGATGCGGAACTCGGCCTTGTCGAGGAACACCGGGGCGCCCCAGTAATTGTCCGACTTGACCAGCGTGATCGACGAGCCCTTGGCCCAGTTCTGGAACTTGAACGGGCCGGTGCCAACAGGTTTTTCCTTGTTGGTGTCGGCTGTCTCAGGCGCGACGACAACCGCGTCGCCCCAGCCCATATTGTAGAGGAACGAGCCTTGCGGGTTCCTCAGCGTGACCTTCACCGTCGTGGGATCGACGACCTCGACCTTGTCGATGGCGGCGAACAGGCTCTTTTGCGCGTTGACGGAATTGCCGGCGCGGGCACGGTCAAGCGAGAATTTCACGTCGTCGGCGTTGAAGTCGCTGCCGTCATGGAATTTCACGCCGGTATGCAGCTTGAAAGTGTAGACCTTGCCGTCGTCGGAAATGCTCCAGCTTTCGGCGAGATCGGGCAGCACCTCGCCGTTCGGGCCGATGCGGGTCAGGCCCTCGAAGACATTGGCATAGAGTACCTCGTCGATTGCCGCGGCGGCACCCGCCGTCGGGTCGAGATGCGGGGGTTCGAGTGTAATGCCGATGACCAGGTCGGTGCGCGCGGCCATCGCCGAGGTTCCGGCGGCCAACGCCAGCGCCGCGGCGGCCAGAATGGTTTTCCACAATTTCATCGTGC
Source organism: Mesorhizobium sp. M0408 (assembly GCF_040321495.1). Taxonomy (NCBI): domain Bacteria; kingdom Pseudomonadati; phylum Pseudomonadota; class Alphaproteobacteria; order Hyphomicrobiales; family Phyllobacteriaceae; genus Mesorhizobium; species Mesorhizobium sp. M0408. The sequence goes on along the minus strand of NZ_JAMYRO010000004.1, from coordinate 97,085 downwards.
AACTCCCCATATGCTAAAACACGTGCTCAAAACCCGGCGGATAGAAGCGTGAATTCGCCGCCGAGTAAATTGCGTTTCGTACCGTCCGCCGACGCCGGGAGGAATGTTTTTCCGCCCATGGCCGGATCATCGCGGGCCGGCGCCCCTCAGCAGAACGCCGAGGCCGATCGCCATCACCTTTGCCGAGTCCAGCATGTCGGCAATGCCGACCCATTCATCGGGCCGATGGGCGAGATCGAGGATGCCCGGGCCATAGGCGATGCAGTCATAGATGTGGCCGATGCGGGCGATGTGCTTCTGGTCGTAGGTGCCGGGCGAAATCACGTAATCCGGTTCGCGGTCGAATATCTCCATGATGCCTTGCGCGACCGCCTTCACCACCGGTGCGTCGCGCTCGGTCATCAGCGGCAGCACCTCCATCAGATCGCGGATTTCGTAGTCGAACTTTTTGCGCTCGCGCTTCAGCCGTTCCAGGATATCGGTCACCTCGCTCTTGACCGTAGCGAGATCCTCTTCGAGCAGGAAGCGGCGGTCGATTGTCAGCCGGCAGGAATCAGGCACGTTGGGCGAGGGCAGGCCGGGCCGGAAATCCTCCGTCTGGCCGCCATGGATCGAGTTGATGTTCATGGTCGAGCGTTTTGCGCCTTCGGGCACGACCGGCATGCGCGTCATCTTGCGGTCGAGCGCCGGAAACAGCTCATCCTCGAAGGCCCGCAGCACGGCGCCCATATGGCGCACTGCGTTGTCGCCGAGGAACGGCATCGAGCCGTGCGCGATCTCGCCCTTGGTCTCGATCTCCGCCCACCAGACGCCGCGATGGCCAAGGCAGATGCGATCCTTGTTGAGCGGCTCGGGAATGATGACGTGGTCGACCTTCGGCCTGGAGAAATAGCCGAGCTTGGCCAGATGCGCGACGCCGCCAAAGCCGCCGGACTCCTCGTCGACCGTGCCTGAAATCTCGATGGCGCCGGGAAAATCGGGAAAGACCTCCATGAAGGCTTCAGCGGCGATGATCGAGGCGGCAAGCCCGCCTTTCATGTCGCATGCGCCGCGGCCATAGACCTTGCCATCCCTGACGATGCCGGCGAACGGATCGAGGCTCCAGCCGTCGCCGGGCTCGACCACGTCGATATGCGAATTGAAATGCACGCAAGCACCCGGCGCCCGACCATCGAAACGGGCGACGACGTTGACGCGCGGATAACGGTCAGTGTCGCCGGGCGTGCCTTCGGCACGGATGAATTCGATCTCAAAACCACGCTTCTTCAGCCGCGCGCCGATATATTCGGCACATGGCCGATAGGCTTCGCCGGGCGGATTGATGGTCGGAAAGCGGATCAGATCCGCAGTCAGTGCAACCAGATCATCGGCCCGGTCATCGATAGCCTTGAGGAGCCGTTCGTTCGGTTCGTTCATTCGGCGAATTGAGCAGCGGATGAGGGGGTTTTGCAAGCCCGATGGCGAATTGCGAGGCGATTGCGTGTCGTTACGGCAACTATTGCGGGAAATCGTTCAAATTCGCTGCTTTGGATTGGTGAAATCGTCAGGGAGTAGGTGTTAGCTCGCTGGCTTGCCATCAAAACGCTGGAGAACAGCGTGAGGGCAGGCAGGCAAGGGGCATCAAAGGGGTTTGATTGCATGAAAAACACTGTTCTCATGGCAGCGGCATTGATGGCGATGCTGTTCGGTTCGTCGTTCGATAGCCGGGCGGCCAGCCTGGTCGCGAACATCGACATATCCTCACAGACGATGACAGTAAGATACGGGCTTTCGTATTACCGGTGGAGCGTTTCCACCGCCCGCAAAGGCTACATCACGCCGCGCGGCAGCTATCGCCCACAGCGGACGGCCCGGATGTGGTATTCGCGCAAATACGACATGTCGCCGATGCCCTATTCGGTGTTCTTCCGCGGCGGCTATGCTATCCACGGCACCGGCGCGATCCGGCAATTGGGACGCCCGGCATCGCATGGCTGTGTGCGCCTCCACCCCAGCAACGCCGCCGCATTCTATTCGATGGTGCGCAAAGCCGGCTTCGGCAATACGCGGATCCTCGTGACGAATTAGGGCCTGCTCCTCGGCCCGCAATAAAAAACCCGCCGGAGCGGCGGGTTCGTCGGGGCCAAATAGCACCATACCGAAATTAGTAGCATAGCTGCCGGCACAAAGCAAGAACAAAATAGCGCCTGTGCCCAAAAGATCGTTCCGCTCAGGCGGCTTTGTCGCGCACTGTCGCCGGCCGACGCTTTTTGCGACCGCTGATCTCCCAGCGCTTGTGGAACCACATCCACTGGCCGGGGTCTTCTCGCACCCAGCGCTCGACCACGTCGTTGAGAAGCTGGGTGGTGGCGCGGACGTCGACACTGCCGCCGGCGGTGCGCGGCAAGGTGAGCTTGTCCTCGATCTCGAGCCGGAAACGGTTGTTGGGCAGGCGCACGCAGCGCGCCGGGTAGACATCGCAATCGTAGTGCCGCGCCAGGGTGCCGAGAACCCGGTTGCTCTCGCAGGGGCGGCCGAAGAATGTCGTCTCGAGCCCGCCCGTGAATTTCTGGTCGACCAGCACGCCGATATTGCCGCCTTTCTCGAGGATGGCCGCAAGTGCGAACGAGGCACCGGTCGAAGACGGCAGCAGCGATCCCATGCTCGAGCGGCGGGTCGAGAGGATGTAGTCGGCGAGGTAAGGGTTGTTGGGCGGGCGAAAGAGCGCCGTGATGTTCATGCCGAAGGTCGCCGCTGCCACTGGCAGCAGCTCGAAATTCCCGAGATGCCCAGTGAAGACGATATGCGGCTTGTCCTCGCCGGCAATGCGCACGAAATGCTCCACGCCCTTGACCTCGACACGGCCCGGCTTCGTCGCAGTGGGATCGTAGTCGAACAAAGCATCGAGAAAGATGTATTCGGTGGCCAGGCGGGCCATGTTGCCCCACATGTCGGAAGCGATCGCCTCGATCTCGGCATCGCTCTTTTCCGGATAGGCCTTGCGCAGATTGTCGACAGCAACCTGATGGCGCGCTACCCAAGGGCCGATGCGGCGGGCAGCGCGGTCGGCGAAATTGAGCGCCCTGTCGGGCGGCAGCAGGCGCAGCGCGGCGATGATGATCATCGCGACGCGCGCGACCAGCCAGTAGTTGAACTGGCGAAGCCGCCTGCCATAGCGGAATCCCACGTCCCTGCGGATCTTCCTGAAGGCGTTGCCGATCATTTCAGCCGACGCGCAGGATGATCTTGCCGAAGACGTCGCGGCCTTCCATGCGCTTCAGCGCCGCATCGATTCCGTCGAAGCCAACCTCGGTGTCGATCACCGGCGCGACCAGGCCCGCCGCCATCTTCTGCATGGCGTCAGCCATGTTTTCCATGCGGCAGCCGAACGAGCCTAGCAGCTTCAGCTGCTGCTGGAACAACTGCATCAAATTGATCTGCGTCGACACGCCGGAGGTCGAGCCGCAGGTGACCAGCCGACCGCCGCGTTTGAGGCACAGCATCGAGGCGGCAAAGGTGTCGGCGCCGACATGCTCGAACACCACGTCGACGCCCTTCTTCTTGGTCAGCTTGCGCACGACGCCTTCGAAGCGGTCGTCGCGGTAATTGATGACGTGGTCGGCGCCGAGCGCCTTGGCCTTGTCGATCTTGTCGTTCGAGCCGACGGTGGTGATGACCGTGCAGCCCATCTTCTTGGCCAGCTGAATCGCGGCGGAGCCGATGCCGGAGCCGCCGGCATGGACCAGTATCGTCTCGCCGGGCTGCAGCCGGGCATTGTCGAACAGCATGTGCTCGACCGTGCCGAAGGTGACAGGCGCCACCGCCGCGCCGATTTCGCTCACGCCGGGCGGAGCTGGGACCAGAAGGCGCGCCGGCAGGTTGATCTTTTCCTGCGCAAAGCCGTCGAGATGGAAGCCGTGCACGCCCGAAACATGCTCGCAGAGATTGTCGCGGCCTTCGCGGCAGGCGCGGCAAAGACCGCAGGTGCGGGCGCCATAGATCGACACCAATTGCCCGGTCACAAGGCTGGAAACGCCTGGGCCGACCGCCTCGACCTCGCCCGAGGCCTCGGCGCCGACAACCAGCGGCAGCTTGCGCTTGGCGAAGGCCATGCCGCGCCAGCCCCAGACATCGATATGGTTCAGCGCCACGGCCTTGATGCGCAGCGTCACCTCGCCGAGCAAAGGCGGCGGCGGCGGCGGCAGGTCCATCGTTTCAAGGCGGCGGTCCTCGATAAGTTGCAATGCGCGCATGGTGCCTGTCGGTTCAGTCTGGCTGAAAAAGGTCGCTTAGACCGGTTCCCGCGCCATGACAAGGCAGGTGTTCTGGCCGCCGAAGCCGAAGGAGTTCGACAGGACCGTGCCGACCTCGGCGTTGCGCTTGGTGTTCGGCACCACGTCGAGCACGATTGCCGGGTCGGGATTGTCGTAGTTGATGGTCGGCGGAATGACGCTTTCGCGCATCGTCATCAGCGAAAATGCGGCCTCGACGGCACCGGCAGCCGATAGGGTGTGGCCGATCATCGACTTGTTCGACGAGACCGGCATTGACGAGATCCGCTCGCCGAACACCGTCGACAGCGACAAATGCTCCATCTTGTCGTTTTCGGGCGTCGAGGTGCCATGGGCGTTGACATAATCGATCCCGTTCTCACTCAAGCCGGCATCGGCAAGGGCGGCGCGCACCGCCGCGATCGCCGGTGAACCGTCCGGCTTGGAGCGGGTGCGATGGAAGTCGTCGGCCTTTTCGCCGCAGCCGCGCAATATGCCGAGAACGGTGGCACCGCGGGCAAGAGCTGCCTCCAGCGATTCCAGCACAAGGGCGCCCGAGCCTTCGGCGAGCACGAAGCCGTCGCGATCCTTGGAGAAGGGTTTTGAGGCCTTTTCGGGGATGTCGTTATGGGTCGAGAGCGCCGATAGAAGCGAGAAGCGGATCAGCGCCTCGGCGGTCGCCGAGCCGTCGGCGCCGATCGACAGCGCCCTGTCGCATTCGCCGCGGCGGATCGCCTCGACGCCGAGCTGGATCGCCGTGGCGCCCGAAGCGCAGGCTGTCGACAGCGTGATCGGCAGGCCGCGCGTTCCGAAACGGTCGGCAAGCCGGTCGGCAATCGAGCCGAACTGGGTGGTCTCGAAAATGTCGAGTTCCCTGAGGCCGCGCGCTACCCGCAGCAGCCTTTCGGCGCCGGAATCGTGCCTGTCTGAATTATTGGGCTTGTCGGAATTGTAGAGCGAAAAGCGCTCGCTCCAGTCGAGCTCGACCGGCGGCGAAGCGAGGAACAGCGGTCCGCCGAAATCGCCGGCATCGAGGCCTGCCTCCGACATCGCTTCCTGGGCGGCGGTTTCGGCAAGCTCATAGGTGAGGAGACTGGCGCCCTTGGAGCTCGACGGCAGGAAATCGACCATGCCGGAGATGCGGGTGTTGAGATGATCGACCGGGAAGCGGGTGATCGGATGGATGCCGGATTTGCCTGACGTAAGTGCCGCCCAATTGTCGGCTTTGCCGACACCGAGCGACGTCACCACGCCGATGCCGGTGACGGCGACGATGGGCCTGCCCATGTGGTCGTTCAGATTGGCCATTTGTTGTCCAAAAACCTGTTTCTCTTGGAGCGTCGGATCGCCCGAAAACCGCGCCACACGTTTCGGTCCGATGCTCTAGGCGGCTTTGATCAGCGCCATGCCCTCGAATTGGTGATAGCCGATCGCCGTTGCAAGGATGGTCTTCGGGACACCGGCAAACGGTTTTTCGACTGTGGCGTCGAAGACAGGGTAGGCGGCCTTGCGGTCGACAGCCAGGGCCGCCAGCGCGACGGCAAAGGGGAACTGCGCTTCCTTCATGTGACCGGTCAGCGTCGAAAAGCCGCGTGCGGCGATCGCCGGATTGGCGTCGAGCGCCGATTTCTCGGCGGCGGTCGCGGCATGGGCGCCCGAAGCGCCGGAGATCGCCAGCAGTTCGCCATTCGGCAATGCGGCCTGCTTCAGCAGCGCGGCGATCTCGCCATCGAGTTCGCCCCGCCGGCGCCTGGCGCGGCCGGACAGGATCGGGCCGAGTTCCGCATAGATCTTCCGGCCACGGCTTTCCGCATGCTCGCGCTGCTCCAGGACGAGAAACGCGCCGCCGGATCCGGTCACCACGCCGCCGCCCTCGGCACCTTGCCTTTGCCAGACCGGCGTCCACGGACCGCGATGCAGGTAGCCGGCCAGTTCATAGCCGAGCAGCATGTCGGAGTGTTCGGTCTGGAAAGCGCCGCCGACCAGTATATGCGTCGACTGGCCGGAGCGGATGCGCGCGGCCGCCGTCTCGACAGCGGCAACGCCGGCACCTTCCTCGCCCATGAAGGTGCGCGACGATCCCGTCACCTTGTGGACGATCGAGATGTTGCCGGCGAGCAGGTTGGAGAGCTGTGCCAGAAACAGCGTCGGGCGCAATTCCGTGGTCAGCTTCTCGTTGAGCAGCACGTCGCGGTCATTGCGGCTTTCCGATGCCGCGAGAATGGCCGCGTCGACCGCCTCGTCGCGCTCGCCGCCGCCGGCGGCCACCACCATGTCCATGGTCGCGCAGAGTTCGTCATTGCCCTTGATGCCGGCATCGTCGAGCGCAAGGCCGGCCGCATAGGTGCCGAGCCTCTGCCAGGTCTCCATCTGCCGCTGGTCGCCACGCTTGGCGATCTGCAGGTTCCAGTCGATCTCCGGCAGCGGGTGGACCGTATAGGGCGAGAAGCGCGAGGCCTCCAGAACCGGTTCAAGGCGCGGCTGGACGAGCTTTTGCCAATGCGCATCCGGACCCTCGCCCAACGACGAGACAAGGCCGATGCCTGATATGACGACGTCGCGGGGGTTCATGGGCGGCTGTTGTGGGTGAGGGCGCGGCAAGCGCTGTGCTTAGATGGCGTTCTTGGCGGCGACGAGCGCGTCGATCTTGGCGCACAGGTTCTTCATGACGAAATAGTCGTCGGTCGAGGCCTTGCCGTCGTTGACCTCCTGCGTCCACTTTTCCAACGGCACCTTGATGCCGAATTCCTTGTCGATGGCAAAGACGATGTCGAGGAAGTCGAGGCTGTCTATGCCGAGATCGTCGATGGTGTGGCTTTCGGGCGTGATCGTCTCGATGTCGATCTCGCTGGTGTCGGCGATGATCTTGGCGACTTTGTCGAACGTGGTGGACAAGGGCTTTTCCTTCGATTGCGGGCGGAATCTGTCCGCATGTGTTTTGGGCTGTCTAATCGGTTTTTCCGGGCAGGAAAAGGCCTGATACGCCGGGCGCAGATGGGATTGCTGCCCAGGCAGAGCAAGATGAGATCGGAATCCAACCACGGCTTCTCGTGGCAGTGGCATTTCGGCAACACCTATCTCGCTCGACGCGAGGAGCGACCGGCCCGGTCAGAAGGTAACGCGGCCGAGCACGCGCAGTCCGTCGCCTTGCGGCTCGACGACCACGGCTTCGCCTTCGCGCGGCGAGATGCCGGTCAATTCCTTGATGTCTTCGAGATGCGTGACCATGACCAGATTGTCGGAGCCGGAATAGCCGCGGATCTCTGCCAGGATCGCAGCGATCTGAGCGGCCTTCTCCTTTTCGTCGGTCTTCAGCAGGTCAAGCGGTGCGAACGGCTCCGGCTCGCTTTCGAAAGCGATGCGGGCGGTCTCGAGGCAGCGGCAATAACGGCTGGACAGCACGCGCTCGACCGGTGCCGCGCGGGCGCCAAACAGCGCGCCGATCTTGCGCGCCTGTTGCTTGCCGCGCTCCGAGAGATTGACCTGGGTGGTGCATTTGCCGAGGTCGAAATTGGCCGCATCGGTGGTGCCTGTGACCATGGCATGGCGAAGCAGCACGACATGCCCGCCGTCGCGCAGCAGCGCCCAGCCGGCTTCCGTCGCATGGGCTGTGGCGGAAACGGCAAGCAACAGCAGCGCCAGCACAAATCGAAGCATCAGACATCCTTTTCGGGTGACCGGCAGGCAGGTCCCCGGTGACCGGCATATAGGGACGGCAAAGCCGGCTGAAAGACAAGCCGAGTGCAACCTGCGGCCGAGACGCCTATTTCTTCGCTATCTGCTTCTTCACCAGATCGATCTTGCGGTCGGTCAGCGGGATGGGGAGTGTATAGCCAGCATCGGTAAAGCCCTGCTTGGCGTTCTCGAAGAATTCGATCGCCTTTTGGTATTCGGCATTGCCACCGCCATAGCTGCCGCGGTTCCAGTGGACGTCGCCGAGATTGTTCTGCTCGAAGGCCCATTGCATCGGCTGGCTTTCGCGGGTGAAGACCTTGAGCGTTGCCTCGAAGGCGGCTTCGGCTTCGTCCAGATATTTGCCGGTGCGTTCGAGATTGCCTAGATTGATCAGGCTCATGCCGATGCCGTTCTGCGCGTTCGCCCAGTCGACGGGCGAGGTCTCGAAGGTCAGCACCTCCAGCGCTGCCCGGCGCGCGGCGATCGAAGCGGCCAGTTTGCGGGGATCGGCCTCGCTCATGCTCAGCCATTGCAGCGCCGAGCCTAGACCGGCCTGCGCCAGTGCCCATTGCCGCGGCGTCGTCTCGCGCTTGTATTCGCGAAGTGCATCGCGATAGGCCTCGATCGCCTCCTCGTAATGCACCGGCTTGTCGGTCACGCCGCCGAGCAGTTGCAGCGTGTTGCCGAGATTGTAGTGGGTCATCGCCCAGTCGAGCGGAAACTCCTTCTTGGTGTAGACGCGCCGTGCCGCCCGGTATGCGGCCGCCGATTGCTCAAGCCTGGCAGGATCGCGCGTGCGCTGGCCGAGCGTCTGGTAGATCGAGCCGAGATTGTTCTCCGCCGAAGCCCAATCCGTCGGAAAACGTTGGCGTGTGAATATGGTCAGCGCGTCGCCATAGGCGGCAGCCGCCTCTTCGAGCAGGCCGGTGCCGAGATCGAAACGGGCAGCACTGCTCAGCGCGTTACCCAGATTGAGACGGCTGCTCGCCCAGGAGAGCGGGAAGGTGTCGCGTGTGCGGATTTCGAGCGCGGCGCGGAATGCCGCGGCTGCCTCGTCGATTTTTGCCTTGTCGTTGCGTTGCGTGCCGAGAGACACCAGCGTGTTGCCGAGATTGTTCTGGACCATCGCCCACTGAACGGGCGCCTTTTCGCGCGTGTATTCTTCAAGCGCCAGCCGGTAGGCGGCCTCGGCCTCGGTCAGGCGCTCGCCGTCCGGTTCGCGCTCCGAAAGCGCGTAAAGCGCAAGGCCAAGGTTGCTTTGCGAGGCGGCCCAGTCCAGCGGGACTTTGTCGCGGGGCCGCTTCTCCAGCGTGGCGCGCATCGCCACCACCGCCTCATTCAGGCGTTTCGGGTCGCTCTCGCGTTCGCCGATCTTCAACAGCACATTGGCCAGGTTGTTCTGGGCCGCGGCCCAGTTGATGTCGTCCTTCTCGCGCTCGAACACGGCAAGCGAATCGCGAAAGATTTTCGCTGCCTCTTCCAGCCGGTCGGTTTCGCGCTCGCGCTCGCCGATCGTCTGCAGCACCACCGCCATGTTGTTGCGGGTGATCGCCCAGTCGCGGTTCTGCTCGCCATTGGGGATGAAGTTCAGGATGACGCGGTAGGCGTCGATAGCGTGCTGCAGCGCTTGCCTGTCGCCGGTGGCGTTGCCATGCGCGTTGAGCGCTTCCGCCTCCTGGTTCTTGTAGTTCCAGCGCAGCCTGTCGTCCCATCTCTCGACCAGCGAGAAGGCCTCGCCGTAGTCGTTGGCGGCCGACAGATAGTCGAAGACCAGCGCCGAAGCGTCGGCGCGCCTGGCATAGATCGCCGCGTCGGCAAGACGCTTCTGCCTGACCAGATCCTCTGCCCGATCGACCACGCCGCTGGCCTGCTCGACCCGGCCCACCGCCTGGTCGAGGAAGTTGCGCGCGGTGACGATGGCGCCCTGGCCGATCGCTTTGTCGGCCGAGGCGACGAGGCGGCTGATCTCGGGGTCGTCGGTGCGCAGCGCGTTGCGCTCGGAGATCATCTTCTTCAGGCGCTCGGCCTGCGCATCGAGCAGCTTTTGCAGGTCGGTGGGGTCCTCCGGCATCTTTTCGGTGCCGAGCGCCTTCAGCACGCCATAAAGCGCGTCGAGCGGCACGCCGTCCTGCAGCGAGGCCAGTTCGACCTGTGCCCGCTTGGGGTTCGGCAACTCGGCGATCGTCAGCAGCAATTGCCGCCGCTCGCCGGTGATCAGGTCGTCGTCGCCGGTCGGCTCCTGCGGTGCAACGCCGAAATAGAGCAGCCGGCGCAGGCTTTCATTGACCCATGGCCGCTGCCTTGCCTTGGTGTCGAGATAGACCTCCTCGGTCACCATGCGCATGACCGAGCCGAACTCGGTGCCCTTCATTGCCGCTAGGTGGCGCAGAAGTGCCGCTGCGTAGGGGCTGTTTTCGCCGACGATGCCGTCGAGTGCCGGCCGCCCCGGCTCGGCGGCAAAGCCGATCACCGTTCCCAGATTTTCCGTCGCGGTCGCGTTTGCCAGTGCCCTGGCACCGCGCACCGGCTCCAATCCGCCGGCGCTGATCGGCGAGGCCGAGGCCGTCGGCGCCCGGCGCAGCACCGCATCCGCCGGAAACGGGTTGGTGCGGCAGGCATCGAGCAACATGATCGTTACCGGCACGGTCGTCTTCAATTCGTCCATGACGGCGGAGATCGGCACCAGGGCCTGATCGGCGTCCTTCAATGAAGAAACGTCGGCGTCGACCGGCACCAGATAGTTTTCGCCGCCGGCCTCGATGCCGTGGCCGGAATAGTAGATCAAGGCGACGTCGGCGTCCTCTGCATCCTCGGCGAAACGCTCGAGGTCGCGCTTCAGCTTTGCCGTGTCGCGGTCGGTTACACTGCGCGCGTCGAAGCCGAGGTCGGTCAGCATCTTGGCGATGTCGCGGGCGTCGTTGGCGGGGTTGGGAAGAGCCGCTATGTGCTGGTATTTCGACTGGCCGACGATCAGCGCCACACCCTTGAGGCTCGCCGGCTCCGCGGCATGAGCCGAGGTCACCACGAGGCAAAGCATGGCGCCGACGAAAGCCGTCAGCCACGCCTGCTTGAAGAAGTGCTGATTTCCGACAAGGCCCATTCGCCGCGTGTCCCCCGACAACCCTGTATAGCGCTGGCATCCAACCATGAGCAAATTCGGGCAAGATCCGAGCGGCCGGATTGTTGGCCGGTACATTCGCGAGGGAAGGGCGATTGCGCCGCCGCCGGGGCTCGCCTATCACGGGAAAAATGTCTCCGCTTACCGAAACCGTCCTCTTCGTTTTCAGTCTTGTCGGGCTCGGCTATCTTGCCGGGTTGACCGGTTATTTGAAGCCGGCGAGCGGCGAGGGCGTATCCGAATTCGCCATCAACGTGGCAATGCCGCTTTTGCTGTTCCAGACCATGGTAAAGGCCGATTTCCACGGCGTGGCGCCGTGGTCGCTATGGGGGGCTTATTTCGCGGCGGTCGCGCTTACCTGGGCTGCCGGCCATCTGGTCATTACGCGCATTTTCGGACGAGACGCCCGCGCCGGCGTCGTCGGCGGCGTATCGTCGTCCTACTCCAACGTCGTCCTGCTCGGCGCGCCCTTCATGATCGGCGTGTTCGGGCCGGCCGGGTTCGAAGTGCTGTCACTGCTCGTCTCCATTCACCTGCCGGTGATGATGATGGCCTCGATCATCCTGTTCGAGATGTTCGGCCGCGGCGGCAGCGAGCCTGTGCATCCGCTCCGCGTCGTCAGGAGCTTTCTCAGGAGGGTATTCATCAATCCGCTGATCATCGGCATACTGGCCGGGCTGGCGTGGCGCTTCACCGGTGCGCCGCTGCCGGTGCTTGCGACGCGGCTGAGCGACGCGCTGGCCGGCACGGCCGCCCCGGTGGCGCTGTTCGCCATGGGGCTCAGCCTGCGCCGTTTCGGCATTTCCGGCAATGTAAGGCCGGCGCTGGCGCTGTCGGCGCTGAAACTGTTCCTGATGCCGGCGCTGGTTCTCGGCCTGGTCTGGCTGATCGGCCTGCCGCCATTGACGGCCAAGGTGGCGGTCATGGTTGCGGCGTTGCCGTCCGGCATCAATTCCTATCTCATCGCGGTGCAGTTCAACACCGGCCAGGCGCTGGCGTCGAACCAGATGACCATCGCCACCGCCTGTGCGGTCGTGACCACTGCGTTTTGGCTGACCGTGGTCGTCCATGTTTTTGGATAAGAGCCCGGGTTTTTGGATAAGAACCCGGCTGCATCGCTCTCGCTTTGGCTGGCCCAAACCCTATATGCCATCTTGTGATTGCTTGCGGGGCTTGCCCTGGGCTAAGAGCAGTGGCTCTAGCGATGCTATCGCGCACGTCCATTCACGAAATCAGCGACCGGCCCGCCAGGTGCCGAACGGAGGCGAGATCATGCTTCAGAAAACCAGCCATTTCATGCGGCAGGCCAATCTCATCAATGGCGAATGGGTGCAGGCCGATTCAGGCCAGACGGTCGACGTCAACAATCCTGCCACCGGCCTCAAGATCGGCACCGTGCCGAAGTCGGGCAAGGCCGAGACCCGCCGCGCCATCGAGGCCGCCGACGCTGCCTTCAAGACATGGCGCAAGACCACCGCGCTCGAACGCTCGAAGCTGTTGCGCAAGCTGCACGACGCGATGATGGACAATCAGGACGTGCTGGCCGAACTGCTGACCATCGAGCAGGGCAAGTCGCTGTTCGAATCGAAGGGCGAGATCGGCTCGGCCGCGTCCTACATATTGTGGTTCGCCGAAGAAGGCCGCCGCACTTATGGCGACGTCGTGCCGTCGCCCTGGGCGGACCGCCGTATCCTGGTGACCAAGGAACCGGTCGGCGTCATCGCCGCTATTACGCCATGGAATTTCCCGTCCTCGATGCTGGCCCGCAAGCTCGGTCCGGCGCTTGCCGCCGGCTGTACCGCCGTGGTTAAGCCGGCGTCGCAGACGCCTTACTCCGGCCTTGCCTGGGGCGCGCTTGCCGAGGAAGTCGGCTTCCCCAAAGGCGTGATCAATATCCTGACCGGCGCCGCCGGTGAGATCGGCGACGAGATCTGTGCCAACCCGCTGGTCAAGAAGATCACCTTCACCGGCTCGACCGAGGTCGGCAAGATCCTGATCCAGAAGTCGTCGGTGACCGTCAAGAAAGTGTCGATGGAGCTCGGTGGCAATGCGCCGTTCATCGTCTTCGACGACGCCGACATCGAGCGGGCCGTCGCTGGCGCCATCACCGCCAAGTACCGCAATTCCGGCCAGACCTGCGTCTGCACCAACCGCTTCCTGGTGCAGGCCGGCATCTATGACCAGTTCGTCGAAAAGTTGGCTGCCGCGAGCGACGGCCTGAAGGTCGGTTCCGGCCTCGAAGACGGCGTCCAGCAGGGGCCGCTGATCGACGAAAAGGCGGTGGAGAAGGTCGAGGAGCTGATTGCCGACGCTACCGCCAAGGGCGGCAAGGTCGTCGCCGGCGGCAAGCGCCACGCGCTCGGCGGCTCGTTCTTCCAGCCGACGGTGATCGCCAATGCGACGCCGAGGATGCGCTTCATGAAGGAAGAGATCTTTGGCCCGGTAGCGCCGGTGTTCAAGTTCGAGACCGAGGAAGAGGCCGTGGCACTCGCCAACGACACCGAATTCGGCCTGGCCTGCTACTTCTACACCGGCGATCTCGGCCGCGCCTTCCGGGTCATGGAAGGGCTCAAATACGGCATGGTCGGCGTCAATGAAGGGCTCATCACCACCCCTGAGGCGCCGTTCGGCGGCGTCAAGGAATCGGGCCTCGGCAAGGAAGGCGGCCATCAGGGCATCGAGGACTATCTCGACACCAAATATGTCTGCATCGGCGGACTTGGTCTCTAGAAGCCTCATGCGGTAATACCGAAAAAGACCCTGAGCCGCTTCGGAAAAGGCCAGGCTGGCGTCGAGCAACGAACTTGCGAGCATGGCGATGAAGGACGGCGAGGTTTTCGGCACGACGCAGGCGGGCGAGGAAGTCCGCCGTTTCACCATTCGTGGCGGCGGCCTTACCGCCAATATTATCGGCCTGGGTGCGATCATCCAGGATCTGCACCTGGCCGGGCACGAGGCGCCATTGGTGCTCGGCTATGATCGTTTCGAGCACTATGAGACGGATACCGCCTTCTTCGGCACTGTCGTCGGGCGCTATGCCAACCGTATCCGCGACGGCCGCTTCACGCTTGCCGGCAAACGCTACCAGACCGAGCGCAATTTCCTCGAAAAGCACACGCTGCATGGCGGTTCGCAAGGTTTTTCGCGCCGTGCCTGGGCGGTTTCGCTGCATGGCAGGGATTTTGTCACGCTGACATTGCACGACCCGGACGGCATGATGGGCTTTCCCGGCGCGCTCGACGTGACCTGCACCTACCGGCTCAAGATCCCCGGCACGCTCAGCGTCGAACTGACCGCCACCTGCGAGGAGCCGACGCTCTGCAATCTCACCCAGCATTCCTATTTCAACCTGGACGACGGCGGCGCCGGCGACATTCTCGATCACCGGTTGATGCTGAATGCCGGCGCCTATCTGCCGGTCGACGCGGATCTCATTCCGACAGGCACGGTAAAGCCGGTCGACGGCACACCTTTCGACTTTCGCCAGGCGCGGCCGCTGCGCATGGAGACCGAGGGCGAGCAACTCCCCTACGACCAGAATTTCTGCCTCGCTTCGACGCGCGGGCCGCTGAAGCAGGCGTCGTGGGCGCAAGGCGCGAATTCCGGCGTCGAGATGGAACTCTGGACCACCGAGCCAGGTGTCCAGCTCTATACCGGCCAGTATCTGGCACCTTCCTCGCCTGGACTGGGCGGACGCCAGTACAAGGCCTTTTCGGGCTTCTGCCTGGAGCCGCAAATCTGGCCGGATGCGCCGAACCGGCCGTATTTCCCGCAAGCCACGCTGTGGCCGGGCCAGATCTATCATCACGTGACGGAATACCGGTTCAGGCTGCCTTAGGGCATGACCCCCGGAAACCGGCATGGTTTTGCTGCGCTGACCTCCGGTTCGGAAAGGATCATGCAAAATTCAAAGTGTTATAGCGTCCTTTGCGCGTCCATGACGCGCGGCGCTCTGGAGTCAAAACGCAATCACTCTGAACGACCGACTTCGAACCCTCTCGGACCTTTGACGCCGAGAGCCCTGACGACGCAAGTTGACCCGTTGAAGACGTTCATCCGCACCCGGTCGAAAGTCAGGAACGGCTGACGAGCGGTCATTCACCGCGCGGCCAACGGCGCGTTCTGGCTCCGATGCTTCCATGGGTGTAGGGTTGTGCCATAAAGAGGCGCATATGGCGGTTCCCCCTCTCAATCGGAAGCTGCTGGCGATCCTGGCGGCCGATATGGTTGGCTACTCGAAGGCGATGGAGGCCGATGAGGCCGGAACCATTGAGCGATTGAAAACCGTTCGTTCCGAGGTGTTCGACCCCGCCATCTCCCAGCACCATGGCCGCGTCGTCAAGTTGATGGGCGATGGCGCGCTTGTCGCCTTCGAAAGCGTGGTCGACGCAGTCGCCTGCGCAGCGGAAATCCAAAGCGCGGCGGCCGCGCGCAATGAAGGTCTGCCAGAGCCTGAGCGCATCGTGTTCCGCATCGGGGTCAATCTGGGCGACGTTGCGCTGGTTGACGGCGATGTCTATGGCGACGGCGTCAATGTCGCCGCGCGGTTGCAGCAACTCGCTGAGCCGGGCGGCGTGATCGTATCGGGCACGGCCTTTGACCATCTGCAGGGCAAGCTTGATTTGCCCCTCGATTTCGCCGGCGAGCAGCAGGTCAAGAACATCAGCCGCCCCGTGCGGATGTACCGACTGAGGCTCGATGGCAAGCGGGTGCGTTGGACCTTACGCAAGGCGATGCCGCGCTGGACCAGGACGACTGCAGCGGCCATCGTCGTGCTGGCTCTGGCGGGTGGAGGGACCTGGTGGTTCTTTCAGCCCGCGCCGCTGGGGGCCAAGCCATCGGTCGCGGTGCTGCCCTTCAATAACTATGGCGGCGACGAGGCCACCGGGCGTTTGGCCGATGGCTTGACTGAGGATATCATAACCGACCTCGCGCGGTTTCCCGAACTTGAGGTCGTGGCCCGGAATTCGACGGAAGTTTACAAAGGCAAGCCGGTGGATGCCCGCCAGGTAGCAAGTGCGCTCCATGTCGGCTTCGTACTAGAAGGCTCTATCCAGCGGCAAAATGGGCGGGTGCGGGTCACCGCGCAGTTGATCGATGCACAAACCGGCAACCATCTTTGGTCGGATCGTTGGGACCGGCCTGCTGAGGACGTTTTCGCCGTCCAGACCGAGATCGCAGAGCAAGTCACCAACCGTCTGGGCGGCGGCGTAGGGTTGATTCAGGCGGCCGGGCGGGCCGCGGCCAAACGTAAACGACCTGAAAACCTGAATGCTTATGATTATTATCTGCTCGGGACCGAGAAGATTGAAAAGATCACCATAGCGGATGAGGAGGAGGCCATCGCGCTTCTCAACCGCGCCGTTGAGCTGGACCCCGGGCTGGCCCGGGCCTGGGTAGAACTTTATCATGCTCATGGTATATTGGCTGGCTTCGGTATCAATCCCGAGAGCGAGATCAAGGCGGCTGCCGATGTGGCCGAACGCGCGGTGCAGCTCGATCCAAGTGACGCTGAGGCACACGCCGTGTTTGGTATGAGCCTCAGCCAGAAGGGCGACAACGCCCGCGCCAAGGCTGAGCTGGACACGGCCCTTCGTCTAGCTCCCGGTTCGTCCGAAATCCTGACATTCTATACCGGCTTTGCGGCACGCTTCAATGAACCCGAACGCGGCGCTCAGATGGTCGACCAAGTAATGCGGCTCGACCCGAACTACCCGATGTGGACGTCCAACTTCTTCGCCCCTGCCTATTTTATGGCCGGCCGATATGAGGACGCGTTGAAGATGCTGGAGCGCATGACGCCTAACAACTACGACAAGTGGAAGTGGGTGGTGCTTAGCAGCTCCCTTGCGGCTCTGGGTCGAATGGATGAGGCGAATGCTTCGGTTAGGGAAACTCTCAAGCAGTACCCGGACCTGACCGTCGAGAGCATGATTAATGAAGTGGGCTTGAGCACTAAAGAGCGCAGCCGGTTTATTGAAACAATGCCGCTCGCCGGCTTTCCGGCTTGCGCCAAGCCCGAGGCGCTGGCGAAACTCGCCAAACCTGTGCGATTGTCGGAATGCGAGGCGGGGGAGGCGAAGCCTCTCGGGCAGCCATAGAACACCCCTGTGCAAAGAAAGGCGAGGGCCGCTGCTCGCCAGCGCGCGAACGGCGCGCGTTGCCAGGAACGACCGCTGTGCATCGAAAGCGACAGTTCACTGGCCAAACGATGAATGGCGGCAAGTGGCGCTTAAATTTGGATCCTTATCGGCTGCCGGAGAGCCAATCGCTCTCGAGTGCAGGCACTCCAGTGGAGTCCAGACGTTGGATTGGACCCTCGACCTCTACAAAAGCTCACTGAGCTTCGGGTCGGGCTACGACGGCATTCCGAAGCGATCGCTTCGGCGAGAAGTCGTCGTTCTCAATCGGGCGAAGGGGGAGACATCGGCGAAGACGGCATAAGGGAGGATGGGCCAGACCGAGCCGACGGAAAGGTCGTAGCCATTGGAGCGCATAGCGCCTGGCCGGGAGGCCGCCGCCAGCCAGACTTACGCGGCGCGTCGTTGAGCGAGGTGGAGACCCGAACGGGCTCGACGAGGGTCCACGGCGGTCACAATGTGGTGGTGGTGATCGCAGTAGACGCGATCCGGCGAAGTTGGCCCAGCACAAAAACGATAGCCGCCGGGTACTGACGGGTCTTCGCTCACCGGGAAGCGGCACTGATAGAGGCCTAGCTGAATGAGAGGGACGTCTCTCGAAGTTAGTCTGATATTTTCAGGCATGATGGTTTCCTAGTTCACAGCAATTGCCGGCTGACGGCCGCAGTGCGACCCGTCGGGGCGAGCTTCTCTCGTTTGGGAGGGCTACGGACCATATGGTGTTGGTAGCACCGTTAATGAAGGCCGACGCCCTGCTTCTGAAGCCAATAGTTTGCGACTTAAGGCCACACCCGCGAACGCATTGGCAATCTACCATCGTGTCCCCGAGGCACCCGCCCGCCGGTGTTTGTCGGCGGTGGGGCACTGGCTTGTGGCCCCCTATGAGACGCGCTCTGCCGACACCCTCGTTCACAGTCCGGACCACCTCATGCCGGGTCGCTCTAGCCGCCAAAAACCCAAATCACTCTAAGACGACCGAGTTCCGACCCTTGCAGTCGATCAGTTGCGAGCGTCGCATGACGCGATCTGACCCTGAGCTGCCCTTGGTCAGCCCATTTCACTGCCCGATACCCGACATTCGCGGCACTCGGCACTGACCCCTTGCTGACCTTCTCCAAGACGAGCCCCAAGCGCAAGTCGTGGCCCCAGTGGGGACAATCGACAGGCGCGATCACCCTATGTAGCTGCTTGGCGATCGAGCCTCGAAGTCAACCTGATAGACTTTTGAAATGGGCGGCATAAAATTCGCTTTTCTGCTTTCAATGAAAGCAACGCGAAATGGCCGAAGAACGCGCCCAACGCCGCCTTGCCGCCATATTGGCTGCCGACGTGGTGGGCTACAGTCGACTTCTGGACCTGGACGAGCAAGGAACGTTGGCCGCTTTAAGGAGGAGGAGGAAGGAAATCCTCGAACCACTCGTCCGCGACCGTCATGGCCGTATTGTGAAAGTGATGGGTGATGGCGTTCTGGTCGAGTTCGGAAGCGCGGTGAACGCCGTGTCATGCGCCGTGGACCTTCAGAAGCGGATGGCGGCCGCAAACGAGGGTGTGACCGCCGACCGGAGAATCTACCTGCATATCGGCATCAATCTGGGCGATGTCGTTGTCGAGGACGGCGATCTGTTCGGCGACGGCGTCATTGTCGCAGTGCGGCTCCAGGCAATGGCCGGGGCAGGAGATGTCTGTGTGTCCGGCAGCGTCTACGACCAAGTCAAGCGGAAGCTCGATTGCGGCTTCGACGAACTTGGTCCGCAAGCGATCAAGAACGTCACCGAACCAGTGTCTGTCTACCGGATCCGGCTGTCGACCGCATCGGACGATGGCGGGTTCGCGGAGAAAGCGCCTCTGCAGCTCCCCGCCAAGCCCTCCATTGCCGTCCTCCCCTTTACGAACATGAGCAATGATCCGGAGCAGGAGGCATTTGTCGATGGCCTCACCGAAGACTTGATCACGGATCTGTCGAGGACAAGCGAGTTGTTCGTCATCGCCAGCAACTCGGCATTTGCATACAAAGGCAGGCACGTGGATGTGCGTCGCATCGCGCGAGAACTGGGAGTTCGCCATCTTCTTGAAGGTAGTGCACGGCGGGCCGCTGGACGGGTGCGTATCAACGCCCAACTGATCGACGCGATCGCGGGTGACCACCTTTGGGCCGAAAGATTCGACCGGAGCCTAGAAGATATCTTCGCCGTTCAGGACGAGGTGACCGGCAAGATTGTCGAGGCTCTGGTTGGCCGCCTGACCACCGCGCCGGCGCGCAACAGACCGAGCAACCTGGAGGCCTATGATCTCTGTGTGCGTGCCCGGGTCCTTGGCCTGCAAACGGCGCTCACCGCGAAAGAGGCCATTTTGCTGCTAGACCGGGCAATCGCGCTCGACCCGGAATACGCGGAGGCGCACCGTTGGCTGGCGCTCAACCTCTGGCTGGGCTGGGAGTTCTGGGACGAACCGATGGACCCCAACCGCGCAAGAGCGCTCGCCGAAGCACAGCTGGCGGTCGAACTCGACCCGAACGACGCCGGGAACAGATGGGTATTGGGCGTCATACTTGGACATGAGAGTCGCTGGGTGGAATCGGATGCCGAATTCGATGCTGCCCACGAGTTGGACCCCAACCACGCCGACGCTTGGGCAATGCAGGCCGAGTTGACGACGGAAAAGGGCCGACCTGCCGAAGCCATAGAGCAGGTCCGCAGGGCACTGCGACTCAACCCTCACCCGCCCGGTTGGTATTATTGGATGTTGGGCCAGGCCCAATATGCCCTGGGCGACTACGAATCCGCGATCCTAACGCTGCGCAGGCCCGAAACCTATCGCACGACTTCACGACGCCTGCTTGCAGCAAGCCTTGCGCAACTTGGCCGTTTGGAGGAAGCGGGCTGGGAGGCGAAAATGTTCATGATAAGCAATCCGCACTTCACTATCCGGCACTGGTCGGATTCGCAGCCATTCCCAGCCGAAGACGTGCGCCGGCATATCGTGGAAGGTTATCGCATGGCGGGGCTGCCAGAATGACTGTCATTGGTTATACCTTCGGCCTGCTCGACAGGCGTCCCAAGGCTGCCGCAGCAGCGAATATTTTGGTCTTCTGACGGAACGAAATTCGCCATATCGTGCGTTTGTTTCGCCTCAGGGTGTGCTTGAACATGGCCAGTGAAGACTTTCGGCACCGGATAGCGCGACGCGAGGACCTCGCCTCCATGATTGCGCTCATGGATGCAGCGATCTCCGAACTCCAGAAACCGTTTCTCGACGATGACCAGATCCGATCCAGCCGCGCAATCATGGGGCTGGACACGCAGCTTGTCGATGATGGCACCTATTTCGTCGTGGAGCACGACGGCGTCCTGGCAGGGTGCGGTGGCTGGAGCCGGCGCACGACCATGTATGGTGGTGATCAGTCACCGGGACGCAACGCGGCACTGCTTGATCCAGCCACGGACGCGGCGCGTATCAGAGCCATGTATACGCATCCGGACTTTGTCCGGCGAGGCGTCGGCCGCCTTATCCTTTCGCTGTGTGAACGTGCCGCTAAGGCTGAGGGCTTCCGCCGTGCCGATCTGGCAGCCACGATGGCAGGAGAGCCGCTCTATAGAGCCTGCGGCTACCAACCCGCCGAGAAATTCGTCGATGACCGTGGCGGCGCTCCGGTTCCGATCCTGATGATGAGCAAGACGCTCTGACCTACGCTCAAAGGCCACTCGCTCGCGGCCGGCACTCGCTCCGGCCAGTATGGCAGGAGGAGGATGCTGGAGATTGAACCAGGCCATCTCGAACGAAACAGGACTTCGCCTGTACTTCCGCTCCATGGTCGAGTCGCGACCGACGTGGAGGTTTTCGCGAACGTCTCGAGATGGCGCACGTGGTAGGGTGGCGCGTTGAGTTTAACCGGATCAAACGACCATCCGCTTCGGGTCCGCATCAGGTCGTAGCGAGAACGACCGCAATGGTGAAGCGCCATGATTGTCAGCAAATGGCGCTCTGTGCTCATTCCCGCCGACTAATTCAAACGGCAAGTTCCGCCCATCTGGGCCATTGGCGGCAGCCAGTCTGATTGAGTTTTGACCGTAATCCTCAAACGCCGCCCTCAGCGTTTCGAACGTCGCAAACACGCACAATGCAGCGCCCTCGGGATTCTTGGTCGGTGGCAGAGCTTCAGCTATCCGGCGCACCAAGGTCGTCTCAGAACCGGCTGGAGCGTTCTTTCGGCTGAGGCGACTTCAAGCCGTGACAGGAGCATTCCGGATCAGCGGGAAGTCGCGCGGCGGTCTCCAGCGCGACCCGCGAGGCTGTCATGGAGAGACTGGGCAGCACGTCCTCCTGCAGCAATTTCTGGCGATTGCGATCCATATAGTCGTTGAAGCCCGCCGTCACGAACGCGCAAGGCACGAAACACGCGCCGATCTCGCGCGACAAGGTCGCCTCAGGGGCGATGGAATGGTTGAGTACATCCGCCCCCATGCCCCGATATGCCAAGGCTTCGGCAGGCGTTGTCAGCCGGGGCCCATAACAATGGGCAGCCACCAACTGCTGTTCGATGCCATAAACGCGGCATTCGGCTGGCCAATGACGGCGGGCCGTTTCGACCAGAACCGCCGCACATCTTGGACACACGATTTGCTTGCCCGAACAGTCAAAGCTCTGACGGTCAGGAAGCAGTGAAAACGGGGTCTGCGTCAGTTCAATGATATCGGCGGTCACCACCATGTCGCCCGGCTGGATCGCCTTGTTGACGGCGCCTACAGTCGAGCAGGCGAGAACTTGCCGTACACCCGCCCGCATCAATACCCAGAACGCGCGGCGATGGCAGGAATGGTCGATACGGTCGCGGGGATTGCCGTGCGAATACATGCACAGCGCGCGTTTTGCTCTCCCTTCCGCTGTGATCGACGCATCGAACTCGAGCAGCTTCCAGTTGTCGGTGCGACCGAAAGGTGTTTCAAAACTCATGTCGCGCCGCAAGGTGCGCACACCATCGAATTCGACATCTTCCGGGAAGGCAAGCCCCCAGTTTGCCGACCCGGTGATGATGGCCAACCCTACCTGAGGGATGTCCGTCGAATGATCCGTCAGATCGTCGGCTGCATGATAATTGGTGGGCATGTTTCCAGTCTCGGTCAGGATTTTTGGCGAAGGGTCACAATCAGGACCACGGCCACGACGATGACGGTCCACAATGTCGAGATCGCCGCAATGGTCGGATCGATCTGATCGCGCAGCGACAGGAACATAAGCTTCGGCATCGTGCTGTTGCGACCGCTTGCGATGAAGATCGAAATCACGGACTCGTCGAGCGAAGTCAGGAACGCCATCAATGTCGCTGACAGCAAGCTGATCCGAAGTTGCGGAACGATGATTCCGCCAATGGACCTGGCCCAGTTTGCACCGAGGCTGCGCGCCGCCTGAACCTGGTTCCAGTCAAAGCGGGCGAGAGCGGGTAGCAACACAATGCAGGCGACCGGAACGGCCAGCACCACATGTCCGACCAGCACACCGAATAGCGTTCCGATCAGATGTTGTGCGGCCAACACAAAGAAGAGACCGATCGCAAGCAGGATACCTGGGGTGATCGAGGGGGTCAGCAGGACGCTCTGGATGGCCGAAGCGGTCTTTCCGCCCAGCCGATTCATTGAAATGCAGGCGAGCAGCGCGAAAGGCACCGCGATCAACGCCGTCAACGTCCCAAGGATCAAACTCGTTCTGAGCGCGGCCATCCACGTTGCCGAGCCGAAGAAGTTCTCGTACCAGCGCAACGAGTAGGCGTGCGGCGGAAACTCGAGGAGATTCGACGCCGAAAAGGAAAGCGGCACCACCACGAGCGTCGGCAGCATCAGAAATGCCATGACAAGAGCGGCAAAGCTCCAGAGCAAAATGCGGGCGAGCCTGTTTTGCGGATAGGCTTCAAGCATGGGAGGCTTCCACGGTGTTCTGGGCCACCAGACGGCGTGCCGCCAGCAACATCACACCGATCAGCGCCATAAGAACGAGGAGCAGAATGCCCAGGACGCTTGCCGACCCCCAGTCCTGAAAGGTCGATAATGTACGCTCGATCCGGGTAGAGAGCGGGTTTACCTTGCCGCCGCCAAGCACCGCCGGCGTGATGAAAAAACCTATGGCGTAGATGAGGACGATGATCGAACCCGAGAAGATGCCGCCCGCCGAAAGCGGCATAATGACTGTGCGGATGACCTGCCTGAGAGTGGCTCCCATGCTCGCAGCCGCGCGAATGAGATTTGGGTCGATATCGCGCATCGCAGCATAAACAGGCAGCAGAAAAAGTGGCAGCATGTAGTGCACCATGCCGATGAGCGTTCCCGTGAAGTTGTAGACCAGCGGCAATGGCTCCGCCGTCAGGCCTGAACCGGTCAAAGCCGCGTTGATCAGGCCGTCGCGCCGCAAGAGCACGAGCCAACCATAGGTACGCACCAGAATAGAGGTCCACAGCGGCAGCATGACGAACGCCATGAGCACGTTGGCCAGCCTTGGTCTGACGCTGGCCAGCGCCAGCGCCAGAGGAGTGCCGAGGAGAATGCAGCCCGCCAGCGTACCCAAGGACAGTTCGAGGGTCGTGACGAGCGCCGACCATGTCAGTCCGCTCGAAAGGACCTTCTCGTAATTGCCGACGGTGTACTCACCCCCGGTGGTCAGGAAGGATTGCCGGATGATCCAAAGGATGGGCAGTATCGCCGCCAGTCCAACGATGAACAGCGCCGGGAGCGAAAGTGAAAGAAAAAACCGCCGCTCGCGCCGCGCATCCGCAGCGAGCGCCGGGTCCCGGACGACGATCACGCCATCGCTCCCGGTATCGCGTGAACCTTCGCTGCTGGTGCATATGCGGTCATCCGCTGACCGGCGGCAAGCTCGGCGCAGCCGCCGGCCAGCGCTGCCGGAATGCAGACAAGAACCTCTTGCCCGCCGTCAAGCGCCAGCGTCAAAAGCCAGTTCTCGCCGCGGAACGCTTTGGCGCGCAGTATTCCTTCGAGAGCCACTCCGTCTCCCCCGACGAGCTTCGCATCAAGATGGAAGCTTTCGGCGCGGATCATCAGAGTTTCGCGTGATGCTTCGGCGCCGTCGATTCTGCGCGCTGAGCCCGGGGCCACAATGTTGGCCTCGCCCATGAACTCCGCGACGAAGCGGGTCGATGGACGATCATAAATCCGCTGCGGCGTATCTATCTGCTGGATGCGGCCAGAATTCATCACCGCAATCCGGTCAGACATAATCAGCGCTTCGCGCTGGTCGTGGGTTACATAGATTGTGGTGATCCGTAGATGATCATGCAGACGCCGGATCTCATACTGCATGCTCTCGCGCAGGTTCTTGTCGAGCGCCGACAGCGGCTCGTCCATCAACATCACGCGCGGTTCGAAGACGATAGCCCGCGCCAATGCCACCCGTTGACGTTGGCCGCCGGATAGTGCGGCAATATTGCGCTCCGCCAGACCATCCAGCTTCACGCGGGCCAAGGTATCAAGCGCCCGCTGACGCGCCTCCGCTCTCGGTACCTTGCGCAGCACCAGCGGATACGCGACGTTCGCCATGACATTCATGTGGGGAAACAAGGCGTAATTCTGGAATACTATGCCGATGTCTCGTTTGTTGGGCGGCAGGCGGGTGATGTCTCGATCGCCCAAGAAAAGTTTACCGGAATCCGGCCGGACAAAACCGGCCAGAGCCATGAGTAACGTGGTCTTGCCCGATCCCGATGGCCCTAGCAGCGTGAGGAATTCGCCAGCCTGGATGTCGAGCGAAACATCATCCAGTGCGACGTAGGACCCATAAGCCTTGTGCACGCTTTCGATGGTGATCGCGAGCGACTTCATCATGTGCTCCAGCCTTGAAGCGCGTCGCGTTCGACTGGCTTCACGCGACGCGCTTTAGGTTCTTGTTTTCATGCATGTCGTTGTCGCGCGCTGCACATTTTTGCGCGACATGCGTTAGAGCTGAGAGTCAGCGGGCCATCATTTCATCGAAGGCTCTTTGGGCAGCCTCGCCATTCTTGACCCACCATTCTGAATTGGAAAACACCGAAGTGCCAGCATTTTCAGGCGCGGTCGCAAGGGTCTTCAGACGGTCCTCGGGAATAAGGCCACCCTCATATGCCGCAGGATTGACGGGGCCGTAGGCAATGAAATCGGTCAGCTTGGCAACCCGCGCGGGCTGCGTCATCGCTGCGATGAGTTTCATGGCGGCCTCCTTGTTCGGCGCTCCCTTCGGCACCCCAAGGCAGTCCGTGCCGATGACCGAACCCTTGAACGTGTAGTCAGCCGCGCCGCCATCGGCTTTCACGGTTTGGGCCCGTCCGTTCCAGGTAATGACCAAATCCGCCTCACCATCTTTCAGCAACTGCGCGGACTGAGCCCCCGAGGTCCACCACACGGCGACGTTTGGTTTGATCGCTTCAAGCCGCTTGATGGCGCGCTCTAGCCCTTCCGGCGTGCTGAGCACGGAATAGACGTCCGCCGGTGCCACGCCATCGGAGAGAAGCGCGATCTCGATCGAGTCTTGCGCATTGGCGCGCAACGCGCGACGGCCAGAAAATTTGGCAACATCCCAGAATTCCGCCCACGTCTTCGGCGGGTTCTCGCCATAGGTCTTGGTGTTCCACGACATGACGGTGCCATAGGAGTCAAACGGATAGCAGTAGTCGGACTTTGCACCTACCGGCACGGATTTCGGATCGATGATCTTGTAGTCGAGCGGCTCCAGCAGCGATTGTGCGGCCGCCTGGGCACCTTCCGGTGAGCCCAGGTGAATGACGTCGGTCGTGACCGCACCCGAGGTGACCTGCATCTTCAAGGCGGCCAGGCCGTCGCTTAGGGTCTCCTCGCGGACATCATAGCCAAGCTCTTTTGCAGCAGGGCCCCACATGGCTTCCTTCATGGCGTTACCATAATCCCCACCTGCGGTCGTGATGGTGACTGTTTGCGCATGAACGGGCAGGGCAGCCGAGATTGCGAATGCTGTTAAGGAAATGCGTAGCCAAGACATAGGTTCTCCTCCCCAACTTTATCAAACATCGCTCAAAAGAGCCATTATTTTGTAATCGTAACGTTACGATTGCATCTCAATGCGCTGGAGTCAAGCTGCTTCCTACGGGAGTTTCGATTGACCGGGATGTCGAATTCGGTAACGTTATGGCGGTCAGCAAATCAGCCGGCGCTTTCGCAAATGAAGTCGGGCGAACAATGGCCAACCTAAAGCAGATCGCCGCGGAACTTTCCCTCTCGGTGACCACGGTGTCCCGCGCTCTGAAGGATGGGCCGGAGGTGCAGCCCTCGACCATAGCCCGCGTCAAGGAGGCGGCTAAGCGGGTCGGCTATTTACCAAATCATCATGGTCGCGCGCTCAAAACCGGTCGAACGCAGACGCTGACGGCAGTACTCCCGATGGAAACACGAGACCATCTGTCCGATTTGTTGAAGCTTCCTTTGATCGAAGGCATGACGCTGGCGGCGCGGCAAGCCGGTTATAGTCTGTCCATCTATTCCACCACTCCCGACGACGATCCCGTTGAGAGTGTGCAGCGCCAGCTTCAGGCGCGCAACGCAGACGGCCTGATCATCACGCGTCTGGTGTCGGCTGATCCGCGCGTCAAGCTGCTGCTGGACAAACGCATGCCGTTCGTCGCGTTTGGAAGAACCGACCTGGATATCGCGTATCCTTATGTCGATGTCGATAATGAACAGATTGCCTACGAGGCGACCCGGCGGCTCATGGATAAGGGCTGTCGACGCATTGCGCTGCAACTTCTCGTTCCGGAGGACCAGACGAGTGCCATGCGTCTTTCCGGGTATGGAAGGGCAATGGCCGAGGCTGGTATTCCGATCGACCAATCGTTGATCGGTCATGGCATGTTCACCATGGAATCGAGCGCAGGCTGGTTCGATCGCTTGCTGGCGTCATCAGATCCGCCAACGGGCTTGGCGTGCGCCAACGAACTGGGCCTTCTGGGAGCGTTGCACGCTCTCGGCAAGCGGGGTCTTACACCTGGCCGCGACGTCCACATCGTCACCCGTGACAGCACGCGGCTGGCACGCTTCCTGCCGGCAAAGATCGGAGTTCATTCCGTGGATATGGCGGGTGTTGGACGCAAACTTATCGAAGTCCTGGAGAGCCGGATCATCAATCCGCTTGGGCCGGTGGAGACAGTCTTGGTGCAAGGCAGATTCGAGCCGGCCGAATAATCCGGGCTGCCCTCAGGAGGCCACCTCGTCTTGAACCGGCCGGATCAGCGCCTTTGCGGCAGCTGCTCCCGCCGCTAGGATACGATCCGATAATTCCGTTCCTTCCACGGCGCGCGCGAGTTGGAGCGCGCCGATGAGCGTTGCAAACATGCCCAACGCAGCGCCCTCGGGATCGTTCGTCTGCGGCAGAGCTTCAGCTATCTGGCGCACCAGGGATTGAGCGCGCTCGGCATAGAGGGCTCGCGTTTCAGGCGGCTGCCGCGCGATTTCCGGCAACAACGCGGCCGAAGCGCAACCCTTTCCAGGATTGTCCCGGTGCTCGGCCGATAGATACGTCTCTATGGCCATTTCCGGACCGCCGGCGGCCAATGCTTCCTGCACTTGATGCGACTGCGCGTCCAAGGCCACCGCGACGCTTTCACGGACGAGCTCCGCCTTCGACTGGAAGTGCGGATAGAAGGCGCCGTTCGTCAGCCCGGCGTCGCTCATGATGGTTGCCAGCCCGGACGCCGCGATGCCGTCAGATCGAAAACGTTCGGCGGCGACCTCCATGATCCGGCTGCGTGACGCGTCTTTTCGGCCCTTTTCGTAGCGCATGGTCTTTCTTCCCTGTCCTGCTATTGCATTATGCTCATAATCTGATATTACTACCATAATTCAATTCGTGGAAATAAGCTAGACCTCTCGAACCTGGAACATCAAAAATGAATGGGAATTCTGAAAAGACCGCAATCGTGACCGGAGCCTCCTCGGGCATCGGCCGCGCCAGCGCCGAGGCCTTGGCGCGGGCGGGTTTCACTGTCTTCGGGACAAGTCGCCGCAAGACCAGTAATGGTCCGGGCGGAGTGACCATGCTGGCATGCGACGTGACCGATGATGCGGCCGTCAATGCGCTCGTTGCCAACGTGCTCGCGCAGACCGGCCGGATCGATCTCCTGGTCAACAATGCTGGTGTCGGTCTGCTAGGCGGCGCCGAGGAATCCTCGGTCGCACAGGTACAAGCTCTATTCGACGTCAATCTGTTCGGCGTCATGCGGATGACCAATGCGGTGTTGCCGTCGATGCGGCGGCGCGGCGAAGGGCGCATCATCAATATCGGCTCGATCCTGGGACTGGTACCCGCGCCATACTCAGCTCATTACTCGGCGGTCAAGCACGCGCTCGAAGGCTATTCGGAATCGCTCGACCACGAGGTGCGCGCCTTCAACGTCCGCGTTTCCGTCATCGAGCCGGCATTCGTCCGCACCGTCTTCGACCAGAACGGCATCGAGCCGGATTCGCTGTTGAAGGAATACGATCGGGCTCGAGCCGGGCTCAAGGCGCTGCTGGGCGATGTGATGCCCAAGGCCGATCAGCCGGAAGTGGTGGCGGATGTGGTTGTCAAGACAGCGACCGATGCCCGTCCGCGGCGGCGCTATACCGCTGGCAAGGCAGCGCGCCAGGTCAGCCTGCTGCGCCGCTTTGCCCCCGCGGGGATTTTCGACAAGAGCCTGCGCAAGCAGTTCCGACTGCCGGTCTGAACAACGGCGAGCCAGACGATTTCACGCACATGCGACTAGCAACTACGACACATTTGGCCAGGCCCTACGAAACGGAGGCGCCAAGCATGACACATAGATCCAATCGGTCGCCGCGTTCACCGGCGTTGTTCCAGGACGCGCCAACGCGCTCCGTCGATGTCGGCGGCATAGCTTTTGCGTACAGGGAACTCGGGCCTAGGACGGGCGTGCCAGTGATCCTGCTCAACCATCTGGCTGCTCAGCTGGACAATTTTGATCCGCGCATCGTCGATGGCCTCGCTGCGACCCGGCGGGTAATTGCCTTCGACAATCGCGGCATCGGCGCTTCGGGTGGCAAAACTCCGTCGACCATTTCCGGCATGGCGCGGGATGCAATCGCCTTTGTCCGGGCGCTGGGGTTCGAAGAAGTCGATCTCTTCGGCTTTTCACTCGGCGGCTTCGTGGCGCAAGAGATTGTGCTGACCGAGCCCAAGCTTGTGCGCAAACTCATCCTGGCTGGCACGGGGCCGGCCGGTGGGCAAGGCATCGACAAGGTGACGCCGCTGACGATCGTGGACATGATCAAGGGCGCGCTGACTTTTCGGGATCCGAAGTACTATCTCTTCTTCACAAGAACGACGAATGGGCGCCGCGCCGCAAACGCATTTCTGGAACGGCTGAAGGAGCGCCGGAATAACCGGGACAAGGCGATATCGCTGAGCGCGTTCGGCGCGCAACTCAAGGCGATCAAGGCCTATGGACTCCAGGCGCCTGAAGACCTGAGCACCATCCGCATTCCCACTTTGGTTGCGAATGGCGACCAGGACAGGATGGTGCCGAGCAGCAATACCTATGATCTCGCAGGGCGTATCCCGGGGGCGCATCTGGTTATCTATCCGGATGCCGGGCATGGCGGGGTATTTCAGAACTACGCCGATTTTGTCCCGAAAGCCCTGTCCTTCCTCGAGGCTGAGGCCTTGCCGCAGGGCGGCTATGCAGCTGAAAACGTTCGGCTTGTTTCGTCCCGAACAACAACAGACATTCTTAGAAAGTAACTGCCATGAAGGCATTCGTTGTCGATAAGTATAACAAGAAGGGCATTCTGCGGCTGGCCGAAATGCCGGAGCCGGAGCTCCAGGACAGCGATGTCTTGGTCGAGGTCCATGCCGCAGGGGTGAACCTGCTCGATTCCAAGATCAGAACCGGGGAATTCAAGCTCATCCTGCCTTATCGCCGGCCCTTCATCCTGGGCCACGACGTGGCTGGGAAGGTTGTTCGCGTGGGATCGAAAGTCCGCAAGTTCAAGGCCGGCGACGATGTCTATGCGCGGCCGCGCGACGGCCGGATTGGGACATTCGCCGAATTCATTGCCGTGAATGAGGCCGACGTAGCCTTGAAGCCCGAGAATCTCAGTATGGAAGAGGCGGCGTCGATTCCCCTGGTCGGTCTCACCGCCTGGCAGACGCTCATCGAACGGGCAAACCTGAAGAAGGGACAGAAGGTCTTCATTCAGGCTGGTTCCGGCGGCGTCGGGACATTTGCTATTCAGTTGGCCAAGCACCTCGGCGCGACCGTTGCGACAACCGCGAGCGCGGCGAGTGCCGATCTGGTCAAAAGTCTCGGCGCCGATGTCATCGTCGACTACAGGAAAGACGACTTCGAGAAAGTTCTGTCGGGCTACGATGTCGTCTTGAACAGCCAGGACGCCAAGACACTGGAAAAATCCCTGAGCGTGCTGAAACCGGGTGGCAAGCTCATCTCCATCTCCGGTCCACCGGATGCCGAATTTGCCAGGGAAAAGGGGCTGAACTTGATGCTGAGGCTGGCGCTGCGCTTCCTGAGTCGCGGAATTCGGGCCAAAGCCAAGCGCCGCGGCGTGCAGTTTTCGTTCCTTTTCATGTGGGCGCAGGGCGATCAGCTGAGCAAAATCACCGCTCTCATCGAAGCCGGCGCGATCCGCCCGGTTGTGGATCGGGTCTTTCCATTCGAAGCGACCAATGACGCCCTGGCCTATGTCGAAACAGGACGCGCTAAGGGCAAGGTCGTCATCAAGGTCAGATAGCAGTTGCCTCGAACGCTGCCCTCAGCGTCTCGAACGGCGCCAGGGCGCCGCGCACCTGCACGACGGCGGCGGCAACGCGATGGGCGCGCAGCACCGCCTCTGCCGGGGCATGGCCGGCAAGTCGGGCGGCGAGGTAGGCGCCGTTGAAGGAGTCCCCGGCGCCGGTGGTGTCGACCGGCGCGGCGACATGCACCGCCGGAACCGATTGCAAGGTTCCGTTTTGCGCGATCAGCGCCGGTTCCTCACCGTTCTTGACCACGACTTCGCCGGCCAGCTTTCGCAGCCGTTCAGCTGTTTTCTGCGGTGTCGTATCACCAAACAGCATCTGCTCGTCGGGAAAGGTCGGGAGCGCGATGTCGGCGACGGCGAGCGCCTCGAGGATCGCGGCCTGCGCTTCCTCGCTTTGGCGCCATAGCCGCGGCCGGTAATTGGGGTCGAAGGCAATCAGCGAGCCGGCCGCGCGCGCCTTGGCCACGGCCGTCAGCAGCACCGTGCGTGCGTCGTCGTCGAGGATTGCCAAAGTGATTCCGGAAAAATAGACAAGCGCCTGGTTTTCAAGGCTTTTCTGCAAAGCGGCTGGGTCCGAAGCCAACTGCCTTGCGGCCGCATCGGCCCGCCAATAGGTGAAAGAACGTTCGGCGCCGGTCAGCGTGATCGCATAGAGGCCGGGGCGGGCGCCCGCTATCACCGGGCTGGCGCCGATGCCGATGCCGCTCTCGGCCAGGAACTTGATCTGGTCGCGTGAGAACGGGTCGTCGCCGAAGGCCGACACATAGGTCGCCCGCCGCTCGCCGCTCAAGGCATGCAGCGCCCACAAAGTGTTGAACGTGTCGCCGGCAAAGCCCATGCGCCAGTTCGGCCCGGCCTGGCCCGAAAGCTCTAGCATGCACTCGCCGATCGAGGCGATGCCGTTTCCTGCCATGAA
Source organism: Mesorhizobium sp. M0408 (assembly GCF_040321495.1). Lineage (NCBI taxonomy): Bacteria > Pseudomonadati > Pseudomonadota > Alphaproteobacteria > Hyphomicrobiales > Phyllobacteriaceae > Mesorhizobium > Mesorhizobium sp. M0408. The sequence continues at coordinate 65,229 of NZ_JAMYRO010000004.1, read as the reverse complement.
GCACTCCTCCATCCCTGCAATTGCGGTGCTGTAGCTTTTTGCAGCCGGCAGCGCCATGCTTGGCGACGGCGGATTCTTGCACTGGGCGCGATTTCCCACAGGGGCGTGGGACGCGATCTGCCCAGCGAAACGTTATCCGCAGAACAGGAATGGGTTTGGCATCGTTATGGCGTTATCTTCTTGGAGGCCTCGGCCTGGCTGCCTTGCTCGCCGGCGTGCTGGCAATCGTCTATCTGACGGCGCCGCGTGCGCCGCAACCAAGCTCGGATGTCGGCCGTTCCAAGACGACGGCGAACAAGCTGTTCGCGGCGACTTTCGAGCCCGAGAAAGGCGTCATCCGGCAGGGCGAACTGGAATCCTGGCTGCTCACGCTCAAAACCGTCGAGGGTGCGCCGGTGGAAGGTGCTGCGATAACGATTTCCGGCGGCATGCCGCAGCACAAGCACGGTCTGCCGACCAGCCCGCAGGCGACCGATTACCTCGGCGCGGGGCGCTATCGCATCGACGGGGTCAAATTCACGATGAGCGGGTGGTGGCAATTGCATTTTGCCATTTCCGCTGCGGCCGGTTCGGACACTGTCGTCTTCAATGTGGTGCTGTGAGCCATAGATGAGCCGGTTTCCCAGTCTTCTCGCGTTGGTGGTGGTGGCCGTGCTTGCCGGCTGCGGCAGACCGGAGTTTTCCGATGCCGAAAAGCAGACCATCGCCTCACTGGCCCTGTCCAAGCTGCCGCCGCTGAAGCCCGATACCACCAATCGCTTCGCCGATGTGCCGGCCGCCGCGGCACTCGGCTCGACGCTGTTTTTCGACACCGGGATGAGCGGCGACGGCACGGTATCGTGCTCGACCTGCCACAAGATCGACCGGCAGTTCCAGGACGACCTGCCGCAAGCGGTCGGCGTCGGCCGCACCAACCGTCGTACCATGCCGTTGGCCGGCGTCGCGCATGATCCCTGGTTCTTCTGGGACGGGCGGCGCGACAGCCTGTGGGCGCAAGCGCTGACACCGCTCGAAAATCCGCTGGAGCAGGCCGGCAACCGCGCCGCCTTCGCACATTACATCAAGGCCCGCTTCGGCGAGCGCTACGAGCGCATCTTCGGGCCGCTGCCTGACCTTTCGGGCGTGCCGGCCAATGCCGGCCCGTTCGGCACCGATGCCGAGAAGGCGGCCTGGAACGCCATGCCCGCCAGCCAAGCCGAGGAGGTCAACCGCGTCTTTGCCAATATCGGCAAGGCGATCGCCGCCTTCGAGCGCTCGATCGCGCCGCCGCAGACACGCTTCGACCGCTTTGCCCTCGACCTGGCTGCGGGCGCCGAGCCGAAAGGCGACGCCGCCTTTTCGTCGGAGGAAATCCTCGGCCTGAAATTGTTCATCGGCAAGGCCAATTGCGTGACCTGCCACAACGGCCCGCGTTTTACCGACGGCAGCTTCCACAATACCGGCGTGCCGCCGGTCGCGGGCCTGCCGCCGGATCGCGGCCGCGTCGAGGCGGTGGCGCAGGTCGAGGCCGATCCGTTCAACTGTTTCGGCGCCTTTCGCGACGGCGATGCCAGCGCCTGCCGCGAGTTGCGCTTCATGGTCAAGACCGGGCCGGAACTCGTCCGCGCCTACAAGACGCCGTCGCTGCGCGGTGCCGCCACCCGTCCGCCCTACATGCATGCCGGGCAGTTTTCCTCGCTCGACGAGGTGGTGGCGCATTATTCCAAGGCGCCGGCAAGTGTCGAGGGTGTGTCAGAGGTCCACCCGCTGCAGCTTTCGGACCACGAGCGCGCGGCGCTGGTGGCGTTTTTGAAGACACTGGCGGAGTGACGTTGGGTTTGCCGGGACGTGAAGATAGATTTCGACTTTCCCGACTTGAAGCAAATTAAAAAGGTGGCAATCACAAAGCCTCGAGATTAGCTGAGACATCTCTCCACTTCGTCATCCCAGGGTCTGCGCCGCGTCGCTTCGCTCCTTGCTCCGCCCTGGGATGACGAAGGGATGGTGGGGATAGGCTAGTCGCCAGCGTTGGATCGGCCGCTGATATCGGTCTGTATGCAGAGATACTCACCGATCCTTCACCGTCTCCATCGCGACAAACGTCGAGGTCTGGGCTACGTGCGGCAGGGCGGAGATGCGCTCGCCAAGCACGCGGCGGTAGGCGGCGATGTCGGTGGTGCGGACCTTCAGCAGATAGTCGAAGCTCGATGCCATCATGTGGCACTGCTCGATCTCCGGCACCGCCTGCACGGCGCGGTTGAAGGCGTCGAGCGCGGCCGAGCGGGTGTCGGACAGTTTCACCTGGACGAAGGCGACATGGCCTTCGCCCATGCGCTCACGGTCGATGATCGCCTGGTAGCCCCTGATGAAGCCGTCCTTCTCCAGCCGTTTGACTCGTGCCTGCACCGGCGTCTTCGACAGGCCGACTTTAGCCGCCAGGTCCGACATGGAAAGCCGGCCATTGCTGCCCAGAGCCGACAGGATGTTCCTGTCGATCCGGTCCAATTGGTCTTCTGTCACTGGATTCCTGGTCGAATTGGAGGTGATCAGTCCTAATGATAGATCGATCGATCTGTTCTGTCGACTTCTTTGGACCGACTGCAATCCCTACTTATGTTAGCTTGCGCCGTTCGGTCCGGTGACCGCCGGCCCGCTCCCTTATGCTCGCTCTACAGGACCGCCATGCCAGCGCTCGACACCATCCGCCAGCAGATCCGTGCTAATTATTTGCCCGACGAAGACCAGGCGGTGAAGCGGCTGGCCGAGGCGGCCGGGCTGTCCGCGCAAGACCGCAAGGCGATTTCGGCCCGTGCCGCCGATCTAGTGCGGGCGGTGCGCGGCTCGTCCGATCCGCGGCTGATGGAGGTCTTCCTGTCCGCCTATGGCCTCTCGACCAAGGAGGGCGTGGCGCTGATGTGCCTGGCCGAGGCGCTGCTGCGCGTGCCCGACACCGAGACGATGGACGACCTCATCGCCGACAAGATCGCGCCGCACGACTGGTCGGCGCATTCGGGCGGCTCGAGCTCGATCTTCATCAATGCATCGACCTGGGCGCTGATGCTGACCGGCCGCGTGCTCGACGAAGGCGAGGGCGGCATCGAAGGCACGCTGCGCGCCATGGTGCGCCGGCTCGGCGAGCCGGTCATCCGCAAGGCGGTCGCGGCGGCCATGCGCGAGATGGGCGAGCAGTTCGTGCTTGGCCGCACGATCGCCGAGGCGGTCAAGCGCGGCCGGCCGATGACGCAGAAGGGCTATCTCTATTCTTTCGACATGCTGGGCGAGGCGGCCCGCACCGAGGCCGATGCGCTGCGCTACCTCAAGGCATATGCCGATGCGATCTCTTCGCTCGATGCCGGCGCCAACGGCCCCGACATCCGCCAGAACCACGGCATTTCGGTAAAACTGTCGGCGCTGCATCCGCGCTATGAAGTGACGCAGAAGGAAAAGATGCTGCCCGTCATGGCCGAGCGGCTTTGGTCGCTGGCGCTGGCGGCGCGCCATTCGCGCATGGGCCTCAACATCGACGCCGAGGAGGCCGACCGGCTCGACCTGTCGCTCGACGTCATCGAACGGGTACTGGCCGAGCCGGAGCTTGCCGGCTGGAACGGCTTTGGCGTCGTCGTCCAGGCCTACGGTCCGCGCGCGGCCTTCACCGTCGACTGGCTCTATGCGCTGGCGAAGAAATACGATCGCACCATCATGGTGCGGCTGGTCAAGGGCGCCTATTGGGACACCGAGATCAAGCGGGCTCAGACGCTCGGGCTCGACGGCTATCCGGTTTTTACCCGCAAAGCCAACACCGACGTCTCCTACCTGGCCTGCGCGAAGAAGCTTTTGTCGATGACCGACCGCATCTATCCGCAATTCGCCACCCACAACGCCCACACCGTCGCCGCCATCCTGTCGATGACGACGGAGCGCGATACATTCGAGTTCCAGCGGCTGCACGGCATGGGCGAAGCACTGCACGAGACGGTGCGCAAGGCCGAAGGCACGCGCTGCCGCATCTATGCGCCAGTCGGCGCTCATTCCGACCTGCTCGCCTATCTGGTCCGCCGGCTGCTCGAGAACGGCGCCAATTCCTCCTTTGTCCACCAGCTCACCGACGAGGAAGTCGAGCCGGAGGATATTGCTCGCGACCCGCTCGACACGGTGGAGAAACAAGGCCCCGCGGCCAATCCGGCGATCGTGCCGCCGTCGGCGATCTTTGGCCCCGGCCGGCGCAATTCCAAGGGCTTCGATATCACCGACACGCCGACGCTGGCGGCGATCGACAAGGCCAGGGCCGAGTTCGCCGGGCCGGACCGCTGGCACGCCAAGCCGGTCAGCCGCGCCGCCGGCTACGGCAAGCAGCGTCCGGTGGTCAATCCTGCGAAACCTTCGGAAGTGGTCGGCACGGTCAGCGAGGCCGGCGCCAAGCAGGTCGAGACCGCCGTGCGCATCGCCGTCGAGGCACAACCGGCATGGGCAAGACGCCCGGTCGCCGAGCGCGCTGCCATCCTCAACCGGGCGGCCGATCTCTACGAGGCGAACGCCGTCGAGTTCTTTGCGCTCGCCGCCCGCGAAGCCGGCAAGTCGCTCGCCGACGGCGTTGCCGAGGTGCGCGAGGCGGTCGATTTCCTGCGCTACTATGCGGCCGAGGCCGCCAATGCCGAGGCGGGCACCGAGGCGCGCGGCGCCATCGCCTGCATCTCGCCGTGGAATTTTCCGCTCGCCATCTTCACCGGCCAGATTGCAGCGGCACTCGTCACCGGCAATTCGGTGATCGCCAAGCCAGCCGAACAGACGCCGCTGATCGCCTTCCGCGCTGTCCAGCTGCTGCGCGAGGCCGGCGTGCCGGAAGACATCATCCAGCTTCTGCCCGGCGACGGCCCCACGGTCGGCGGCCCGCTGACCGCCGATCCGCGCATTGCCGGCGTCTGCTTCACCGGCTCGACCGAGGTCGCCAAGCTAATCGAAAAGCAGCTCGCCGACACCGCCGCGCCTGACGCCATGCTGATTGCCGAGACCGGCGGCCTCAACGCCATGATCGTCGATTCCACCGCACTTCCCGAACAGGCGGTGCGCGACATCCTCGCCTCCGCTTTCCAGAGCGCCGGCCAGCGCTGCTCGGCATTGCGCATTCTCTACGTGCAGAAGGACGTCGAGAAGAAGATGCTTGAGATGCTGAAAGGCGCGATGGAAGCGCTCAGCCTCGGCGACCCGTGGCGGATATCGACCGATGTCGGCCCGGTCATCGATGACGAGGCGCAAGCGTCGATCCGTGACTATTGCACCAAAATGGGCCTGCAGGGCCGGCTGATCGCCAAGCTCGAAGCGCCGAAGGACGGCCGCTTCGTTGCGCCGCACGTCTTTCGGGTCAAGGGCATCGAGGAGTTGGAGCGCGAGGTGTTCGGGCCGGTGCTGCATGTCGCCACCTTCGATGCCGACGAGATCGATGCGGTGATCGCTGCGATCAACCGCAAAGGCTATGGCCTGACCTTTGGCCTGCACACCCGCATCGAAGGCCGCGCCCAGCATTTCGTCGATGGCATCCATGCCGGCAACATCTACGTCAACCGCAACCAGATCGGCGCCGTCGTCGGCGCGCAGCCGTTCGGCGGCGAGGGCCTTTCCGGCACCGGGCCGAAGGCCGGTGGCCCACATTATCTCCGGCGCTTCCGCAAGGGGCCGGAAGCCGGCACCCATCTTGCCGAAGGCCGCAAGGTGACGGCGACCGAGCTCGCCGACAATCTGCCGGACCCGGCCTTTGGCGGCTGGTCGACGCGGCCGGATCGCGTCGCCATCCTGAGGAAACATCTGCGCGGCAAGGGTGCGGCGGCTATCGGCACTGCCGCCGGCATCGATTTCGGCCAGGTCGACCTGCCCGGGCCGACCGGCGAGGCCAACACGCTGTCGCTGTCGCCGCGCGGGCGCGTGCTGTGCCTCGGTCCCGACGCCGACACGCTGCTTGCCCAGGCCATCCAGGCGCTGGCCGCCGGCAATGCCGTGCTCGCCGTCGCACCCGGCGCGCCGGCGGCGCTGTCGGCGCTGACCGGCAAGGGCCTGCCGCTGGCGGCCATCGACGGCCGGCCGGACCCGGTCGAAGCGCGCTCGCTGCGCGTCGATGTCGTTGCCTTTTCCGGCACGCCCGAGGCCGCGCGCATCGTGCGCAAGGTCATCGCCGAGCGCGCCGGCCCGATCGTGCCGCTGATCAGCGAAGTCTATTATCCGGCCGCCTACGCCCACGAGCGCGCCGTCTGCGTCGACACCACGGCGGCGGGCGGCAATGCCAGCCTGCTGGCCGCTGCGTAGGTTTCGCCAGGGTTCGCGTATCGCGGGGCAGGGCGGCGCCGACTTTGGTATCCGCATGAGGACGATCGTTACCTGATACCGAGCGGCACTTCGAACTGCCAAGCCGAGCGACCGGCTCCTTCCGGAATGGGAGGAAACGGAGAAGCCCGGCGGACTGCGTCGAGCGCGGCTTTGTCCAGCGCGGCAACACCCGAACTGCCCGTCAGCCTGGCCGACCGGACGCTGCCGTTCGAGCCGACGGTAAAGGCAACGGTTGCTGTGCCGGTGGCGCGCGTGCGTGTCGAATTGAAGGCCCGCACCAGTTTTGACCTGATCTTGCCGGGATAGTTCGTGACGGCGGCATTGCCGATGCCGGATTTTCCGCCCCTGCTGGCGGTCAGGATCTTGCCGTCCTTCCTGCCGTCGGCCATGCCGCGCGCGACATCCGCTTCGTCACGGCCGCCAGAGCCGGCTTTTTTCTTCTTGGTGTCCGCCTTGGCCGCAGCCTTGCCCGCCTTCTTGCCCAAGGCCGGCTTTTCGGGCTCGTCCGGTTCGGCTTTCCTGGCCGGCTTGCTCTTTGCGGTCGCCTTCTTCGGCTGCCTGGGCTTCGGCCTGTCCGGCTTCGGTTCTTCCGCCGCTACGACGGTCTCGGCTGTCTGAACCGTTTCGGCCGGCGCCGGGTCGGTTGGTGCCGGCGCACTCGTCTCGGCAGGCTCGGCCGTTTCGACCGCACTGACTGGCGGCGGCACCGCATTGTCGTCGGCGGGCACCAGCCTGTCTGTCGCAAGAATGTCGGGCGACGGGGCCTGGCGCGCCGGCTGGACAGGTTGAACAGGCGCAGGCGCGGTCCGGTCGGCAACGGCAGCGGTTTCCGTGGCCGCCTCGCTGACCGGCTCGACCACTTCTTTGTCCGATGCTTCCGCCGCATCGGTGACCGGCTGGAGCGTCTCCTCTGCCGCGGTCGCCTGCGCCTCGACCGTTTCGACGGGCTTGGAGTCGAGCATGGTCACCATCGTTACGTTGGCCACGTCCGGGTCGTCTGCGACATCGCCGGCCGCCTGCTGCGGGTCGGCGCCGAGCAGCATGTCGCCCTGCTGGTCGGCACCTTCGATCCTTGGCCGGTCGTCCGGCAGCGTGAGAAAGGCCAGCGCCACGGCTACGTGGAATGCGCAAGAGCAGGCGATCGCCACCGTCCAGTTGCGGCGCCGCTGCATCTGTCGCGTCTGCCGCAATGGCTCCGCAGGCACCGTCGGCAAGTCGCCGTCGGCATCGGCGATGTAACTGTCTTCCGGCCTGTCGCGCAGCGAAACACGCAGCGCCCCGCGCGGGATGGCGAAATCCGGATCGTCCGGTTCCGGCGGCAGGAAACCGGCCAATGGCCACGCGACGGGGTTTCGCGCGAATGCGGGTTCCGGTCCCAAAATTCAGACCCCGAAGGCGATGCCGGTCCTGGTCTGCGTCTTCAGCCCGCGCATGCAGGCATTCGGCTCGGCGCCGGCGCATTCCGTGGCGCTGTTGATCAACACGCGGCTGACCTTGCCGCAATCCGTGCCGGCAAGATCGAAACGCGTCACCTTGGTCTTGCCTGCCGGCAGCTCCTTGAAGTCGAGCACGGTCAGCCGGTCGACGACGCCGGCCTCGTTGAACAATGCGATCTCGAACGCCGCCTTGGAAAGATCGGCGCCGAGATTGTTGGTGACGACGAAGGTCAGGCGGCAGCCCTTGTCGGAGGGCTGCGCGCCGTTCAGCTCGAGGATCAGCGCCGGTGCTTGCTGTTGTGTCCACGCCGGAGCCGCAAAAAGCGACATTGCCAGCGCCGCGGCGAACAGACGAAGGGATGCTGTGATGCCTGTCATTGTCGTCAGCCTCCAAACCTCATCGTCGCCGCCAGCTTCAGGGTGACGCCGGGCTCGTAGACGACGCTCGTCGTCGATGCGTTCAGCGGGTTGGCGTATTTGACGTCGAACAGATTGTCGGCGCGGAAATCGACCTTGAAATTGTCGGTCGCCTGGTAGCTGGCGAAGGCATTGACCAGCGTATAGTCCTTGGCCACCGGGTTGCCCTGCGGCTTGCCATTGTATTGCACCTCGCCACCGATGGTCAGCCTGTCCTCGAGGAAGCGAAAGCCGAGTTGCCCGGTGATCTGTGAGGAGGGGACGGTGACAAGGTCCGCCCGTTCGCCTTCATAGGAAATCGTGTGGCCGTCGGTGAACGACGCCGAAAGCCCGGCAAAGCCCCAGGCTGCGTCATAGACACCCTCCATCTCGAAACCGTGGATCTTGGCCTTGGCGAAGTTCTGATACTGGAAGCAGATCGGTATGCCCGGACCGAACGGGCAGCCGCTGGTCGGATCGAACGCCGATAGCGTTACGCCATCGATGTAATCGTCAACATTGTTGTTGAAATAGGCCGCCTTCAGCCGCAGCGCGTCGCCGGCCTCAATGACGCCGTTGGTGCTGTAATTGACGCCGAATTCCACGGTCTTGCCGGTTTCGGGCTTGAGATTGGGATTGGGGAGGAACGGGAAGCTGACGCCGGCCGGATGATTGCCGCTGATCAGGGTCTCCGACAGCGACGGAGAACGGTAGCCTTCCGCATAGGTGCCGTAGAATTGCAGGCCGGAAAGGCTGGCGGTTTCGAAGGGCGAAATGCCCACTGTGATGCGTGGCGACAGCCGGTCGCCAGAGGTTTCGCCGACATCACTGTCGAGCTTGTAGCTGTCGTAACGCAGCCCGGCGATGACCTCGAGCCAGTCCCAGGTGAGCTTGTCCTGAACGTAAGCGCCGGAGACGTTCCTGTTGCCCGAGGGCGTATAGAAGCTGTCGCCGCCCGCCGTGCCGCCTGTCTCGACATCGTCGCCAACCCAGTCGCCGCCATAGGTCAGCTCATGCGCGATTCCAACGGTCTCGAATCTCGACGTGTTCCAAATGTCGATGCCGGAGGTGCCGATGTCGAACGTCGATTTCGAACCCGCCGGCAAAACCACGGGCAGACCGGTGACCGGATCAAACCGGTTTTGCGCGACAAGGGCCGTCAGATCGAGCTTGGTCTTGTTGTAGGACGCGTTGATGTGGAGGTCGAGCCAGCTCTTGTCTTCGTCGGTGATGTTGTAGCGGGCCGTGAAGGTATTCGCCTTCAGGTCGGCGTCGTTCACCGGCGCGCTGCCGCTGGTCTCGGTCCATCCGTCGTTCGAGCCGATCCAGCCCAGCTTCAGCTCGCTGTTTTCGCTGGGGCGGATGGTCGTCTTGAGGAGGCCGCTCAAGACGTCGAAGCCGGTGCCCGCTACAGTGTCGCCGCCGCCATGCTTGTAGTCGTCATAGTCGCGGTAGACGATATTGCCGAGCACGTCCCAGTTCTCGTTGATCCGATAGGCGCCGGTGGCGCTGGTGGTCCAGCCTTTGCCGTTGGTTTCGTAGCGCCCAGTTGCGGATACCGCCCAGGTCTCGTCCGGCTTGAGGAAATCCTGCGCATCCTTGGTGTCGAAAAATACGACGCCGCCGATCGCCCCGGAGCCATAGGTGTTGGCGACCGGGCCGCGGATCACATCGACGGATTTGATCAATTCGGGATCGATGTAGAAGGTCGATTGCGTACCGTGATCCGAGCGCTGGAAATTCTGGCGGGCGCCGTCGACGATGACGGAGACGCGGCCGAAATCCTGCAGGCCGCGGATGTTGATGCTGGAACTGACACGCCTTGCGTCGGCCTGGACGGCGACACCCGGCACACCGAACAGCATTTCGTTGGGCGTCGTCGCCATGCGGCGCTCGAGCTGTTCCTCGTCGACATGGCTGGCTGAAGCAAGCGACTCGATCGCCGTCTCGCCGGTACGGCTGAGGATCAGGATCTTGTCGAGCAGTGTGGTACCCGCCGGGGCCGGCTTTACCTTTTCGGGCTGTTGAGACGGGTCAGTCTGCTGCTGGTCGGCTGCCGGTTGGGCGGCCTGCTGGGCGCCGGCCGGTGTGGCGAGCAGCGGGATCGCCGCCGCGCCGGCCAGCAACGCGGCCATTTTGCTTGTCATAGAACAATGTGTCAGGCCGCTGCCCGCCAGCCGTCCCCAATTCGCCAACCCCATGCTGCAGCTCCAAGAATCCATGTTCGATGCTGGCTGGCTTGGGGCTCGCTGGCATTTTTCATCGTGTCCGGCGTCTTAAATGTTGACTCATTTACTCCGGTATTGCACTGCTAGATAACATGATCATTCGAGTCAAGAATTGAATCGGCATTTCACGCAGGCGCCGAGCCAGATGCCAGGCACAGGAAAGGGATCGAACCCATGAACACGCACAATCCCAGCGACTTTCGCTATCGCGTCCGCCGTTCCGACGAAAATTCCGCCCGTTTCGACAGGGTCCAATCGGCAGTGAGAACGCTGTCCAGCAACACGCTGTTCCAGGGCGAGCACGAGATCGGCATCGAGCACCACGGTGCGCTGTACCGGCTGAAGATCACCCGGCAGGGCAAGCTCATCCTCAACAAGTAGGTGGTAGAAATGGACCAGCGCGTAAAACCCGCCCCGCACGAGATCCGGCGGGCACGGGCAGACAATCCGAAAATGCGCGAGCGCGACCTCGCCGCCCAGCTCGGTATTTCGGAGGCCGAACTGGTCGCCGCGCATTGCGGCGACGGCGTCGTGCGCGTCGAGCCGCGTGTCAACGACCTTTTGACTGGCCTCGAAGCTGTCGGTGAGGTGATGGCGCTGACCCGCAACGAAAGCGCGGTGCACGAGAAGATCGGCGTCTACGACAAGGTCGTCACCGGTAATCACAATGCCATGGTGCTCGGCGAAAATATCGACCTGCGTATTTTCCCAAAAGTCTGGGCGCACGGCTTTGCCGTGGAAAAGCGCGATGGCGCCGACATCCGCCGCAGCCTGCAGTTCTTCGACACCGCAGGCGAGGCGGTACACAAGGTGCATCTCAGGCCAGCCTCCAACCTCTACGCCTATCAGAAACTGGTGGCCGGGCTGGAATCGCCGAACCAAGAGCCGACGGTGGCGATTTCAGCGGGCACGGCTGACGAGACCGAGACTGCGGACAACCCGGCGAGCGTCGACGATCTGCGCGACCGCTGGAGCCAGCTGACCGACGTGCACCAGTTCTTCGGCATGCTGAAGACACTGAAGATCAGCCGCCGACAGGCGGTGCGAATGGTCGGCCAGGACTACGCCTGGCTGGTCGACAAGGATGCGGTGAACGCCATGTTCAACCACGCCGCTGCTGGCGCCATGCCGATCATGTGCTTTGTCGGCAATCGCGGCTGCATCCAGATCCATTCCGGCCCGGTCGCCTCGATCAAGCCGATGGGACCATGGCTCAACGTGCTCGACCAGACCTTCCATCTGCACCTGCGGACCGACCACATCGATGAGGTCTGGGCCGTGCGCAAGCCGACCAAGGACGGCTATGTCACGTCGCTCGAAGTCTATGGCGCCGACGGCAAGATGATCATCCAGTTCTTCGGTAAGCGGCATGAAGGCGAAAGCGAGCGCGAAGACTGGCGCTTTCTGGCCGAAAACCTGCCGCGTATCCCAAGCCCGACCGCAGCCTGAGGAAAACGACGATGGTTCTTTTTTCCAGGCTGGCATCGGTCTCCAGGTCGGCGCCTGGTCCTGCGGCGGCTGTTTTTCTGGCGTTCGCCGCGCTGATGCCGGCTCAAGCCGCCGAGGGCATCGCGACTTTCGCCGACCGCTCGAGGATCGTTGCCATCGGCGGCTCGATCACCGAGATCGTCTACGCGCTCGGTGAACAGGATCGTCTTGTCGCGCGCGATTCGACCAGCCGCTATCCGCAAGCGGCGGCGGAACTGCCTGATGTCGGCTACATGCGCCAGCTGTCGCCGGAGGGTGTGCTGTCGGTCAATCCGTCGGGCATATTGGCCCTGCACGGCAGCGGACCGAAGGAAGCCGTCGACGTCTTGAAGAAATCAAGCATCCCGTTCGTCGAGGTGCCCGAGCGCTATGATAATCAAGGCATTCTCGAAAAGATCCACATCGTCGGCAAGGCGCTCGGCACCGAGGCCATGGCCGATGCGCTGGCGGCCCAGATAGACGCCAGGCTGAAGGCAGCCGAAAAGCAGACCGCCTCGATCAAGGATCGCAAGCGCGTCCTGTTCGTGCTGTCGATGCAGGGCGGCAAGCTGCTTGCCGCCGGCAGCGACACCGCCGCCGACGGCATCATCAAGCTTTCGGGCGGCATCAACGCCGTCGACGGCTTTGCCGGCTACAAGCAATTGTCGGACGAGGCAGTCATCACCGCCAGGCCCGACGTGATCCTGATGATGAACAATGCCGGACCGGCCACCGCGGATGACGAATTGTTTTCGAACCCTGCCGTGGCTTCGACGCCGGCGGGTGCCGCCCGCAAGCTGATCCGCATGGACGGCGGCTATCTGCTCGGCTTCGGCCCGCGCACGGCCGACGCCATCCACGATCTCGCCGTCTCGCTCTATGGCGGCCAGGTCACGGATTGAGCGCGATGGCCGATCATTCGATCGCCGGTGCGGCGGGCATCATGACGACGGCAGCCGAGGGTGACCGTTCGCGGCGCGCCCGCCTCGTCGTCGTGCTGCTCTGCGTCGGGCTGGCTATCGCCGCGCTATTGTCTCTGACCTCCGGCGCATCCGATGCCTCGGCCATCGGCGTCATGCATGACTGGCTGTTCGGCGCGTTGCCCGGCGACGCGGCATTGAGCGCCCGCGACCGCCTGATCATCCATGACATCCGTCTGCCGCGCGTCATTCTGGGCGTACTGGTCGGCGCATCGCTTGCCGTCTCCGGTGCCGTCATGCAGGGGTTGTTCCGCAATCCGCTGGCCGACCCCGGCCTGATCGGCGTTTCGGCGGGATCGAGCCTCGGTGCGGTCGCCGTCATCGTGCTTGGCTCGACCATGCTGGCGCCGCTGACTACGGCGCTCGGCACGATGGCTTTGCCGCTGGCTGCGTTCTGCGGCGGGTTGGCGACGACATTGCTGCTCTATCAGGTCGCGACACGGCAAGGCCGGACCTCGGTCGCCACCATGCTGCTCGCCGGCATCGCGCTCGCCGCGCTCGCCATGGCGCTGACCGGCATCCTGATCTTCATGGCCGACGACCGGCAATTGCGCGACCTGACCTTTTGGCAGCTCGGCTCGCTAGGCGGCGCAACCTGGCAGAAGATCAGCTCGGTCGGGCCTGTCATCGTCCTGGCGCTGGCGGCAATGCCGTTCCTGGCGCGCGGCCTCAACGCGCTGGCGCTCGGCGAGGCCACGGCCGGCCATCTCGGCATTCCGGTGCAGCGGCTGAAATACACTGCGATTGTCGGCGTCTCGGCAGCGGTCGGCGCATCGGTCGCCGTCAGCGGCGGCATCGGTTTCGTCGGCATCGTCGTGCCGCATCTGCTGCGTCTGCTGATCGGCCCCGATAACCGTTATTTGCTGCCGGCATCGGCGCTGCTTGGTGCGGCGCTGCTGCTGTTGGCCGACGCCGTCGCCCGCACCATCGTCGCCCCAGCCGAATTGCCGATCGGCATCGTCACCGCGGTCGCCGGCGCACCGTTCTTCCTGTGGATCCTGCTGCGCAAGCGCGGCGTCATCGACCTGTGAAAGTTTGCCTATGATCGAAGCGCGGGATGTCTCGGTGGCGATCGGCGGCAAGGGCATTGTCGCCAATGTCGATTTCGAGGCGCGGCCCGGCGAAATCGCGGCCATCGTCGGCCCCAACGGTTCGGGCAAGACGACCTTCCTCCGAGCACTGTCCGGCGATCTTGGCTATTCGGGAGAGGTCACCGTCAACGGCCGCAATCTATCGGCGATGAAGCCGGTCGAGGCGGCGACGGTGCGCGCGGTGCTGCCGCAGGCGACGACGCTGTCGTTTCCGTTCACCGTGCGCGAGATCGTCAGGCTGGGCCTGGTCGGCGGGCGCTCCGGCGCGCTGTCCGGCGAGGACCAGCGCCTGCCCGAACGGGCGCTGGCTCGCGTCGACCTCGACGGTTTTGCCGGCCGCTTCTACCAGGAGCTGTCCGGCGGCGAACAGCAGCGCGTACAGCTTGCCCGCGTGCTCTGCCAGGTGTGGGCGCCGGTGCTCGACGGCAAGCCGCGCTATCTGTTCCTCGACGAGCCTGTGTCCAGCCTCGACATCAAGCACCAGCTGATCATCATGGACATCGCCCGCGATTTCGCCAGACGCGGCGGCGGCGTGGTCGCCATCCTGCACGACCTCAATTTGACGGCGATGTATGCCGACTGGATTTTCGTCATGCATCACGGCAGGCTTGCCGCTAAAGGTTCGCCGCAACAGGTGCTCAGCGACGAGCTGATCGAAAAGGTCTTCGATTGCCGGCTGAAGGTCGGCGTGTTGCCGGCGGCAAACATGCCGTTCGTATTGCCGCAGTCGGTCTGTTGATATTCAGGTGATGCCGGCCTGCAAATGGCGGTTTCCTGCGCTTCCGGTACTCACGTACCCAAACGTACGCTCCGTTCCGGTTCTCGGAACCCACCATTTTCGGCTCGGCCTGACCTGAATCTCGACAGACCTCACCAATTGAGATGCGACCAAAAATCAGGCGGCCGGCGCCCTTTGCACCAGCATGTCGATGCCGAGCAGGTGTCGCACATTCGGGCGCGCCGCCACCAGATCGGCGATCGTGTAGCGCGACAGCACGGCGAAGAAGGCGTTGAGCGCTTCGCGCAATGCCGAATTCAGCGCGCAGCTGTCGACCAGCGGACATTCGGCGGCGTCGTTCTCGAAGCACTCGGCCATGGCAAAGCTTTCCTCCGTCACCCGCACGACATCGAACAGGCTGATTGATTCGGCCGCGCGGCCGAGCCTGACGCCGCCATTCCTGCCGCGCACCGTTTCGATCAGGCCGTTTTCGACCAGCGGCTGCAGGATCTTGAACAGGAAAAGTTCCGATACCGAATAGGCGGCGGCAATCTCGGGGATGCGGCTCAACCGCTCGGTGTTGGCGGCGCAATACATCAGAATGCGCATGGCGTAGTTGGTCTGACGGGTAAGCCGCATTGTATCCTCACATAACAGTGGTTGGCGTCAATATGGCCTATAGTTTGGAACAATTCCAGACTGGCGCTGCATAATAGATGAATTCCGGCGTCAAGTTTGCGTGCACGATTGCGCGCACCGGAACCAGCGGCGCGCTTTCTGGGGCAGGCGACACTAGATAAGTTCGCATACACGATCAGGAGCGGCCCATCATGTCACGACCAGCCCCGGCATTTGCATCCGTCGCGTCCGTCCGGTTCGACGCCGATGCCGACGCCAAGCTTTCGGCGCTCAGGCGCACCAAGTTCGTCGCCGCCGCAGCACTTGCGTTTTGCGTGCTGGTCTTTGCGGTGGCGAAATCGCTCGAGAGCCGGCATGCGTGGTTGGGCTTCGTCGCCGCTTTCGCCGAGGCGGCGACGATCGGCGGGCTGGCGGACTGGTATGCGGTGGTGGCGCTGTTTCGGCGGCCACTTGGCCTGCCGATCCCGCATACGGCCATCATCCCGGAAAACCAGAATCGCATCGCCGACAATCTCGGCCGCTTCATCGAGGTGAATTTCCTGGCGCCGGAACCGGTGCGCGAAAAGCTCGCCGAGGTCGACTTTTCGGCGCTGGTCGCGGACTGGCTGGCCGACCCGAACCGCGCCGCCGATTTATCGCGCTTCGTCGGCCGGCTGGTGCCGCAGGCGCTGGCGGCGGTCGAGCAATCCGGACTGCGCGGCTTCGTCACCAGCCGTATGCTGGAGCAGATCGAAAAGGTGCCGCTGGCGCCGCTCGCCGCCGAGCTGCTGTCGGCGCTGACTGACGATCGCCGCCACCAGAAATTATTCGACGAGTTCACCAAGGTGGTCGGCCGCTTCCTGAGCGACGAGCAGGCGCTGGCGACGATGCGCGAGAAGATCCGCGAGGAACTGCCGTCGCTGTTCAACCTGTTTCGCGCCGACGCCTATCTGTTGAAGAAGATCATTGCGTCGGCCGGCTCGCTGCTCGATGAGGTGCGGACCGATCCGCACCATCCGATGCGAGTCGAATTCGACCTTTTCGTCGAAACCTTCGTCGAGCGGCTGAGGACATCCAAACAATATGCCAGGCGCGCCGAAAAGCTGAAGCGCGATTTCCTTGCCCGGCCAGAGCTCAGCGCGCTGGCCGGCGATATGTGGGACAGCCTGCGGCTGTTCATCGAACAGGACGCCAAGGCGCCGAATTCGATGATCCGCGACCATCTCGCCACCATGTTCGTCGAGGTCGGCCGCCATCTTGCCGACGACGCGCAGATCAGGGCCGACATGAATCAGGGGTTTATAGTGGCGCTGGCGTCCTTCGTCGAAAGCCAGAAGAGCGGCGTGTCGAAGTTCATCGCCGACCAGGTCAAGCGCTGGGACCTCGCGCAACTGACAAAGCTGATCGAGATGAACATCGGCAAGGACCTGCAATATATCCGCTTCAACGGCATGATCATCGGTGGCCTTGCCGGGCTCGTGCTCTACACTGCCGAACGGCTGTTTCTTGTCGGCTGACTCGTCCGAATGGACCGCTGAGCTTCGCTGCACTATCTTCCGTGCAGTGGCGGCGCTCACGGCAACAAGGGGGAGAGAACCAGCATGGCAAAACGACCGGAGTCCGAGTCCTTCATCGACATGTTCGGCAAGTTCGGCCGCGACCTGAAGCTGCCGAATGTCGACGTCGAGGCGATCCTCGCCCACCACGCCAAGAACCTGGAAGCGCTGGAGAAGTCGGCACGGGCGAGCGCCGCTGGAGCCTCGGCGCTGTTGTCAAGGCAACGCGAGATGCTGCAGGACACGCTGCGCGAAATCACCGACATGGCACAAAGCTACAGAGCGCCCGGCAATCCGCAGGAAATGATGCAGAAGCAGGCGGCGTTCGCCAGAAAATCCTTCGAGACCGCGCTGAAGAATGCCGGCGAGATGGCCGAACTGGCGAGGGCGTCCGGCACCGAATCGATCGAAATCCTGCGCAGCCGCATCAAGGAGGCGATGGAGGAGATCCGCGCCGGCCACGACAAGAAATAAGCTGTTCCCCAGCAGCACGCTTGCCGGCGGCGAAGACTGGCGGTTCGCGGCCGAAGATTATGGGCTGGAATCGCACTGGCGAATTGACAGGGGCGGCCCGTCGTGGTCCGGAACAGGCAAGCGATCGGGAAAGCAGGAATGACGCAGATACGGCCGAGGACGCCGCCGACCTTCGAGCAACTCAGGGCGATGGCCGGGCAGGAATTAGGCGTCTCGGACTGGACGCTGGTCGATCAGCACCGCATCGACCAGTTTGCCGAATGCACGGGCGATCATCAATGGATCCATGTCGATCCCGAGCGGGCGAAGCGGCAAAGCCCGTTCCGCACCACGATCGCGCATGGCTATCTGACCCTGTCGATCATCGGCGCGCTGGCGCTCGAGATGGGTATCGTCCCCGAAAACACGCAGGCCGCGTTCAACTACGGTTTTGACAAAGTGCGTTTCGTGGCACCGGTCAGAGTCGGCTCGCGAATCAGGCTGCGCACCACGCTGTTGTCGATGGAAGACAAAGGTCCGGGGCAGTATCTGATGAAGGCCGCCAATACGGTCGAGATCGAAGGCGAGCAGAGGCCGGCGCTGACCGCCGAGACGCTCGTCATGCTTTACGCACGCCGCAAGCGGGCCGGCACCTGAGAGTTCAGCCTCAGTTTTGCGGCAGCGCAATCAACGCGACATCGCCTCTTCAAGCGCCCTGAAAATCCGGTCATCTCCGGACTGCGCGACGTTGAAGCGCATGAAACGGCTGGCCGACCGGGACAGGCTGAACGCATTGCCGGGCGCAAGCACGACATTGGCCGACAGGGCATGGCGGGCGACATCCGCGGCATCTATCCCCTCCGGCAGCCTGCACCATAGAAACATGCCGGCGGGCTGATCTATCCATGGCACGATGCCGATCGCCCTGAGGCGGGTGCCGGTTTCTTCCATGGCGCGCGAGAGCCGCGCGCGCAGCAGATCGACGTGCTTGCGATAGAGGCCGTCCTTCAGCAGCGTCAGTACCAGTTCGGATGCAAGCCGACCGCTGCCAAACGACGTGGCGATCTTGAGATCGGTCAATCCTTCCATCCAGTCGCGAGGAGCGGCGATGAAGCCGCAGCGCACCGATGCCGACAACGTCTTGGAAAAGCTTCCGATATGAATGACCCGGCTGAGGCCGTCGAAGGCCGCCAGCCTGGGCGCCGGCGTGTGTTCGAAATCGGCGAAGATATCGTCCTCGATGATCGTCAGCCCCGACTGGTCGGCGAGCTTCAGCACCCGATGGGCAACGACCGGGGACAATATAGCGCCGGTCGGATTGTGGAGCGCCGAATTGGTGATGTAGAGGCGCGGCCGATGCTCGTTCAGTGCCTGCGCGAACAGCTCGATGTCCGGACCCGAGCGCGTGTAGGGGACGCTGATCACCTTGGCCCGATGGGCGCGCAACAGGGCATGGAAGTTGAAGTAGCAGGGATCGTCGACCAACACCGTGTCACCCGGTTCGAGCAGGAACCGGCACAGCAGGTCGATCGCCTGAGTGCCCGATTCCGTCAGCATGATCTGGTCCGGAGAGGCTTCGATGCCGTGCTCGGCCATGCGCCGCGCCAGCAGATGGCGTAGCGCCGGCAAGCCGAGCGGCGTGCCGTAGTCGGTCAGCGCGGCGTCGTCGGCGCGGGCCGTCGTCCGCAGTGCCCGGCGCAATCCAGCATCGGGCATCCATGTTGCCGGCAGCCAGCCGCAACCCGGTTTCAGGACGCCGTCGCCGGCTTCCAGCGATTGGCGCGAGACCCAGAGCGGGTCGACGGCACGGTCAAGCCTGGGGCCGATCTCGGCCAGCGACAACGGAGCCAACGGTCCGGCGGCATAGAAACCCGAGCCCGGCCGCGAGCGGATCATGCCTTCCGCCGCAAGACGCTCATAGGCTTCGACCACGGTGGATTTGGAAACCTGCATGGCTTTGGCGAACGCCCGGATCGAAGGCAGCCGCGTTCCCGGTGTCAGGCTGCGCGCGGCGATCCTGTGCCTGATCGTCGCCATGACGCTTTCGACAAGCGTCCGGCTGCCCTCATCTGTTGTCGTCTGCTCATCCATCCGTACTGCTCGCCCTACCATGACGGTTTTGTCAAACTGTACCTGATTGTCTCTGGCGGAGCCAGACGCCCGGCCCGATAGAGGGCGAAATCAGCGGGGCATTGATGGACAAGGCGGCGAGTAGTTGGGCGGCGAGTGGTTGGGCGGCGAGTGGCTGGGTCAACGGGTTCATAGGCGTGCTGATCTTCAGCGGTTCGCTTCCGGCGACGCGCGTGGCGGTGATGGATTTCGATCCGGTGTTCGTAACGGTCGCCCGTGCGGCTTCGGCGGGCATCCTCGGCCTGGCGCTGCTGCTCGTTTTTCGTCAGAAGCGCCCGGAGCGGCGAGATCTGTTCCCGCTGGCGATCGTGGCGCTTGGCGTCGTGGTCGGCTTTCCCCTGCTGACGGCGCTGGCGCTCAAGCACGTCACGTCGGCTCACTCCATCATCTTCGTCGGCCTGTTGCCGTTGGCGACCGCGATCTTCGGCGTGGTTCGAGGCGGCGATCGCCCGAAGCCGGCGTTCTGGCTGTTCTCGTGCCTCGGTAGCGCCCTTGTCGCCAGTTTTGCAGTCACGCAAGGCCTGTCGGTCTCGCCGCTCGGCGACATCTTGATGCTGGCCGCCATCATCATGTGCGGATTGGGCTATGCCGAAGGAGCGGCACTGTCGCGCAAGCTCGGTGGTTGGCAGGTAATATCGTGGGCGCTGGTGCTGTCGCTGCCGGTCATGCTGGCGCTGACGTTCATCACCATGCCGCCGTCGCTCGAAAGTGCCGGCAGGGGCGCGTGGATCGGCCTGGCCTATGTGTCGCTGTTCAGCATGCTGATCGGCTTCGTGTTCTGGTATCGCGGCCTGGCGCAAGGCGGCATCGCCGCGGTCGGGCAGTTGCAACTGCTGCAGCCCTTCTTCGGCCTGGGGCTGGCGGCAGCGCTGCTGCATGAGCAGGTCAGTCCCGCCATGATCGCCGTCACCGCCGCCGTCGTGCTTTGCGTTGTCGGTGCCAAGAGATATGCGAGATAGGTGCGCCGGCTGCCGGAGTTGCATGCGAACCGGGTGGAATCCTCAAGGATGCTTGGCAACGATATCTGTTCGCCCGGCAGTGGCGCGGGCTGAAAATACCGCAAGGATCAGCGCCATCAGCACCAGGCCCGTCGCCACCTGGAAAGTGACCTGCATCCCTCGTGCCGCTGCCGCAGGTGCCAACACTGCCAAGCCAGTGCCTTCCCCAGCCGATGCGAAGGCGAACACCGCGCCCATCACCGACGCACCGGTGATCAGGCCGAGATTGCGCGACAGATTGAGCAGGCCGGAGACGACGCCACGCTGGTCGGGTGCGACGCCCGTCATCACGGCCGAATTGTTGGAGGTCTGAAACAGGCTGTAGCCGGTGCAGACGATGATGATTGGTACGACATAGCCGGCAATACCGAATTCCGCCCGCGACAGAGCAAAGGTGCCAATAGCGAGATCGAACAGGCCGACGATCATGATCCGGTTCGCCCCGAAACGATCGACCAGGCGTCCGGCCGGCAGCGCCGCCAATGCGGTAATCAGAGGGCCGGTCGACAGAACCAGCCCGACCATGGCTGCGTCTAGCCCAAGCGCGCGCGACAGATAGAATGGTGCGACCACCAGCGTCGCCATCATCACCGTGGCGACGATCAGGTTCATGGCGAGGCTTGCGTTCAACGCCTGGTCGCGGAACCTCGCAGGCTGGATCAAAGGGTTCTGGACCCTTGTCTGCGCAATGACAAACAGCAGGCCAGCCACGGTGGCGGCAATCAGCAAGCCGACATTGAGAGAACCAAAACTGCCACGCCCAAGGGTCATGGCGAGCGCATAGGCGGCTAGCGTCAGCGCGAGCAAAGCCGTGCCGATCCCGTCGAAACCGCGCCGACCTGGCGTCTTTTTTCCGGCCGGCAGGAAGCGCCAGGCAAGCGCAAAGGCCAGCACCCCCAACGGCAGATTGATGAGGAAGATCGCGCGCCAGCCGAGGCCGGCGATCAACAGTCCGCCAAGCGAGGGGCCAAGCGTGGTGCCGATCGCCGACATGGCGCCGAGCAGGCCCATGGCGCTGCCGGTTTTATCCCGGGGAACCGTGTCGGCGACAAAGGCCAGCGTCAGAGCCATCATAATGGCCGCGCCGAGCCCCTGTGCCGCCCGTGCAGCGATCAGCAGCCAGAGCGTCGGCGCGAGCCCGCAAAGCACCGATGCGAAGGTGAACAGGGCAATGCCGCCGAGCAATAGCGGTCGGCGGCCGAATATGTCGGCGAGCCGCCCGACGCTGACGATCAAGGTGGTGATGGCGAGCAGATAGGCCAGGACGACCCATTGCACGAGCTGGAACGATGCGTCGAACGCCTGCATCAGCGATGGCAGCCCGACGCTGGCGATGCTGGTGGCGAGCGACGACAGCAGCGTTGAAAGCGACAGGCTTGCCAATGCCCATCGGGTCGAGCGTGCGCTCACCGGGGCAACTTCGTCCCAGGTCTTTTCAGCGGTCGACGCCAAGGTGAACTCCTTTGCCGGCAGCCCCCAATCGGAGCTGTCGGACGCTATTCCCTCGCATGATGTGGCGGAAGGCGCAGTATTTGCATCTTATTCGTGCACGGAACGCCACATCACGGCTGAGCTGTGCTATGGTCCTTCCATGTCGTCACCCGATCTCAATCTGCTTGTCGCCCTCGATGTGCTGCTGAGCGAGGGCAGTGTGGCGCGTGCTGCCGCGCGGCTGCGCCTCAGTCCCTCGGCGATGAGCCGGACCTTGGCGCGGTTGCGCCAGGCGACAGGCGACCCATTGTTGGTCCGGGCCGGCCGTGGCCTGGTTGCGACGCCGCGCGCGCTCGAATTGCAGCAACGGGTAGGTCGAGTCGTTCAGGATGCGGAAGCGCTGCTGCGCCCGGCCAAGCTCCTCGACCTCTCTGCTCTCGACAACGTCTTCACGCTGCGCGCCAACGAAAGTTTCGTCGAGGAGTTCGCACCGCGTCTTCTGACCCGTGTCGAAGCGGATGCACCTGGCGTGCGGCTGCGGTTTGCGCCGAAATCCGACAAGAACGACATGTCGTTGCGTGACGCGGCGGTTGATCTCGAAATCGGGGTTGCCAATGAAACGAGCCCTGAAATGCGCATTCAGGCGCTGTTTCGCGACCGCTTCATCGGTGCGGTGCGAACGGGTCACAGGCTGGGCGAGGGCCCAATGACGCCGGAACGCTATGCGGCCGGCCGCCACATCAGCGTTTCGCGGCGTGGCCGCGAAAAGGGCCCGATCGACGAGGCCTTGAAACTGCTCGGTCTCCAGCGGACGATCGTGTGCATGGTTTCCAGCTTCTCGGCCACGCTCGCCATGGCGCGCGCCTCCGATCTGATCGCCAGCGTCCCCGAGCGGCACACGCTGGGCGCGCGCACGGGCATGTACAGCTTCCCGTTGCCGGTCGATATCGAGGAGGTCACCATTTCGATGCTGTGGCATCCGCGACTCGATGCCGATCCGGCACAACGCTGGCTGCGAGCCTGCGTGCGCGAGGTCTGCGCGTCGTTTCGCTGATCCAGACTCAGGGCGTGATCTAGAATCTGGTCACCACGCCGATGCCGATGCCTTCGAAGCCGCCCATCGCCATCAAAGCGGCCGGCGCTTCCTCGAGGCTGATCTTTTTGCC
Organism: Mesorhizobium sp. M0408; assembly: GCF_040321495.1. NCBI lineage: Bacteria > Pseudomonadati > Pseudomonadota > Alphaproteobacteria > Hyphomicrobiales > Phyllobacteriaceae > Mesorhizobium > Mesorhizobium sp. M0408. The sequence goes on along the minus strand of NZ_JAMYRO010000004.1, from coordinate 42,267 downwards.
GACCAGCAGTTCGGGTTTGAGCTTGCCGGTGCGGATCATCTCCATCATCGCCTGGTAGCGAAACGCCTGCATACCGTGGCTGCCGCGGATTTCGAGCTCGAATGCGATCACCTTGTCCATCGGAATCTGCGACCTGGCATGGTCGCCGAGCATCAGGCCGACCTGCACGTGGCGCCCGCGGCGGCGCAGGTTTGCGATCGAGTTGAACGAGGTACTGGGGTGGCCGAGCGCGTCCATCGACATGTGCGCGCCGCCATTGGTGATTTGCTTGACCGCCTTGACCACGTTCGGCGTCTTTGCCGCGTTGATCGTCGCCACCGCGCCGATCTTTTTGGCAAAGTCCAGCTTCTCGTCGGTGAGGTCGATGGCGACGACATTGGCGCCCATGGCGCTGGCGATCATGATCGCCGACAGGCCGACGCCGCCGCAGCCGTGCACCGCCACCCATTCGCCGGGCGTCACCCGGCCCTGGTCGACGATGGCGCGGAACGAGGTGACGAACCGGCAGCCGAGGCTGGCGGCGGTGGCGAATTCCATCTCGTCGGTCAAGCGCACGAGATTGGTGTCGGCATGGTCGATGGCGACATATTCGGCGAACGACCCCCAGGCGCTGAAGCCTGGCTGGAACTGGTGCTCGCAGACCTGGTGGTTGCCCGAGGTGCATTCGAAACAGCGGCCGCAGCCGACGGCGAAAGGCACAGTGACACGCTCACCGGTCTTCCAGCGGGTCACCTGCTTGCCCACCGCGGCGACGACGCCGGCAAGCTCGTGGCCGGGCACATGCGGCAGGCGGATGCCGTCGTCGTGGCCCATCCAGCCATGCCAGTCGCTGCGGCAAAGCCCGGTCGCCTCGACCTTGATGACGACGCCTTCTGGCGCCGGCGTCGGATCCGGCACGGTCTGGATCGTCGGCGCCTCGCCGAATTTTTCGAAGACGACGGCTTTCATCGGCAGTTCCTCATCACTTCATGCAATTTGCGGTCTACTCGGCATCGATCTGGTTCTCAGGCGCGGCCTTCTGGAACGCCGGCAGCGCCATGCAGGCGGCATTGATGCGCGAGATCGTCGGGTAGGGCGTCATGTCGACGCCGAAGCGGGCATTGCTGGTGACCTGTGCGACCAGGCAGATGTCGGCCAGCCCCGGCGTGTCGCCATGGCAGAATGTCTTGGTCTCAGGCGAGGAAGCCAGAATCTTTTCAAGCGGCTGGAAGCCTTCGTTGACCCAGTGCCGGAACCAGTTGACGACATCCTGGTCGCCGGCGCCGAACAGTGTGCGCAGCGAGGTCAGCACGCGCAGATTGTTCACCGGATGGATGTCGCAGGCGATCATCTGCGCCAGCATCCTGACGCGGGCGCGGCCAGGCGCATCCTTGGGCAGCAGCGGCGGCTCAGGCGTGGTCTCGTCGAAATATTCGATGATCGCCAGCGATTGCGTCAGCAGCGTGCCGTCGTCCAGGACCAGTGCCGGCACCAGCCCTTGCGGATTGACCGCGAGGTAGGCGGGTTCGAGATGCTCGCCGTGGCGCAAATGATGCGGCACGTAGTCGTAGGACAGGCCCTTCATCTCCAGCGCGATCCGCACCCGGTAAGAGGTCGAGGAGCGGTAGTAGTTATGGAGGACGATGTCGCTCATCGGATCGGTTGGCCGATGGTCAGTTCGATTTCGCCGATGCCGTCGACGCCACCGGTGATCTTTTCGCCCGGCCCGACGGCGCCGACGCCAGCCGGTGTTCCGGTGAAGATCAGGTCGCCGGGCTTAAGCTCTAGCGCCTCGCTGCAAATCGAGACGATGTCGGGAACCGGCCAGATCAGTTCGGCGAGGTCGCCGTCCTGCCTGATCTCGCCGTCGACCGCGAGCCAGATGCAGCCCTTGTCGGGATGACCGGATTTTTGCGCCGGAACCAGCGGGCCGCAGGGCGCTGAACGGTCGAAGGCTTTCGACCAGTCCCACGGCCTTGCCGCCTTTTTCGCCTCGTCCTGAAGGTCGCGGCGAGTCAGGTCGACGCCGACGCCGTAGCCCCAGACATGGTCCAGCGCCCGCTCGCGCGGTATGCGAAAGCCGGCTCTGCCGATCGCGACGACCAGCTCGATTTCGTGATGCAGGTTTTGGGTCAGCGGCGGGTAGGGGATCGTGGTGCCCGAACCGACTGCCGCGTCGACCACTGCGTCGCCTGGTTTGGTGAAGAAGAAGGGAGGGTCGCGCTCGTCATTGCCGAGCTCGCGGGCATGAGCGGCGTAGTTGCGGCCGACGCAGAAGATCCGGCGCACCGCAAAACGCTCCGGCGAGCCGGCCACGGCCACCGACGGGGTTGCGGGCAAGGGAAGGACGAAGCCGGTCATGCACTGTCTCTGTTCAGTGGATATGTCGCTGGCACATTCGACCGATTTGGCCGGTCGGGCAAGGCATTGCATCGCGCAAAGGCTAGGCCTGCCGCGTTGCGTCGCGGAAATCGCCGGTACATTTTGCTCTGCCGGCCAAGATGGCAATGTACTATTTGGGAACAAGCCGGCCACGGCGCGAAGCGCCTGCCGCCAACGCCTGAGACTGTCGACCGTTGGTTTCGGGGAACGGACATGACAGCCCCTTTCGGTCCGTCCCCCTACTTCGGGCGTGTCGTTATCTCGCACTTGCACAAAGCTCTGGTGCGCTGCAATATAGCTGGAGGAATGCGGCCTCCAGCCCACCTTTCGCAGGTTCAATGAAGGGACCGGCATGACGGACATCTCCGCGACGCGTCTTGTCGTGTCCAGGCCTGTGGCCGATAGCTCGGCAAGAACCAGGCTTGCCTATCTCGACGGCTGGCGCGGCCTGTCGATCGCGCTGGTGCTGATCGGCCATTTCTTCCCCGTTCCCGGCATCAATCTCGGCGTCCTGGGCGTCGAATTCTTCTTCGTGCTCAGCGGCCGGCTGATGGCCGAGATCCTGTTTGTCGAATACTATCCGCTGAAGAAATTCTTCAAGCGCCGGTTCTCCCGCATCTACCCGGCACTACTCATCTTCGTCGTCGCCGCGATGGTTGCCTTGTCCGGCACATTCATCGCCTTCAAATGGAAGGCGGCGCTGACGGCGCTGACGTTCACCTACAACTATGCCGGAATTCTCGTCACCCGCGCCGGCGCGCTCGACCATATCTGGTCGCTCTGCGTCGAAGAGCACGCCTATATCATCCTGGCGCTGATCAGCGTCGTCGTCTCGGGGCGGTCCCGGGTCATCATGTTGCTCGGTGCATTGTCGGTGCTGGCCATGGCAAACGGCGCCATCTCCTACTGGGTGCTCGCAATAGGCTACGAGGGCACCTATTGGCGCACCGACGTGCACATCGCCTCGATCCTGCTGTCGGCGGTGATATGCCTGCTCAAGGCCGACGACAGGCTGCCGGCGCTGCTCAAGGGGCCGCATGTCGCCCCGGCGGCCTCAGTAGTGGCTGTGCTCCTTTTCATGGCTGCCGTGCCAACCCCGATCCACTATCTGGTCGCGGTGCCGCTGTTGGCACTCGCCGTCAATTTGCTCGACTTCAGCAGCCGGTATCTGACCGGGTTTCTATCGTCCCTGCCGATGACGATGCTGGGGCTGTGGTCGTATTCGCTCTATCTTTGGCAGCAGCCCTTTTATCAAATCGTCGACATAAAAGGCAGTTCGCCGTGGTTGATGCTTGCGGCGGCGTTCGCTTGCGCGCTGTGCAGCTACTACATCATCGAAAAGCCGGCCCGCTCCTGGCTGAACCGCAATTGGTAGGGCGAACGGCGCCCGCCGTTCAGCCGGCGATCCGTCTTGCATAATACCGCACGGCTTTCCTGCCGCCGTGGATTACCGCGTCGCCCACTTCCGCAAAGCCGAGTGCGGCATGGAAGGCGTCCGAAGCCGGATTGGGTGGCTCGGCATTGACTTCGCAGGTGACGATCGCCTGGCCCGCGCGTGACGCCTGCTCGAACAGATCCTCATACAGCCGGCGGGCATGGCCGCGGCCGCGCGCTTTGGCGCCGACCACGACGCGGTCGACGTAGACGAACCGCGGATAGCGCTCGCGAAACCACAGGAAGTTGGGGCTGTCGTAGCTCGCGTCCTGGTCGAAGGTCATGATGAAGGCTTCGAGTGCACCGATGCGGCGCGTGTAAAACGCTTCGCCGAGCAGGAAGGACAGGCGCTCAGGTTCGAGCCATGATAATTCCGCAGCGTGCTCGTTGTTGAGCGCGAGGATGGCGGGCTCATCCTGCGGCGAAACCCGTTCGATCGGCAAACGCATTTCGATCATGTTTTTTCTTCGATCTTCCAGGATCATGTCCGGGCAGCGGCGATGGTCGCCGCCACCAGCGCCTCGTCGGTCACGGTGTTGCGGTATTCGCGGTCGAGGTCGGTGCCGCCCATGCCGACTTTCGGGTTGCGGTAGCGCATGGCACTCGGCACGTCCTTGAGCGCGGCGAAGTGCATTTCGCTCAACCCGGTTTTCCTCCGCACCTTGCTGATGTTCTCGGGATCAAGCCCGCCGCAGCCGAGGATGATGATGCGGTCGCCGGCCTGCCTGACAAGCTCGGCGAGCAGGTCCGCGCCTTCCAGTGCCGTGTCGCGCTGGCCGCTGGTCAGCACGCGGCCGACCTTGCAGCGGATCAGCGCTTCCAGCGCCTCGGTCGGGTCGCGGGTCATGTCGAAGGCGCGGTGGCAGGTGACGTTCAAGCGTCCCGCCGCCTTAACCAATTCGCTCATGCGCTGTTCGTCGATAGTGCCGTCGGCAGCGAGGCAACCGACGACGACACCGGCGACGCCGAGCTCGGCAAGCGCGCCGACATCGGCGAGCATCGAACGATATTCGGCTTCGCCATACAGAAAATCGCCGCCGCGCGGCCGCACGATGACGTGGAACGGGATCGTCGCCAGCTCGAGCGCGGCGCGCACCGTGCCGAAGCTCGGCGTGATGCCGCCCTCGATCAGGCTGGCACAGAGCTCGACACGGTCGGCGCCTGCGGCTTGCGCGGCCAGCAGGCCGTCTATGCCTTCGACGCAGATCTCGATCAACGGGAGGCGAGGGCGTTCGGTCTCGGTCATGGGCGATCCGTCGATGATTTCAGCTGGCCAGCGGTAGCATCGGGCATGGTGCGATGAAAGCCGGAAGTGTTGGCTCAATGTGCTTGCGGGCGCGCCTGCCATTCCGCCGCTTGACACATTCATAACTTAAGCGTTATACGTAACTCATAGCTGGTGGGTTATTGGTTCTCATGGAGAGCGCGTTGTTGATAGCCCAGCCAAACCGCAAACAACGGGTCCGAAGTCATGACTGAAGCAACCACAATCGAAACCAAATCCATTGTCGTCGAGCGTCTGATCCCGCATGCGGCTGAAAAGATATGGCGCGCACTGACCGTGCCGCATCTAGTTGCCGAATGGCTGATGGAGAACGACTTTGCGCCTGAGCAAGGCCATCGCTTTACCTTTCGCGCGACGCCGGTGCCTGGCTGGTCCGGCGTGACGAACTGCGAGGTGCTGAAGATCGAGCCGCCACGCCTGCTAGCCTACAGCTGGGGCGACGGCACCGAATCCGACAGCGGTCTGAAGACCGTGGTGACATGGTCGTTGACGCCCGAAGGTACAGCGACGCGGGTGCGCATGGAGCATTCCGGGTTCCGGTCCGAGGACGAGCGCGGCTACATCGGCATGGGAAGCGGTTGGCCGCGCATTCTCGAGCGGCTTGAGCGGGTGACTGCCTCGCAAAGCTGAAGATCCCGGCGCTCGCCTTGCCGCAACGCGGCGGCCGGCGAACTGACAGAACCAAGACATATCGAGACCCCGGATGTTCGTCGTCCGGGCTTGAAAAAACACGCCGAAGGAGACCGCTATGCAAGCACGATTGAAAAACCCGGTGGTGCTCATTCCCGGCGCCTTGCAGGCGCTGCTCGCGCTGGACAAGTCTACGGAAACGGCTGACCTGTCCTATGTGACGCGCAAGCTCGTCCATTTGCGCGCCAGCCAGATCAACGGATGCAGCCTCTGCGTCGATATGCATGCGCGCGAATTGAAGAAGGCCGGCGAAAAGGACGAACGCATCTTTGCCGTGTCCGCATGGCGGGAGACACCCTACTTCACCGACGCCGAACGCGCCGCGCTGGCACTGACCGAGGCGGCAACCCGGTTGGCCGACCGGCCGGATCCGGTGCCGGATGCAGTCTGGGACGAGGCCGCCCGGCACTATGACGAAAAGGCGCTTGCCGCCCTGGTCGTCCAGATTGCCCTGATCAACGCATTCAACCGGCTCAACGCAACCACCAGGCAGATGGTCGGCGCCTGGGGCTGAACGGGGCCGGATTCTCGAAAAGCCACATCAGATCCGCAGCTTGTGCGAATTCGCGCGGACGAAGTCGATGAAGGCCCGCAGCTTCGGTGGCACGAGGCGGCGGCTGGGATAATAGAGGTGGAGCGGCTCGTAAGCGGGACAGAAAGGCTCCAGCACCTTGACCAGCGCGCCTGAGGCGAGAAGCGGCGCGGCGAGGCCCTCGACCGCGAAGGCGAGGCCAAGCCCTTGCGCGGCGGCGGTAATGCACAGCGGAAGCGTGTTCACGACCAGGCATGCGTCCGGCGTGAATGCGACTTCGCGTCCCTCCACAATGAACTCCCAGGGCGAAATCGCGCGCGTGCGGGTCAGGGCGAATGCGATGCAGCGATGGGCGGCGAGGTCTGCCGGCCGTTTCGGTGTGCCGTTGCGCGCCAGATAATCGGGGCTGCCCACCACGACCATCTGCAGGGGCCCGCCCAGGCGCGCGCCGATCATATCTCTCTCGAGAAGCTCGCCGATGCGCAGGCCGGCATCGAAGCCGTCGGCGGCGATGTCGACGAAGCTGTCGTCGAAAATCAGACTAAGCCGCACTTCGGGATAAGCATCCATGAACGGCCGCATCAATGGACTATCAGCAGCGGCGCGGCGATCCAGGGCAAGCTGAGGCGCAGCGTGCCGGCGGGACGATCGCGGCTCTCGCGCAGAGCCGCACCAGCCGCCCAGATGTCTTCGGCTGCCGGGCGCACATGGTCGAGGTAGTGGGCGCCAGCTTCGGTCAAGCCAACGCTGCGGGTCGTGCGGTTGAGCAGCCGCACCCCCAGGCGCTCCTCGAGCCCCTTGACCGCCTCGCTCAACGAGGCCGGAGCGACGCCGAGCTCAGCGGCGGCGCGGGTGAAGCTTTTGGCCTCCGCAACCTTGACGAAGGCGACGATGCCGCTGAATTGGTCGAGGCGCATTGTAAGGATTTTCCAAATAGCCCTGTCGAACTCTACTGGTTTTTCCGGCGAACAAAAGGCGTCATGTTGGGTCCGACGAACCGGCCTCGGGAACGGCTCGAAAAGACAAGGAAACAGGATCGATGACCAGGCTTGCTTTACTCGCCGCCGGCACTCTTCTGGCGGTGTCTGCCGCCCCGGCGCACAGCGGGCCACTGGAAGACCGCAATATCCAGCTCATCAAAGACTATTACGCAGCTTACGCGACCGGCAATCCCGAGGCCATGCGGCCCTTCCTCGCGCCCAACGTCGTGTGGCGTATTCCCGGCCATCATCCGCTCGCCGGCGACAAGCGCGGGCCGGACGAGGTGGTCGCCTTCTTCCGCGGCCTGGCCGATGGCAAGTTCAAGGCCGAGCCGATCTTCTTCCAGGCGCAAGGCGACGTCGTTGTCGACGTCCATCGCGGCTGGTCGAATGTCGGCTCAGGTCCCGAGATCGACCAGTTCTACGCGCTGATGTTCCGCATCAAGGACGGCAAGATCGCCGAGGCACAGAATTTTTTGACCGACATGTACCAGTCGGACACCTTCTACTGGGCGCATTACCCGCTGAAGCCGCTGCCCGGCCGACTGGCTGGCGAGCGCTGAGACGGCGGTCTTTCTCGCAACGCGCAGCGCTTCTCACTCCAAGCCAAAGGAGACTTGCGATGTTTAAAACCCTGACACTTGCCGTAGCAACCACCGCCGCGCTCGCCGCCTCCAATGCCGTCGCCGCACCGCGCGTCGAGCGCGTCACATTCTCCTCGCATGGTGAGCAGCTTGTCGGCGAGCTCTATCTGCCAGAGGATCTGGACGCGGCAAAACCTCGGCCGGCGCTGGTCGTGACCGGCGCCTGGATGACGGTGAAGGAACAGATGCCGGGCCGCTACGCCCGCGAGATGGCCGATCGTGGCTTCGTCGCCTTGACCTTCGATTTTCGCGGCTGGGGCGAAAGCGGCGGCATGCGCCGCCAGTACGAGGACCCTAGCGCCAAGATCGCTGACATCGAAGCGGCCGTCGCCTATCTCGCGAGCCGGCCCGAGACCGACAAAGACCGCATCGGCGGGCTCGGCATCTGCGCCAGCTCCGGCTATATGGTCACCGCTGCGGCAGGAAACGCCGCGATCAAGTCGGTCGCCCTCGTTGCGCCCTGGTTGCAGGATGCCGAAGTGGTCGAGCAGACCTATGGCGGCCGGAATGGCGTCTTCAGGCTTGAGGCCGTGGGCGATGCGGCCAAGGCTGAGTATCGCCGCACCGGCAAGCAAGCGTTCTTGCCGGCCGCGAGCCTGACCGACGAGCGCGCGATCATGTTCAAGGTGCCTTACTACACCGAACCCGATCGCGGCATGATCCCGGCGTGGCGCAACGAGGCCGATCCGGCGTTCTGGCGCGGCTGGCTGACGTTCGACGCCATCCAGGCTGCTCCGCGCCTGCACCAGCCTTTTTTGATGGTGCACAGCGAGGCGGCTGCCATTCCGAAGGGGGCGCACAAATTCTACACGCGGCTGACCAGTTCCAAGCGGGAGCTGTGGCTCGACAATGTCACCCAATTCGATTTCTACGATCGTGCCGCGCCGGTGAAGGCGGCGAGCGATGCCGCCGCCGCGCACTTCCGCGCGACGCTCGGCAGTGCGGGGGAGGCGGGACAATGAGCCTCGTCACGCGCCGGCATGTCCTGGTCTCGGCGATTTCCGCTGCGATGATTTCCGCCGTCTCGGCGCCCGCCTCGAGCGCGCCGGGAGATGCGCTGACGGTCAAAGACAGGATCGCAATCACCGAGGCAGTGGCCGGGATCGGCCTCTATGCCGACCTGCGTGAATGGAACCGGGTCAGATCCTATTTCGCGGCCCGTGTCACGACCGACTATACCAGCCTCTTCGGCGGCGAGGTCACGACCAGCGGCCGCGACGCGCTGATCGCCCAATGGCAAGGGCTGCTGCCGGGCTTCGACGCCACCCAGCACCTCATCACCAACATCATTGTCGAAGGCGCGGACAACGGTGCGGTTGCACGCAGCCATGTCCGCGCAACCCATTGGATCGGTTCCCGGTTCTGGACGGTTGGCGGCAGCTATCTCCACCGGATGGTGCGGACGCCTGAAGGCTGGCGCGTCAAGGCAATCTCCATCCGCCGCTTATACGAAGAGGGGGATCGCGCGGTGCTGGCCGCCGCCGCCGACCGGGTGAAAGCTGCGGAGTGAATCCGGTGTTCCTTGCTGGAGTGCCCGACGACCGCAGTTACTGGCGCAACACCGTGTTCTTGGTGCCCTCTTCGACCTGGTCAATGACCAGCAGCTTGACCGGATCGGCGCCGATATTGGTCGCCTGATGCCACTGCCCGATCATCTCGATGATGAAATCACCTGTTTGATAGGTGTTGCTCTTGCCGGTCTCGACATTGGTGACCTGAAGCGTGCCAGCCTCAACATAGGCATAGCGCGGAAACGGATGCTTGTGGACCGGCAAGGTGGCGCCCGGCGCGATCTGATAGGCCGAGACCAGGACCTGGACGTTCTTCTGCGGCAGCGTGATCGGCTGGCCGGATGCAGTTTCGGTGCGGGAGGCAAGCGGGGTCACGACAACCGGCGTCCCGCTGGCATCCAGCGCCTGGGCGTTATTTGCAAGCAGAACCGCCGCGAGCAGCAGCGTCGATCCCAAGATTTTTCGCATGATTCCCCCCGAGCTGCGTCAGCATTGCGCAGCAAGCATTGGCGCGCAAGCTTGTCTGTTCAAGAGCGCCTTATCCCGCTCTTCTGAACATGCCTGGGGTCATGCCATGCATAGTCCGGAAGGTACGGGAAAGATGGCTCTGGTCGGCGAAATCCGCCGCGATAGCGGCGTCGGCGAGGCCAAATCCCTGTTCGATCAGCGCGCTCGCCCGGCGCAATCGCCGGTCGCGGATATAGGCCGCCGGCGTCAGGCTAATTACCTTGTTGAAGTCGCGGATGACCTGGAACCGGGTCACGCCAGCCGCGCCGGCAAGCCGCTTGAGGTCGAGCTGCGAGCCAAGCTCGCTTTCGACAAGATCGCGGTAGAGGGAAAATCTTCGCTGCGATCCGGAGCTTTCGATCTCTTCGGCCTGTCCGCTCGAGTCGCCATGCCGAACGATCAGCCGTCGCAGCGCCACGAGCAGGGACGTCTCGGCCGTCATTGTGTCCGGGGATGTCGAGCCCTGGTGTGCTGCCGTCAATGCTGCGGCGAGACTGCTGTCTTCGATCGTCGCGCGCGAAAACACCGGAGCGCCGTCGCGGCCGAGTTCGCGGGCAAGCGCGGTCATCAGCGGCACCGAAGGATAAAACGTCCGGTAGGCCCAGCCTTCATCCGCCCCGCGTTCGCCGTCATGCCACTCCTCGGGATTGACGACGGCAATGGTGCCTGCCGGAGCGAGAACGCTTTTGCGGCCGATGCGAATGCGCTCGCAGCCAGAGGTGATCAGGGCGATCACATAGGTCGGATGCGTGTGCAGGTCGTAGCGGTGCCGGGTGAAGCGCGCCTCGAACAGGCCAAGGTCGGGGAAGCACGGATGGCGCCAGTATTTCCCGGTCTCTGCCGCTTCGTTTGTCCTTGCCATGGTCAATCCGGTTCAAGACGCCTCTCGCCGGGCCTTCTATGGCTGGCAAACCAAGCCGCTTTTTGTCGGCGGAAAGGAGGCATCATGTTGCATAATGACCCCATCGCCGCGCTGACACCAGAGGTCGTAGGCTGGCGGCGCCATATCCATGCCAATCCGGAGCTCGCATTCAATGAATACGAAACGGCGCGTTTCGTTGCAGAGAAGCTGCGCTCCTTCGGCGTCGACGAGGTGCATGAAGGGATCGGCGGCACCGGCGTCGTCGGTGTCCTGCGCAGCGGTGGCGGCGCACGCGCCATCGGCCTTCGCGCCGAGCTCGACGCGCTTCCGGTGCTGGAGAAAACCGGCTTGGCCTATGCCTCCAGGAAAGAAGGAGTAATGCACGCCTGCGGCCATGACGGCCACACCGTCATGCTGCTCGGCGCCGCCAAACTGCTCAGTCAATCGCGCACCTTCGACGGCACCGTCACTTTCATCTTTCAGCCGGCCGAGGAGAACGAGGGCGGCAGCATGCGCATGATCGAGGACGGCCTGTTCAAGCGCTTTCCGGTCGAAGCGGTCTATGCGGTCCACAACTGGCCGGGCATCAGGCTGGGGACGATCGCCGCCCGCGTCGGGCCGCAAATGGCGGCCGTCGATAATTTCGAACTGACCTTCGAGGGTCTTGGCGCTCATGCCGCCATGCCGCAGCTCGGCGACGACCCGATCCTGGCCGCCAGCGCCTTCGTGCAAGCCGTCCAGCGCATCGTCAGCCGCTCGGTCGACCCGCAGAGCGCGCTTGTCGTCAGCATCACGCAGATCCATGGCGGCAATGTCGGCAACATCGTGCCGGGCAAGGTCTGGCTGCAAGGCACTTGCCGCTTCTTCGAGCACGGCCTTTCCGACCATTGCGAGAGGCTGATCGGCGAGATCGCACAAGGTATTGCCGCCGCGCATTCGCTCAAGGCCAGGCTCGACTACAGGAAGGGCTATCCGCCGCTGATCAATACGGCGGATGCGACGGCCCGCGCCGTCGAGGCCGCCGCCTCCGTCGTCGGCCGGGAGAATGTCTTGACCGAGTTCAGCCCCAGTCTCGGCTGCGAGGATTTCGCTTTCATGATCCGCGACGCCGGCGGCTGTTATGCGTGGATCGGTGCCGGCGAGGTCGGCCCGGGCGAAGGCCTGCACGGCGACCGCTACGTTTTCAACGACGAGATCGTGCCGACGGTGATGCGCTATTACGGCAACCTCGTCGAGCAGACGCTTCCGCGGCCCGATCCTTCTACAGCAGTTTTTCCGGCGTGATCGGCAACTCCCGGATTCGTTTGCCTGTGGCGTCGAAGACGGCATTGGCAACAGCAGCGGCAACGCCGGTGGCGCCGAGTTCGCCGATGCCTTTGCCGCCGATCGGGCTGGCATGCTCGTCCACCTCGTCGACGAAGTGGATTATGATATTGCCGGGAATGTCGGCGTTGACCGGAATGGCGACCCCGGAAAGGTTCTTCGACAAGAACCGCCCAAGCACTGGTTCGTGCCTGCTCTGCTCCATTGCCGCCATGCCCCATCCCCAGATGATGCCGCCCGTCATCTGGCTGCGTGCGGTGCGGGGATTGACGATACGGCCGGCGCTGTAGCTGCCCACGGCGCGACGAAGCCTGAGCAGGCCGAGCCCCGGATCGACGCCGACCTCCATGAAGATCGCGCCGAAAGTGCGCATCGCAAGGCCTTTGCCATGCTGCGCCGGATCGAACGAGCCCGAGCCGGTGATCTCGCCGATGTCGGTATGACTCATCACGTCGGCGATCGTCTGACCGCCGGCAGCGCCCCTGCGGCGAATATGGCCGTCTTGCATCTCCACTTCGTCCGGCAGCAGATTGGCAAGACGGGCAAGCTGCGAACGCGCATCTTCGGCAGCGGCAAGCACCGCCGCGCCCACCCCCATGGTCGATGACGAGCCATAGGTCGGCCCCGCCTCCGGCAGCTGCGTATCGCCCATTTCCAAGTTCACCTTCTCCATCGGCAGGCCCAGCACGTCCGCCGCGATCTGCGGAAAGATGGTGAGTGTTCCGGTCCCTATGTCCTGGGTGCCGGTGCGGATGAGCACCGTGCCGTCCCGGCGCAACCTGACTTCGGCTGCAGGCGTCGGGTTGCGGAAACAGCCCATGCTGCAGGTTGCCATGCCGTAGCCGATCAGCCAGTCGCCGTCGCGTTGCGGCTTGCGCGGGCGCTCGCGCCAGCCGAACAGGCGGGCGCCTTCCTCATAAGCCTCGCGCAGCTTCTTCGACGACCAGGGCTGGCCGGTAGCCGGATCCGTGTCCGCATGGTTGACCAGACGCAGGTCGAGCGGATCGATGCCGAGGCGGTGGGCGAGCTCGTCCATCGCGCTTTCAAGCGCCCAGGTGCCCGGACCCTCGACCGGCGCGCGCAGCGGCGTCGGCATGGCGACGTTTGCGCGCTCCACGCGCTGGCTGAGACGCATGGCCGGCGTGGCGTAGAGACCCTTCGAGGCTTCGGTGGCGAACTCGACGAAATCGTCGGTCACGGTGGTCAGGTTGACCACGTCCTGCTGCACGGCCGTCAGCTTGCCCGACCTGTCCGCCGCCAGCACGATCTTCTGTGCCATGCGCGGCTGATACCCGAGGCAGGAATAGGCATTGGCGCGGCTGAGCGCCAGCCTGACCGGGCGCTGCATGATGCGCGCGGCGGCGGCGGCCAGCACCTGATGCGGCCAGATCCAGCCCTTGCCGCCGAAGCCGCCGCCGGTATGGCGGGAAATCACGCGGACCTTCTCGGCCGGGACATTCATGCGGGCGGCAACCACCTGGCGGACACCGTAGACGTGTTGCGTGGCGTCGTGCAGCGTCAGCTCTCCGTCATTCCATTCGGCGAGCGTCGCCGAGGGCTCCATGGCGTTGTGATGGCGCGACGGCTGCAAATACACGGCTTCGACCGTGGCGGCGGCGTCAGCAAGCCCGCGGTCGACCTCGCCCTTCGTAAACGTCGGCTCCAGGAACAGGAAGCCGCTCTCCCTCGGCGAGACAGCAGCCTTGTCGATGGCGGTCCACTCGGGGGGTGCCGGCAACTCCGGCTCGGCGAACTCGTAGCGCAATGCGACGCGGCGGGCACCGGCCTCCGCTGCCTCCAGCGTCTCGCCCAGCACAATGGCAAGCGGCTGACCCTCGTGACGTATCTCGTTGCCCTGCATGGGCATGAAGCTCTGCGCTGCCGGCGGGCCTTCGGCCTGCTGCATCTGCGTATCGGGCTCGGCCCTCGGCGATGCGAACCGGCCGAATTTGGGCATGTCCTCATGCGTGAGCACACGCACGACGCCGTTCTCGGCGAGCGCGTCGTCGACCATGATCGACGTCACGCGGCCGGCGGGAACGGGCGCGGTCACGAGTACCGCATAGAGCAGATTGGGGGCAAAATAGTCGGCCGCATAGCGGGCGCGGCCGGTCACCTTGACGCCGCCGTCAGGGCGGGCAACAGGCTGGCTGATCATCATGACGGCATCCTCGCTGCTCTTTCGATCGCCCGCAAAGCGGCGGTCTTGGCCAGTTCGATCTTGTAGGCGTTCTGCGACAAGGGACGCGCTTCGGCGAAGGATTGCTCGATAGCGGTGCTCAATGCCTCGCGATCGCCGATTTCGGCACCGGCGAGCTGCTCCTCGGCGGCGCTCAGCCGCCACGGCCGCAGCGCGACGGACCCCAGCGCCAGGGCCGCCCGACGGATGGTTTGGCCGTCCATCTCCAGCACAGCGGCGGCAGAGACGATGGCGTATTCGTAGGATTCGCGCTCGCGCACCTTGAGGTAAGCCGATCGCGGCGCCGGCGCCGGCAGCTCGATTGCCGTGATCAGTTCGCCTTGCTGCAACACATTGTCTGCCTCGGGCCGCGTGTCGGGAAGCAGGTGGAATTCCGCTGCCGGAATGCGCCGGCCGCCGCTGCGGTGCGCGGTGACGATGACCGCATCAAGTGCTGCCAGCGCCACGGCCGGGTCGGATGGCTGGGTGGCGACGCAATCCTCGGTCCAGCCGAATATCGCGTGATTGTCGTTGATGCCATGCAATGCCGAGCAGCCGGAGCCGAGCTGACGCTTGTTGCATGGCAACTGCTCTTCGGCACGGAAATAGGCACAGCGCGTCTTCTGCAGAAGATTGCCGCCTATCGTTGCTAGGTTTCTCAGCTGCGGCGATGCGGCGTTGAGGATCGCCTGGCTCAACACCGGATAGTCGCGCATGACCAGCGCATGCTGCGCGACATCGTTGAGATGCGTCAGCGCGCCGATCGTCAAGCCGCCGCCGGGCAGTGCCTCGATCTGATCCAGCCCGTCGAGGCGGGAGATGTCGATGATCCGGGTCGGCTCGGCAATGCCAAGGCGCAGCCAGTTGAGCAATTCGGTGCCGCCGGCGAGAAAGGCGCTGTCCGGCGCGGCACCTGCCGCGATCGTTTCGCCCAGGCTGTCGGCGCGCGCGTAGACGAATGGGGTCATTGGCTCACCCTCCCGGCCGCCGCGCGCACGGCCTCGACGATTTGCGGATAGGCCGAGCAGCGACACAGATTACCGCTCATCCATTCGCGGATCTCGGCATCGGAGCCGGTATGTCCCTCCTCAATCAGCGCCGCCGCCGACATCACCTGGCCGGGCGTGCAGAATCCGCACTGGAAACCATCATGATCGATGAACGCCTGCTGCACGGGATGAAGCGCATCGTCGTTTGCCAGGCCTTCGATCGTCGTGACCTCGCGTCCCTCGCAGGACACGGCAAGTATCATGCAGGCATTCACACGCCGTCCGTCGAGGTGCACGGTGCAGGCGCCGCACTCGCCGAAATTGCATCCCTTTTTCGTTCCGGTCAGATGAAGCCGCTCGCGCAGCAGGTCGAGCAGCGTGACGCGGGGATCGAGATCGGAAAGGCTGTGATCCTCTCCGTTCACCCGCAACCGCAATAGGTGCCGATCGTGGAAGTCCATTGGGGGTTACCTCGAAGCACATGCCGTACTCGTCGCAGGGACTCGTCCAGCAAGCAGCCACCCACCTGTCGAGGCGAAATAGGGCGATCGATTTTAGGGAAAAGGCGCTGCCGGTCAGGGAAAGCGAAAAAACGCGCATTTGAGATTTGCGGCGGAGCGGAAAGGCCCTGCATAACTGTGGTTCACGGCCGTCCCAACATGAGCCGAATGCAGACGGTCCCCCCTTTAGGGACGATTACCATGAGCTGCAGTCACCTGGTGAGGTCTAAGACTATCTTTCCGGGAGCGTGGCCGGTGCGATTGCGCTCGATCGCGGATGCCAGATCGTCGAAGCCGACCACTTCTGCAATCGTGGACCGCAGCGAGCCGTCAGCGATCTCTTGAGCGATTGTGGCTAGGCGCGCGGTGTCAGGTTTGACTGACAACCAGATGCCATGACGGCCTGCCGGGGCGCGCGAAACCACATCAGTTGCAGCGATGCTGGCAAGGACGCCGCCAGGCGATAGGACCGACCAAGATTTGTCTAAGACCTGGCCCCCGACAAGATCGACGATAAGGTCAATGTCGCTCGCAAGAACCTCGAAGTTCTGTTTCTGGTAATCGATCACTTCGTCAGCGCCCAAGGCTTGGACATGGGCCACGCTCTTGGTTGAGGCTGTAGCATAGACGGTCGCTCCAGCCGTCTTGGCGAACTGGACAGCGAAGCTGCCCACCCCGCCAGCCGCGCCGTGGATCAACACCCGCCGCCCCCGAAGGTTGAAATCGGCGACCTGAAGGACTTGCCATGCCGTGATCGCCGCCACCGGTACTGCCGCTGCGTCAATGTCTGACAGGACCGCAGGCGTCTTGACAAGTTTTTCGGCATTTATCAGCAAGTGGTCAGCATAAGCGCCCAGGCCACCCAGCGCGGCCATGACCCGGTCTCCGACCCTCACGCCTTCGACGTTGGAGCCGGTCCGCAGCACGACCCCCGCCATTTCGATGCCAAGCGTCGCGGGCAAAGATAACTTGAACTTGTCGCGGACGTAGCCTTCACGGATTTTCCAGTCGATTCCGTTTACTCCGGCAGCCTTGACCTGGACGAGCACTTGGTCGGGACCAGGCTCTGGGGCGGATAGCCAATCGACTTTCAAGCTCTCTGTGCCGCCATATGCTTGAAGACGTAGGGCCCGGCCGGAGCCAAGCGGTTCAGACCGGCGGGGGGCGCTTTTGAAGTCATTCATCGGGTTTATCCTTCCTGTGGGACGATATAGTTTGAAATCTCTCAAGAAGAACTTCTAAGTATGCAGTCCACATCGGGTGAGAAATGTTTATTCGGCTGCTGTCGCTTGGGGATTTACTTGCTTTCGCTTTACGCGCTCAAAGCAGGATAGTCGGTGTAGCCCAGGGCGGTGCCACCATAGAAAGTGGCTTGGACTGCCGCATTCAGCGCCGCATTGGTCTTCAACCGTTCCACAAAGTCCGGATTGGCCAGGACCATCTGGCCGTAGGACTCCTGATCGGCCAGCCCCGAAGCTACGTCGGCGCCGATCTGGTCACGCGGACGACTTGGCCGATTGAGGATCAGCGATTGGTGCCAGAGCTTGCGGATATCGGCCAGCAGCGCCTCGTCGCCCTGGTGCATGATGTGCACGTAAGCGAGCCCGAGCTTGTCGAGTTCGGCGACCAGATAGCGGTAGAGGTCCGGCCCCTCGGCGCCTTCGTCGATCCCCCATATCGTCGTCCCGGGTGACAGGCGGATCGCGGTGCGGTCCGCGCCAATCTCCTCGGCGATCGCCGTGGCGACTTCGATGGCGAAGCGCGCTCGGTTCTCGATCGACCCGCCATATTCGTCCGTGCGCGTGTTGGCGCTGGGCGCGAAGAACTGCTGGACCAGGTAGGCGTTCGCGCCGTGAATCTCGATGCCGTCGGCGCCGGCCTCGACCGCCGAGCGCGCGGCATGGCGGAAATCGGCGACCGTCTGGCGCACCTCTTCGGTCGTCAGCGCGCGCGGCGGGGGAATGTCCTGCATCCCCGTCATGGTGAACATACCCGTCCCCGGCGCTATCGCGGACGGCGCGACCCCTTGGCAGTGATGCAGCGTATTGTCGGGATGCGACATGCGCCCGGCATGCATGAGCTGGATGAAGATGTGGCCGCCCTTGTCGTGCACGGCAGAAGTGATCTTCCGCCAGCCGGCGACATGGGCGGGCGTGTAGATGCCGGGGGTGGTGAGATAGCCCTGGCCGTCATCCGAGGGCTGGGTGCCTTCGGTGACGATCAGGCCGACGCCGGCGCGCTGGGAATAATATTCGGTGGCCAGCTCGCCCGGCGTACCGTCGAAGCCGGCGCGGCTGCGGGTCATCGGGGCCATGACGAGGCGGTTAGGCAGAGTGTAGCGGCCGACGCGGACAGGGGTGAATAAGGGACTCATTGGGATCTCCGTTTGCTGGAGCGCTTGTCCACTATTCCAATGTCGGGATAAATCCGGCAAAAGTGAAATCAATATTCCAAATATGGAGCAATAGCGTGAGCCACTTGAACGACATGGCGCTGTTCGTGGAGGTGGCGAGAGCGAGGAGCTTCCGGAAGGCGGCTGAGGCTCTGGGCATGCCCAACTCGACTCTGTCGCGACGTATCAGCGCGCTGGAGAAGGCGATCGGCCTGAGGCTTCTGCATCGAACGACGCGCAAGATCGAGCTCACCGAGGCCGGCCAGCTCTATTACGAACGAAGCAAACGCATCGTCGACGAGGCACGGCTCGCACACGAGCAGCTCGGCGCGATGCTGGAGCAGCCGAGCGGTGTCCTGCGGGTCTCGCTCCCGGTCGACTTCGCCACGCTTTACCTGACGCCGATCATCGTCGATTTCGCGCGGCACTATCCCGGCATCACCTTCGAGTTCGACCTGACCCCGCGCCGCGTCGATTTGGTGGCCGAGCCGTTCGATGTAGCGATCCGCATCGGCGAGCTGGAAGACTCCAGCCTGATCGCTCGCCTGATCGGGCGCCACGCGCGCCACCTCTATGCGTCTCCTGGCTACATCGAAGCGTCCGACGAGCCGGCGACACCGGCGGATCTGGCGGAGCATGAATGCATCTGCATGCCGAAGATCTGGACCCTGCATCAGGGGATGAACAAGGTCGAAGTCGAGGTTGGAGGCCGCTTCACAGTCAACAGCGTCGGGATGATCCGCGCCCTGGCGGTCGACCACCAGGGCATCGCCCTGCTTGCCGAGAAGATCGTCGCCGAAGATTTGGCCTCGGGCAGGCTCCGGCGTGTCCTGCCCGAATGGCAGGGATCGTCGGTCAGCATTCACGCCGTCACCGAAACGCGCCTCATTCCAGCCAAGACCCAGCGCTTCATCGAATTCCTGTCCGCCAGGCTGGTGGAAACTTGAACCAGATCGTTACGCGGAGAAAAGTCGGACGGCGGCGTGCAAAATCGCGACTTGGCGTAGAAAAGGCGATGGCTCGCCGGAGTCGATGAAGCTGAGAAATACGAATTTGCCATACCCCTACACCAGAATGCACCAGAGTCGCCAAAAATGCGCAAACGTGACCGGACGGCGCAGAAGCCCTACGCCTCGCCGGCGGGCCGACACCGACGCTCAGGGAGCGGGCCATCGCTCTACCGCGAGGGCGGGGCGAGGTGCGCACGGCTGAACTCACGGCCATCGGCATCCCCGATGCTATCTATCCAGGATGTGCGACGAGCGACTGCTCGTGAAGGTGGGTTCGGCATCACAAGGCTTCCCTGTGAGGTGAGATGGCGAGGGCCGGCAAACGGATCGATTCCGACCCTCACCGAAATGCTCGCCATCCCGGCCCGAATCAGCCTTCGCTCGGCACAGGCGTCTTGAGGAGTTGTTGCTCCCACAGGAAGGCGATGCCGCTGCCGCCGAAGTGCTGGATGAGAATCTCGGTCAGCTCTTCGACATGCTCGGTGCGCGCCCAGTCGCGCTGCCATTCGCCAGCGAGCGCCATCACGGTCATCATGTTTGCGCCAGCCGCGATCATCCGCTGGATGGCGATCTGGTGGGACTCGGTCGAAACGCCGCCCGACGCATCGGTGATCACGGACACGTCCCAGCCTTCGCCGAGGGCTTGGATGACAGGCATCGCGACGCAGACTTCGGTCCAAAGGCCTGCGATAACCAGTTGTTTGCGGCCGGTCGCCTTGACCACGTCCACCACCTTCTCGTCCTGCCAGGCGTTCACCCAAGTCCGGTCGATCACTTCCTGCCCCGGGAAGACGTCAGTGATCTGCTTGAAGAGGATGCCGCCACGACCCGCGATCACGCTGGTGAGAATGGTCGGAACATTGAAGGCTTTTGCTAGCTTCGCCAGCGCGGTCGCGTTGTTGACCACAGCTTGCGGATCGTGGCTGTTCAGGTTCGCGAGTTGGTAAGGCTGGTGGTCGATCAGAACGAGTACCGAGTCTTCAGGACGAAGAAGCGAATCAAGGCCGTTGCGAGGGGTCATCAAGACTTCCTTTCTCTGCCGCCATGGACGGCAATCTTTCTCTGCCGCTATGGACGGCAATGGGTTTCACGGGAGACATGCGCCAGCGGGCGACGTTGCCTGGACGCAATTTGCCGTTCCTTTTGGTGATGCAGTAGTGCCATAATCAGGCAAGCTGTGTCGCGAAATGAGGAACGCTGAATTGGACATCGAAGATCTACGGACATTCGTCGCAGTGGCCGATGCAGGGGGCGTATCGGCCGCCGCGCGCCGGCTCGGCGTCTCCAAGTCAATCGTCAGTCGGCGGCTCTTTCGGGTTGAAGCGGAACTTGGCGTCCAGCTTCTTGCACGAACGACCCGCGGCGCCGCGCTCACCGAAGCGGGAATCGCGTTCAGAGACCATGCGGCCCGGGCCAGCGCAGAGATCGATACGGCTCGGGAAACGATCCTCCCCACCGGTGAGCTGCGCGGCCGCCTGAGGGTTGCCATGCCGCTTACTTTCGGCGCGACCCACTTCGCCCCCGTGCTCGCGGAAATGGCGCGTCTGCACCCGAAGCTTCACATCCATACTTCCTACAGCGATCGCTTCGTCGATCTCATCGCAGAAGGTTTCGATTGCGCGATCCGGGGCGCCTACCTTCAAGACTCCAACCTGATCGCGAAGCGCGTCGGGCCGATCCATGGAAAGCTTGTCGCAAGCCCGGGTTATATCGAGGTGCACGGGTCACCCGAGACTCTGGACGAACTCGTCACCCATCAGGCCCTCATGCAGGGAACGGAAGCCTGGCAGTTCATAAATGGCAGCAAGATTGTTACGGTCCAGCCGCAGGGCAGGTTCAAGGCCGATAGCGCCACGGCGCTTGCCGGCGCGGCGGCGGCAGGTCTCGGCATCGCCTGGCTCCCCGATTGCATCACACATGAATATGTGGCCTCGGGCGCGCTGGTCCCGATCATGACACGCTATCCGGTACCCCCGGGGGCCGCGTATGTCGTACGCCCGCCGGGTCAGCATCCTACGCGGAAAGTTCGGGTGCTCATCGAAATGCTAACTGAGTATTTCAAACGGAACCCGGAACTTTGGGGTCTCGACAGCTAGGACACGAACGGTGCGAAGCCTCCCCACCGGCAGGAGGCACGGGGGTAAATTCTCTAGGCAACGCCGCAGGCGCGACGTCCACGCGGATCATGTTCAACCGAGTAGGCGTTGAGATCTTGCCTGTGCAGATCTGGCGCGAGGCCTCTCCGCTTTGTCCCAGCGACGCCTCGCGCGCGCAGGCTCAAAGCTATGCAATCCGCCGTCCACGAACACCTCGCGCCCGTCTGTAAGCTGCTGTCGTTGAGGCAGCGACGGCAAGTAATAACGGGCGGCAACGTTCGGACGCCGCCGCGGCGAACTGAACGGCGCACTCGGGCGCGAAGCCGCCGGTCATCAGTATTTCCGCGCGGTAGCCGCCGAATAGGCGTGGGCGGGCGAGCCTGCTATTCTACGCCTGATTTCATCGGTCCTCCATGCTCTGACACTCTGGAAGCAGGACTACGAGATCGGCGCGTAGGGAGAAATTGCACGCTGGCGCGCAATATCGCGCTATGGCGTAGAAGAGGCGGTGGCTCCCCGGGCCGGATTCGAACCAGCGACCAACCGGTTAACAGCCGGTTGCTCTACCACTGAGCTACCGGGGAACAGAGGCTCTCATGTGAGTGGGGCAGCCTATAGCAAACCCGTTTCGGCTTTGCAAAGAAGCATTTCGCATTTTTTCGGTGCTTTTTGGCGCAGGGCTTGCTGGCAATGGCCGGCGAGCGCCCTCATATGAGCTGTCTCTCGCCTGTCACGGAACAGAAAAGGCCGTTGCGGCTTTCTCCGGCTGATGGTGCTACTGATGCAAACGGATCGACACTTCACATGACGGCAATGAGCGACGAACAGCCACCGGCCCGGAAAATCTCGGTCTTCGGCCGCCAGTTCACCATGCCGCGCTCGCGCGGCCTCAGGATTGCGATCGGCGTCGTGCTGATCATCGGCGGCATTCTCGGCTTCCTGCCGATCCTGGGTTTCTGGATGGTACCGATCGGATTACTGGTGCTCTCCTATGAATTTGCATTGGTGCGTCGTCACCGGCGCCGCTTCGTCGTCTGGTGGGAGCGACGGCGGCGGCCGGATTGAGGTTGCCCTGCTGACAGGCCGGAAACAGGCAATTGTTTGAGAGCGGGGTGGCCCGTCTAAGCATCACCGAGGTTGGTCGAAGCAGCTCTCCAGGCGTTCGCAAAGCTCCTTGAGAACGGCGGTAGCCGATGCCAGCCGCGCCCGGTCGCGCGGCGGCAGGGTGTTTGCGCCTTCTATGCTGAGGCGGTCGATGGCATAGCGCACAAGCTCTGCAGATTGCGACAATCCGCGCGACGTGCCGTCCCTCGTAGCTGCTCGACGCATGGCGGAGCCTCCTCTTTGCCCAACGTGGCCGCCGGTTTCGGGTTCCCGTCGCCCAGAATCATGCTTAACGATAAGCTAATATGTTATTGCTAATATGGGCATTGCGTTGATAAGGCAGGGCATGGAATGTCGAGGAACCGTTGGGAATGCATGGTGGCCGCTTGACGGCATTTTCGCCGCAACCTATTGGAGCCGGGTGGAACGCCGGGAGCAATGAGGCCTCGTGGCGGAGTGGTTACGCAGAGGACTGCAAATCCTTGCACCCCGGTTCGATTCCGGGCGAGGCCTCCAATGCCCGAGCTCCCGCGCGTCAGCGCCAGGGGGCTTCAGTTCCGGTCGAAACAGCCGCGGCCTTTGCGCGGCAAGCGGATGGTTGGAACATGAGCGCTGATTTTGCCGAACGCCGGGTGAAGATGGTCGACGGCCAGATCCGCACCACCGACGTGACCAGCGCACCGCTGCTCGAGGCGATGCTTGTCGTGCCGCGCGAGGCCTTTGTCGGCGCCGGCCAGCGTGACCTTGCCTATATCGACGAGGACATCCGCATCGCCGATACGGCCGATGGCCCGCGCTATCTGATGGAGCCGTCGCCATTGGCCAAGCTTATGCAACTGGCCGATATCGGCCCAAGCGATTCGGCACTCGATGTCGGCTGCGGCACCGGCTATGCGGCGGCGATCCTGTCGCGGCTGGCAAGCTCCGTGGTGGCGCTGGAAAGCGATCCGGCGCTGGCCGAGACCGCCACTTCGACGCTTGCGGCGCTGGGTTGCGGCAATGTCACCGTGGTCCACGGGCCGCTGCCGCAAGGCCATGCCGCCAAGGCACCTTACGACGTGATCCTGCTCGGCGGCAGCGTCGGCGAGGTGCCGGCGGCGCTGTTCGACCAGCTTGCCGAAGGCGGCCGACTCGTCGCCGTGGAGGGGCAGGGCAATTCGGGCGTAGCCCGGCTTTTTTTTAAGACTGGAGGGGTTGTAACGGGAAGACGCGCATTTAATGCGGCAATTAAGCCACTACCGGGATTCGAACGCATTCCCGCCTTCGAATTCTGAGTGATTTTGCCTTGCAGCGAAGGCGCTGTCATGATCGCTTGCGTTTGAACAATCGTTGCTGATCTGCATAACCGGGCGTTTCTGGGGGCTTTCAGCGGGGGAACGATAAAAAACGCGGCGCCGGCTGATCAGAAGGAGAAGCCAGCGTGGCGCAGTTCCCGTGCAAAACGAATGAGGGAATATAACGTGCCGTCTGTACGCAAGTTGCTTTTTACCGCTGTCCTCGTTTCGGCGACAGCGCTGTCTCCAATGGCCGCCTCGGCCGAAACCATTCTCGGGGCACTTTCAAAGGCCTATCAGAACAATTCCTCGCTCAATTCTTCACGCGCCGGCGTTCGTGTCACCGACGAGGGCGTCGCCATCGCCAAGTCAGGCTGGCGCCCGACCATCACCGGTTCCGCGAGCATCGATTATACCGCCAGCCACAGCAACCGGTTGCACCGAAACATCTCGTTGACCACCGGCAACTTCGGCGTCGAGATCGACCAGACGCTGTTTGACGGTTTTCAGACCAGGAACAATGTGGCGGCCGCCGAATCGCGGGTCCGCGCTTCGTTCGAAAGCCTGCGCAACGCCGAAGAAAACACTCTTTTCAACGCGGCAAGCGCCTATATGGACGTTATCCGCGACCGCCAGGTCGCCGTGCTGACCGAACAGAATCTGCAATTCCTGACCGAGCAGGCGCGTGCGGCGCGTTCGCGCTTCGAGGTCGGCGAAGGTACGCGCACCGACGTCGCGCAAGCCGACGCCCAGCGTGCCTCCGCGGTGGCGCAGTTGAGCGCCGCCCGCGCGACGGCTCTGGCAAGCGCTGCGACCTATCGCCAGATCGTCGGCGACGAGCCGGGCAGGCTCAGGCCGGCTTCGCCGGTGTCGAAGCTGTTGCCGTCGAGCCTCGATGCGGCGATCGCGATCGCATCGGCCGAGCATCCGGCCATCCTCGCCACCGCGCATCTGGTCGACGCGGCGGGGTTTTCGGTGAAGTCGGCAGAGGGCGCGTTGCTGCCGCAACTATCGGCGTCGGCGGGTGTTTCGAGCGCCTTTCGCGGCACCGCGCCCGGCTCGCTCTCCTCGACACAGGATGGCGTAACCAATTCGGCGAACATCGGCGCGACATTGACGATACCGATCTATTCCGGCGGCCGGACCTCGGCATTGGTTCGCCAATCAAAGGAATCACTTAGCCAGGCCCGTATCGAGGTCGATGTCAGCCGCGACACCGTGCGCCAGGCGGTGACCTCGGCATGGTCGCAATACACCGCCGCGCAGCAAAGCGTCACGGCCAACCGGCAGGTGGTCGCCGCCGCGCAGCTTGCCCTGAACGGCGTCATCGAAGAGCGCAATGTCGGCCAGCGCACCACGCTCGACGTGCTCAACGCGCAGGCGACCCTCATCACTGCCAAGATCAATCTTGTCAGCGCCGAACGCGACGTGGTGGTGGCGAGCTATGCCATCCTCTCGGCGGTTGGCCATTTGTCGGCAGACCGCCTTGCGCTCAACGTGACGAAGTACAGGCCCGAAGAGCATTACAACGCCGTCAAGGACAAGTGGATCGGCCTGCGCACGCCGGACGGCCGCTGATCGCCAAGCCGTGTTTTCAGCCCGCGCTCGAACGACGCGCGGGCTTTCAACTCCCGACCCTAATCTGTTGAAATCCGAGATGTCGCCAGATTGGGGATTCTCGCAAGCCGTTCCGTCGGTTACGCTGTTGCCATGATTCGAATCCGGCATTGCCGGACAGGAAATCTGAGAACGAGTCACAAGGGCGGCGGATGTGACGATGGCGACGGCAAGCAGCGTACAGCGCGAACCTTCCATGGAAGAAATACTGGCTTCCATCAGAAGGATCATCGAGGACAGCGATACCGGCCGCAAGCAGCCGGGCGACGCGGACGAGCTGCGCCAGGATCTGCAACCGGCGCCGGCAGCAGCGGAGGCGGATGCGTTCCGCTCCGAACTGCGCGGCGGACTGGAGATCGCCAAGCCGGCCACGCGCGCCGAGGTGCAGCCAACGGCCGCGCCGGTCATTGAGCGCCTGGAAACGCCGGTGCGCCCCGGCCCGGTAAAGGCAGCGGTGACGCTGGCTGAGGTGAACGCCGCTCCCGAACCGCCCGCAAAGCCGGATCGGCCTGCGACAGCCAAGGCTGCCGAGACGACCGACACCATCATCGCCGATTGGCGGCGCGAGATCGCCGCGGTCGGCGACGCGATGGCCAAGCCGGAGCGCGCCGAGCCACTCCGGACGCCGGACGCCGAGCCGAAAGCCGAGGTTATTGAGAACGAGGCGACTGCTGGATCTGTGCCGGAGCCTTCGGAAATTGGGCCGGAGCCTTTGGAAAGCGGCCCGGAGCCTTCGAAAATCGGCCCGGAATCTTCGAAAATCGGCCCGGAATCTTCGAAAATCGGATTGGCGCGTCCGGCGGCCAGCGAGGCGCCGCCCGTGCGTCCGGCGATCCTTTCGGAGCATACGGGCCGGCAGGTTGCCGCCGCCTTCGGCGAGCTTTCCGATGCGTTTGCCAGCCGCAGCAAGAAGACCTTCGACGAGATGGCCGAGGAGATGCTGCGGCCCATGCTGCAGGACTGGCTGGACAACAACCTGCCGACGCTGGTCGAGCGGCTGGTGCGCGAGGAAATCGAGCGCGTCGCGCGCGGCGCGCAGTAGCAATTCGGAGAGCCGCCAATAGGCGGCGCTCGACCGGCGAATTGTCGAAGTCGGCGCTGCCCCTCATCCGCCTGCCGGCACCTTCTCCCCGTATAGTGACGGGGAGAAGGGGTTGACCGCAATTTAGGCACCTTTTCCGCAACGTTCGTGATTGGCGAGAGCTTCAGTACAGGCGTCTTTCTCCCCGTCACTATACGGGGAGAAATGCCCGGCAGGGCAATGAGGGGCAGCGCAAACCTGAAGCGATTGCCGTGCAACATTCAGTTCCGCGAGTTGCGCCGAACCATCCCGGCGCTATCTATCGGCCATGCCCTTGCGGTTGACTTGGCAACAACCTTCCGATTTACACCGGACCACAAATTCCGGACAGCGCGGACCGTTTTCCCATGCTCGAAAAGACCTACGACGCCAAAGCCGTCGAGCCGAAGATTGCCAGGATCTGGGAAGAGGCCGACGCCTTTCGGGCCGGCGCCGGGGCCGAGGAGGGGGCTGAAGCCTTCACCATCGTCATCCCGCCGCCGAATGTCACCGGCTCGCTGCATATGGGTCATGCGCTCAACAACACGCTGCAGGACATTCTGGTGCGCTTCGAGCGCATGCGCGGCAAGAACGTTCTTTGGCAACCAGGCATGGACCATGCCGGCATCGCCACGCAGATGGTGGTAGAGCGCCAGCTTATGGAAAAGCAGATCCACCGCCGCGACCTGACGCGAGATGAGTTCATCGACAAGGTGTGGGAGTGGAAGGCCGAGTCCGGCGGCGCCATCCTCAACCAGCTGAAGCGGCTCGGGGCCTCGGCCGACTGGAGCCGGGAGCGCTTCACCATGGACGAGGGCTTATCCAAGGCCGTGCTCGAAGTGTTCGTGACGCTCTACAAGGAAGGGCTGATCTACAAGGACAAGCGCCTTGTGAACTGGGACCCGAAGCTGTTGACCGCCATCTCGGATCTCGAGGTCGAGCAGCAGGAAGTCAACGGCAACCTCTGGCACTTCCGCTATCCGGTCGAAGGCATGACCTTCGATCCGGAAAATCCGAAGACCTTCATTACCGTTGCGACGACCCGACCGGAGACGATGCTGGGCGATACGGCTGTCGCCGTCCACCCCGACGACGAGCGTTTCCGGCATCTCGTCGGCAAGAACCTCATCCTGCCGATCGTCGGCCGCAGGATCCCGGTGGTGGCGGACGAGTATTCCGATCCCGAAAAAGGCAGCGGTGCGGTCAAGATCACGCCGGCGCATGACTTCAATGATTTCGAGGTCGGCAAGCGCCACCGGCTGCCGGCGGTCAACATCCTCACCGTCAATGCGGCGGTGAGCCTCAAGGACAATGAGGACTTTCTCGCCGGACTGGACGTGACGCCGGAGCGCCAGGCCGTCTGGGACAGCCTAGACGGCCTGGACCGTTTCGATGCGCGTAAGAAGATCGTCGAGCTGATGCAGGCGGGCGGCTTTCTCGAAAAGGTCGAGCCGCATCGCCACACGGTGCCGCACGGCGACCGCGGCGGCGTGCCGATCGAGCCGTTTCTGACCGACCAATGGTATGTCAATGCGGCGGAACTGGCCAAGCCGGCGATCGCCTCGGTGCGCGAGGGCCGCACCAATTTCGTGCCCAAAAACTGGGAAAAGACCTATTTCGACTGGATGGAAAACATCCAGCCCTGGTGCATTTCGCGCCAGCTCTGGTGGGGCCACCAGATCCCTGCCTGGTACGGGCCGGACGGGCATGTCTTTGTCGAAAAGACCGAGGAAGAGGCGCTCGGTGCCGCCGTCGAATACTATTTGGCGCTGGAAGGGCCATGGAAGGCCTGGGTCGAGGACAAGCTCGAGAATTTCCAGCCTGGCGAGATCCTGACCCGCGACGAGGACGTGCTCGATACATGGTTCTCGTCGGCGCTGTGGCCGTTCTCGACGCTCGGCTGGCCGGACCAGACGCCGGCGCTGAAGACCTATTACCCGACCGACGTGCTGGTGACCGGTTTCGACATCATCTTCTTCTGGGTCGCCCGCATGATGATGATGGGCCTGCATTTCATGGACCAGGAGCCGTTTCATACCGTCTATGTCCATGCGCTGGTTCGCGACAAGAACGGGCAGAAGATGTCGAAGTCGAAAGGCAACGTCATCGATCCGCTCGAGCTCATCGACGAATACGGCGCCGATGCGCTGCGCTTCACCTTGACTGTGATTGCAGCGCAAGGGCGCGACGTTAAGCTCGATCCGGCCCGCATTGCCGGTTATCGCAATTTCGGCACCAAGCTGTGGAACGCGACGCGCTTCGCCGAGATGAACGAAGTGGCGCGCAACGACGACTTCTGGCTGCAGGACGCCAAGCTGGCGGTCAACCGCTGGATCTTGACGGAGCTGACGCGAGCCGCGCGGGACATAACGGACGGTATCACCTCATACCGCTTCAACGAGGCGGCGGGTGCCGCCTACCGCTTCGTCTGGAACCAGTTCTGCGACTGGTACCTGGAACTGCTGAAGCCGGTGTTCATGGGCACCGACGAGGCCGCCAAGGCCGAGAGCAGGGCATGCGTCGCCTTCGTACTCGACGAGATCTACAAGCTGCTGCATCCGATGATGCCGTTCATGACCGAGGAACTGTGGGCCGAAACCGCCGGCGAGGGCAGGCAACGGCAATCGCTGCTTTGTCATGCGGCATGGCCGTCGCCCGACTTCGAGGACGAGGCGGCCGCCGCCGACATCAACTGGCTGGTCGACCTTGTCTCCGGCATCCGCTCGGTGCGTTCGGAGATGAACGTGCCGCCGGCGGCTATCGCACCGCTCGTGGTGATCGGCGCCAACGACGCGACACACGAAAGGCTCGAGCGTCAGGGCTCGGCTATCAAGCGTCTGGCGCGGGTCGGCGACATCTCGCTCGCCGAGGCGCCACCGAGGGGATCCGCCCAGATCGTGGTCAACGAGGCGACGATCTGCCTGCCGCTCGGCAGCCTGATCGACCTTGCCGCCGAGGCAGCGCGCCTGCACAAGGAGCTTGCGAAGGTGACCGAGGAAATAGCGCGGCTCTACAAGAAGCTGTCCAACGAGAAATTCGTCGCCAACGCGCCGGAAGAGGTGGTGGAGGCCGAGCGTGAAAAACTCGCCGAATATCGCGAGGCGCAAGAGAAGCTTTCGGTGGCATTGGCGCGGGTGCGCGATGCCGGTTGATCGAACAGATTGGGCCGGTTGATCGAACAGATTGGGCCGGCTGATCAAACAAATTGGGCCTGTTGGCCGCAATAGATTCGCCGGTCACGAATCTGCCTTCCAGACAGGCCTCCTGCCACGAAAACAGGCATTCCGCAGCGTAAATCTTGAGGCAAACTGAATGTTTTTGCCCCATTGTTGCCATAATGTAACAATGGCTGACTGGGCACGCAAAATGCCCTGATCTGTAGTGATTTAGGGGTTTTTCCCGAGTTTTCTCGTCGATCTGTATTGTGGCGGCCATTTTCCCGCCTCGGTAAGAAGGCCGACACCTTGTCGGAAATGCGTTCAGCCAAGGTGTACATGTACGCACGGCGAATTCGTTGTTGCGCCGTTAACCTGAATTGGTTCTAGCTTGATGCAAGGATATTTCGGGGAGGAGATTCATGTGTTATTCGCGTCTGAAAGTGCTGCTGGGCGCGGGGGCTTTTTCGCTGGCTTTGGCTGGGACGGTGCAAGCCGGGGGCTTTGACCGGGGCGGCGTCAATATCGACCAGCTGTTCGACGCGGCGCCATATTCGTTCGACGCAGGCGTCACCTATGTTTCGCCACAGCGCAAACTCAAGAATGTGCAGCGTCTCGACGGCTCGGGTTTGTCGACATCGGCGGTGGACGTTGGTGGCGATTATGCGGTGCCGCATGTCGGCATCAAGGCCAACATCTTTGAGCCCGTAGACTGTCTTGCCACCTATACGAGACCGTATGGTGCGGACGCGAATTTCGGCATGAACAACGCCTATTCGCCGACAGCGGTCAAATACGCCGTCGACACAGATGATTTCGGTCTCACCTGCTCTTACAAGGTGAACGTCGGCAAGGGCGCCATACGATTCATTGGCGGTGTCTCCTACCAGCAGGTCGACGCGTTTCTGTCCCGCCAGACACTGCTCGCCTTCGGCAATACCGGCCTCGGTGTCTTCAAGCTATCCGACGAGGCATGGGGTTGGCGTGCGGGCGCAGCCTATGAGATCCCCGAGATCGCTCTGCGCGCCAGCCTGATGTACTCTTCGAGCTACAAATATGACGGGCTGTCGGGAACCGTCGACACGACCGGCTTCAGGGGCGCCTTTCCAGCGGATCTGATTCCCGGCTCTACCGGCGTGTACCCAGTCTCGGCGTCGGCTGAGATACCTCAAGCTCTGGAATTCAAGCTGCAGAGCGGCATAGCTCCTGGCTGGCTGGCCTTTGGTTCCGTCCGCTGGCAGGAGTGGAGCAAGCTTGGCGTTATTGCCATCAATGGCGTGCGCAGTCCGGTAACCGGTTTGCCCTCGCCCGTTTCATTCGACCTGCTTTATCGCGACGGCTGGACGGTCACGGGCGGTATCGGGCACAAGTTCACCGATCAATTGTCGGGCGTAGTTTCGCTGACCTGGGATCGCGGCACCTCGACGACCTCCGGCTATCAGTCGGATACCTGGGCCGTTGCCAGCGGCGTCTCCTATTCGCCGAACGACCAGGTCGAGGTCAGGCTCGGCGGCTCGATCGGTGTGCTGACGAGCGGGTCATCGACTTTCAGCGGTGTCGGCGACGTGGCAAATGCCGTTACCTATACCTACGGCAACGACCTGCTTCTCGCCGGTTCGGCTTCCGTCAAGATCAAGTTCTAACTATTAAATTTTAAACGACAAAACGGCCGGGCACTGCCCGGCCGTTGGTTGGATGCGTGGCGTCCGGCATTCGGCCGGCGCAACAAATGTCCCCATGATGTTCGCTTCTGTAATTGTGACGTTTTGGCAACAGTTTCTGAACAACCCTCGCGTCGCCCGGCCGCCTGGGAACATTGCCTATTTCCCGCCATAAACCCGGCGCACCTCGAACCTGTCTCGGGACATGCGCCAAAAGGCTAGGCGAAGAGGCAGGCCGCACCGCCCGCGGCAAGGACGAGTATGGACGCCAGAGCGATCTCCAAGGCCAAGCTGCCGAGCCGCCACGTGACCGTTGGTCCCGAGCGGGCGCCGCATCGCTCCTACCTTTATGCTATGGGGCTGTCGGCGGCCGAGATCGCGCAGCCTCTGGTCGGTGTCGCCAGCTGCTGGAACGAGGCCGCGCCCTGCAACATCTCGCTGATGCGCCAGGCGCAAGTGGTCAAGAAGGGCGTGGCGGCCGCCAACGGCACGCCACGCGAATTCTGCACCATCACCGTCACCGACGGCATCGCCATGGGTCATCAGGGCATGAAGTCGTCGCTGGTGTCGCGCGAGGTCATCGCCGACTCGGTCGAGCTCACCATGCGCGGCCATTGCTACGATGCGCTGGTTGGATTGGCCGGTTGCGACAAGTCGCTGCCCGGCATGATGATGGCCATGGTGCGCCTCAACGTACCGTCGATCTTCATCTATGGCGGCTCGATACTGCCCGGCAGCTACCGTGGCCGGCAGATCACGGTGCAGGACGTGTTCGAGGCGGTCGGCCAGCATTCGGTCGGCACGATCGGCGACGCCGAGCTGCTCGAGATCGAGCAAGCCGCCTGTCCGTCGGCCGGCTCCTGCGGCGCCCAGTTCACCGCCAATACCATGGCCACCGTCGCTGAGGCGATCGGCTTGGCGCTGCCCTATTCCTGCGGCGCGCCGGCACCCTACGAGATGCGCGACCGCTTCAATTTCGCTTCCGGCGAAAAGATCATGGAGCTGATCGCAAGGAACATCCGCCCGCGCGACATCGTTACCATAGAAGCGTTGGAAAATGCCGCGACCGTGGTCTCGGCCACCGGCGGCTCGACCAACGCGGCGCTGCATCTGCCGGCGATCGCGCACGAGGCCGGGATAAAGTTCGATCTTTTCGACGTGGCCAAGATATTCGAGAAAACACCCTATATCGCCGACCTCAAGCCGGGCGGCAAATACGTCGCCAAGGACATGTTCGAGGCCGGCGGCATTCCGCTCTTGATGAAGACGCTGCTCGACCATGGCTATCTTCACGGCGATTGCCTGACGGTGACCGGCCGCACTTTGGCCGAAAATATGGAACATGTTTCCTGGAATGACAGCCAGGATGTGGTCCGTCCCGCCAACAGGCCGATTACCCAGACCGGCGGGGTCGTGGGCTTGAAGGGTAACCTTGCCCCCGAAGGCGCGATCGTGAAGGTCGCTGGTATGGCGGAGCTGAAATTCTCGGGTCCGGCGCGCTGCTTCGATTCGGAAGAGGAATGTTTCGAAGCGGTTACGCACCGTAACTATAGCGAAGGCGAGGTTCTCGTCATCCGTTACGAGGGTCCGCGCGGCGGCCCGGGCATGCGCGAAATGCTGTCGACGACGGCGGCTCTCTACGGCCAGGGCATGGGCGGCAAGGTGGCGCTCATCACCGACGGGCGTTTTTCGGGCGCAACGCGCGGTTTCTGCATCGGCCATGTCGGGCCGGAAGCGGCAGTGGGCGGCCCGATCGGGCTGCTTAGGGATGGCGACTTGATCTCGATCGATGCGGTGAACGGCACGATCGAGGTTGCATTGTCCAAAGCCGAACTGGCGGCGAGGGCAAAAGCATGGAAGGCGCGCACGACCGACTATCAGTCGGGCGCGATCTGGAAATACGCACAGACGGTCGGATCTGCCCGCGACGGCGCGGTCACCCATCCCGGCGGTGCCAAAGAAACACACTGCTATGCGGACATCTGAGTTGTTGAGGTCGTCTGTCCTTTCGGCACTGGTTGCGCTCGCCACGTTTGGCGCGACCTTGGGCGCCGTCGGCCAAGCCATGGCCTTCGACGACAAGGTGTTCGACGACAAGACCGGCGTGAAGCCGCAGTCGAGCCCTTGGGCGGTGTTCCAGTTCGGCTTTTCCGCCTACAAGAACGGCCATAAGGAGCAGGCTGCGGAAGCCTATAAATATGCCGCGGAGAACGGCCAGATCGGCGCCACCTGGAAGCTTGCGCGCATGTATGCCGAAGGCGATGGCGTGGCGCGAGACGACTACGCGGCATTCAAGTTCTTCAGCGAGATCGTCGACCAGGATGTCGAGCCCGGTTCGCCCGAGGAAAGCTATGTTTCGGACGCGCTGGTGGCGCTTGGCGACTATCTGAGGAAGGGCATTCCCGGCAGCCCCGTCGAGGAGAACGAGGTGGCGGCCCAGGAATATTACATGCGTGCCGCCGCCAACTACCGCAATCCGAACGCCCAGTTCGAGATGGGCCAGATGTTCCTCAAGGGTGAGGGCGGCGTCAAGGCCAGCGTCAAGCAGGCCGGACGCTGGTTCCAGCTGGCGGCCGAAAAGGGCCATGCGGGCGCGCAGGCGACGCTCGGCAACCTGCTTTTCCAAAGCGGCAAGATCGTGCGGGGGCTGGCGATGATGACCGCGGCGCTCGAACGGGCCTCACCCGCCGACCAGCCATGGATCCGCGGCATGCAGGAAGAAGCGTTTGCGGCCGCCGGCGAAGCCGACCGCCGCACCGCGATCTCGCTGGCCGACGACATCCTCACCAAGGGTGGCGGCGACCAGTAGGTCGGCAGAATTTCCGTTTTGAAATCAATTGTCGGTCGGTTCCGCCGGCATGCCGCTGGGCGCCGGTGTTGAGATCGGCGTGCCCTGCAGATGTGGGGCCAGCGTGTTCTCCGGGCAGCCATCCCGCTGCTTTGTCCAGGACGTGTTGTTGAGCACCATCTCGCAACGGGCGAGGTAGCTTTGGCCGGCAAGCGTCAGGCAGGCGACCCGGCCGATCTGGAATGATTTGCCGTTAGCCAGACACTCTGCATCGGCAAAAGCCGGCGTCGCCACCGCCATCGCAAGCGCGCAGCCGATCGGGCAGAGTGCAAATCGAGTAGTCATGGGAACCCCAGCCACCATGATGATTTCTCATCAAGCGCGCGATTTGTGGCGATAAGAGGTCAACTTATCAATGTGCCGCCGGACAGCAGCTCCGGTCAGGCCGGCTGCAGCGCCAGATCGATCGCCACCGGCACGTGGTCGGAGGGTTTTTCCCAGGCGCGCACCTGTTTTTCGATCGAAGCCGAGGAAAACCAGTTGGCGGCTTCGGGCGACAGAAGCAAATGGTCGATGCGAATGCCGTTGTTCTTCTGCCAGGCGCCGGCCTGATAGTCCCAGAACGTAAAAATGTCCGGGGCGTCGGTGATGGCACGCACGGCTTCGGTGAAGCCGAGATTCTTCAGCCGCCGGAACGCCTGCCGCGTCGCGGGCTGGAACAGCGCATCGCTTAGCCAGTTTTCCGGATACTTCGCGTCGATCGGCTCGGGAATGACATTGTAGTCGCCGGCCAGGACCAGCGGCTCTTCCAGAGCAAGCCGCTCCTCGGCCCAGCGCTCAAGTCGCGCCATCCAGGAAAGCTTGTAGGAGAACTTCTTCTCGTCGTCGATCGGGTTGCCGTTCGGCAGATAGATCGAGGCAACGCGCAAGGCGCCCCTGTCGGTCGAGAACACGCCCTCGATGAAACGCGCCTGCTCGTCGGCATCGTCGCCCGGCAAGCCGCGATTGACCTCGTCGAAACGCAGCTTCGACAGGATGGCGACGCCGTTGAAGCCTTTTTGGCCGTAAGTCTCGACATTGTAGCCGAGCGCCTCGATCTCGGCGCGGGGAAACTGCTCGTCGACCGTCTTGATCTCCTGCAGGCAGGCGATGTCGGGCGCGCTTTCCGTCAGCCAATGGGTCAAATTGCCGATGCGGGCGCGAACGCCGTTGATGTTCCAGGTGACGATTTTCATGACGGCCTCGATAGGCTGGTGGTCCGGAGACTAGCGATCCGGTGGATGACGTTCGACAAGGCCGATCGTATTGCCTGCCGGGTCCTTTAGGAAGGCCATCCATTCGCTTTCCCCCGCCTGGCCGAACAGGCCTTCGGTGTCGCGATGGACGAGCGCCGGCGGCGCGGTGAAGGGAACACCGGCGGCCCTTGCCGAAGCGTGGAACTCGTCGAGGCCCGATATGTCGAGATAGACGGTGCCGGCAGGCAGGCCGTCGGTGAAAAGCAGGCGCACGTCACCGGCCATGATAAAGGCGATGCCCGGCGGATCGAAACGCGCATGCAGGTTCATGCCGAGCACCTCGCGCCAGAACGCCAGCGTTGCATCGAGGTCGCGCCCGGCGGAAAGCGCGACCTGACGGACCGCGCCGATGTCGGGCATTTCTAGATCGAGAAGCTGGTGCCGCAGCCGCAGGAGGCGACCGCATTGGGGTTTCTGATCTGGAACGACTGGCCCATCAGATCGTCAACGAAATCGATCACCGAGCCGCCCATATAGACCAGCGACAGGTCGTCGATCAGCACAGTGGCGCCGTCCTTTTCGATGGCGACGTCGTCGTCATTGCGCCTGTCGACCAGGTCGAACTTGTAGGAGAAGCCGGAACAGCCGCCGCCCTCGACCGAAACGCGCACGGCCGTCTTACCGGCTTCGCTCGCTACAATCTTGGCGATCCGCCTGGCGGCGGCGTCGGTCATCTCGACTTTCATGGCGGTCTTGGCATCAGCGCCCATGGGCGTCACCTTGCATTCGGTTTCGTATGATAGGTATGAAGCGCGACGGGGCAAGTCAACTGCGGCATACGCTATGACCAACGAGTTGGGCGACATCGGATTCGGCTATCGGCCGCGCGCGGCCTATGCCAGCGACCCGGCGAAGTCGCGCGGGCGGCTGTTCGACGAGGTGGAAAGCCCGACGCGCACGCCGTTCCAGCGCGACCGCGACCGCATCATCCATTCGACGGCGTTCCGCCGGCTGAAGCACAAGACGCAAGTGTTCGTCGCACACGAAGGCGACCATTACCGCACGAGGCTGACGCATTCGATCGAGGTCGCGCAAATCGCACGCGCTCTGGCGCGGGCGCTGCGCGGCGACGAGGACCTGGCCGAGGCGGTGGCCCTGGTGCACGACTTCGGCCACACGCCCTTCGGCCATACCGGCGAGGACGCGCTGAATGAGAAGATGGCCGCCTGGGGCGGCTTCGATCACAATGCGCAGTCGCTGCGTGTGGTGACGCGGCTGGAGCGGCGCTATGCCGAGTTCGATGGGCTGAACCTCACCTGGGAAACGCTGGAGGGGCTGGTCAAGCACAATGGCCCGCTGACCGATGCCAAGGGGAAAGGGCTGAAGGGACCGGTGCCGCAGGCTATCCGCGACTATTCCGAACTGCACGACCTCGAGCTCGATCGCTTCGCTGGTATCGAGGCGCAGTGTGCGGCGATTGCCGACGACATCGCCTACAATACCCACGACATCGATGACGGCTTGAGGGCAGGGCTGTTGACGCTGGATATGCTGGAGGGCGTCTCGCTGCCGGGGTCGATCCTCAAGGGCGTGCGTCAGCGCTATCCGGCGCTCGATGACGTACGCACCGGCCACGAGCTGATGCGCCGGCAGATCACTATCATGGTCGAGGACGTGATCGTCTCGACGACGGCCAATCTGGCGCGCACCAAGCCCGGCAGCGCCGAAGCGGTAAGGGCGGCCGGCGAGCCGATGGTGAGCTTCTCCGCCGAGACGGCCGTATTGGAAAAGGAGCTGAAGGCCTTTCTCTACAAGCACCTCTACCGGCATGCGGAGGTCATGCGGGTGCGCGCCGATGCCGACCAGATCGTCAGGGACCTGTTCGACGTCTATTTCGCCGATCCGCGCGCCATGCCGGATGGCTGGCGCGAAGGGCTCGACCGGGCAGAGGACCGCGTCAAGGCGCGCAGTGTTGCCGATTTCCTGGCCGGCATGACGGACACTTATGCACTCAAGGAACACAGGCGTTTGTTTGACCATACGCCGGATTTGAGCTAGGGCGGGCGCGATTTTGCCGGCCAACGAGCCGGATCCCTGCAAAACCGTCAGAGCCACAGCAATGAACATCTTCGCCGATTTCAACGCGCGAATCATAAAGGCCGTCGAAGCGCTTGATTTGAAAGACAAGGATGGCGTGTCGCCGGACCTGTCGCGCATCGCCGTCGAGCCGCCGCGCGATGCCAGCCATGGCGACCTCGCGACCAACGCAGCCATGGTGTTGGCCAAGCCGACCGGCCAGAACCCGCGTGCGCTGGCCGAAAGGCTGGCCGAGGCGCTGCGCGCCGACGAGGATATCGCGGCCGCCGAGATCGCAGGCCCGGGCTTCGTCAATCTCAGGCTCAAGGACGGCTTCTGGCAGGCGCATCTGACGGCGATGCTCGGCGAAGGCCGCAATTACGGCCGCTCGACTATCGGCGGCGGCAAGAAAACCAATGTCGAATATGTCTCGGCCAACCCGACCGGCCCGATGCATGTCGGCCATTGCCGGGGTGCCGTGGTCGGCGACGCGCTGGCCAATCTGATGGCCTTCGCCGGTTACGACGTGACCAAGGAATACGTCATCAACGATGCCGGTTCGCAGATCGACGTGCTCGGACGCTCAGTCATGCTGCGCTACCGCGAAGCGCTCGGCGATGAGATCGGCGACATTCCGGCCGGGCTTTATCCAGGCGACTATCTGATCCCCGTTGGTCAGGCGCTGGCCAGCGAATTCGGCCGCTCCCTGCTGCAGATGCCGGACGAAGAGGCGCTTGCCATCGTCAAGGACAGGACGATCGACGCGATGATGGCGATGATCCGCGAGGATCTGGCGCTGCTCAACGTGCATCACGACGTTTTCTTCTCCGAGCGGACGCTGCATGCGAACAACGCCCGCAAGATACGCTCGGCGATCAGCGACCTGACGCTGAAGGGCCACATCTACAAGGGCAAGCTGCCGCCGCCCAAGGGCGAGAAGCCGGACGACTGGGAGGATCGCGAGCAGACGCTGTTCCGTTCGACCGCGGTCGGCGACGACATGGACCGGGCGCTGGTCAAGTCGGACGGCACCTTCACCTATTTCGCCGCCGATGTCGCCTACCTCAAGGACAAGGTCGATCGCGGCTTCGTCGACCTGATCTATGTGCTTGGCGCCGATCATGGCGGCTACGTGAAACGGCTGGAAGCGCTTGCCCGGGCGATTGCCGGCGACGAGATCAAGCTTACCGTGCTGCTTTGCCAGTTGGTGAGGCTGTTTCGCGCCGGCGAGCCGGTACGTATGTCGAAGCGGTCGGGCGAGTTCGTGACCTTGCGCGAAGTGGTCGAGGAGGTCGGCCGCGACCCGATCCGCTTCATGATGCTCTACCGCAAGAACGACGCGCCGCTCGACTTCGACTTCGCCAAGGTGACCGAGCAGTCGAAGGACAATCCGGTGTTCTACGTGCAGTATGCCTCGGCGCGCTGCCATTCGGTATTCCGGCAGGCGAGCGAGCAATTGGGCGAGGCCATGTTCGACCGCAACCAGCTGGCCGCCGAAGTGGCTTTGCTGACCGATGAGGGGGAGATCGGCCTGATCAGGAAGCTCGCCGAATATCCTCGGCTGATCGAAGCCGCGGCGCTCGCGCTCGAGCCCCACCGGCTGGCATTTTACCTCTACGAACTCGCTTCCAGCTTCCACGGACACTGGAACCGGGGCACCGATAATCCCGACTTACGTTTTGTTAAGGTTAACGACCGACAATTGACGCATGCCAGACTAGGGCTGGTGCAGGCTGTTTCGGACGTTTTGACGTCCGGCCTGACGCTGATCGGAGCCAATGCGCCCACCGAAATGCGTTAGGTTTGAGTAAAAAACCTGTCACCTTTTGCCCACATTGCGCTGGTAAGGGCCAACCCTACGCGACGTCCATGGCGTCCGAATGAGTGCGAGTTCGGGAACAATAATGGCAGACAGAACCCAGCTGAGAGCAGCCGACCACAACGACATCGCCAACGATGATCCGTTCGCGGAACTGACCAGGATCATGGGGTTCGACCCGCGCCAGCCGGTCAAACCGCAAACGCCGGCCCAGCCGAAAACCGCTGCCGCCGAACCGTCGGTGGACGAGGGCGATTTCGAGATCGATCTCGAGAAGGAGTTGATGGGCGAATTCGGCGCCGACGCCAATGACAATGCTTCCCCTGCCAAGCTTCGCGAGCCGACACCCGAACCGGCCGCCGCCGACGAAATGGAGGACGCGCTTGCTGCCTCGTTCGAACAGGATTTCGCGTTCGACGACAGTGCGGCGGATGATGCTGCTCCTGTTGCAGCCACTCCTGTTGCCGCCGACGAAATTGCCTCCGCCCCCGAAAGGGCGTTCGCTCCCGCCGTCGAGCCGGAGCTCGACGACGATTTCGATAACGCCGTCGCCGGCTCGCTCGAAGACGTGTCGCCGTTCGAGGACGACCTTTCGAGTGACGACGAACTTGCCGCCTCGCTCGACCAGGATTTTCGGCACGACGACGGTGTGACGGCCAAGATCGCGGTGACCGGCGAGGATGAACCCAGGGCCGCAGCCGAGGCGATCGAGCCGGTCGACGAGCCCGCCTTCGACGATGAGTTCGACAACGCCGTGGCAAGTTCGCTCGAAGACGAGCTGATGCTCGAAGAGCATGAGCCGATGGAGCAGACCGTCGCCGTTGAAACCGCCGCGCAAGCGGCCGCGTTCGATGACGAGTTCGACGATGCCGTTGCAAGCTCGCTCGAAGACGAGCTGATGTTCGACGAGCATGAGCCGGCGGAAAACGTCGCCGCCACGTCATCGCCGGTTGAGGCGGTTTCGGCCGATGAGGATCTTGCCGGCCAATTCGATGATGCCATGGCCGATGTCGACATGGACTTCGATGTTCGCTCGAACGGGCCTGCCGAAATCGAAGAACCAGAGTTTATCGAAGAGCAGTCGATCGAAGAGCCAGAGGCCGCCCGGCTTTCCGGCGCGGCCGCTGAAGCGGCGTTCGACGACGATTTCGATCTGAGCTTCGACGATGCGCCTGCCGAGGAAGCCGAAGAACCCATGGCGCAAGTTGCGGCCGAACCAGTGGCGCCGGCCGCTGTCGTCCCGACGGCCCCAGTGGCTGAGGAACGCAGCCTGGAAGACGAACTGAACGCGCTGCTCGGTGCGATGAGCACACGGCCGGCACAAGCGGTCAACGAACCTCAGACAAGCCCGCAGACTGCCCAGAAGCCCGTGATGGCTGTTCAGCAGCCTATCGCGCCGGTAGTTCAGAAGCCAGCAGTGGCCGCTGAACAGCCAATGGCGGCGGTCAAAGACGTCGCCAACGAACCGGTGCATGCTGTCGACGAGCTGGATTGGGAACTCGACGAGCACGAGCCCGCTGAGCCGCAGCAGTCCAGTGCCGCCGATGACGCCGATCTTGGCAGTGTCCTCCTCGATGAGCTTGAAGGCGAGGATTTCGGTGTCGAAGCCGCTGCCGGACGCGCGGATGATCTCGACAGCGATGCGCTCGATGCCGACTTCGCCAGGAATATCGGCCTGGATCACGACTCGGCCGACAAGAGTGCGGCAGCTGCTGCCGAGGAAGACCCGCTCGATGCGCTGAACTGGCTGACAACACGCGCCACACCGCCCGAGCCGGCCCGCTCGTGGAGCCGCGTGACACCGGTCGCACAGCCTCAGCCCGCTTTTGCAAGCCAGCCGGTGGCTTCGGCGCGTCCGGCACCACCGCCGCAGCCGGCCGCAACGCCGTCCTATCGGGCCGCACCGGTCGAAGAGAGGCCGTCCTATGAAGATCGGCCCGCCTACACGGAAGCTGCACCAACCTCGCATCAACAGCCTTCCGCCTATGACGAGATGCCCGATGTCGAGACGGTCGACGTGCCCGAGCGCGTGGTGGCGCTGGCGGACGATCTCGACATTCCGGAGCTCAACTTCGACGATGACGAGCCGGTGGCGCCCGCCTACGACGATCTCGATGCCGATTTTGCCAGCCTTCTCACCGAAATGAATGCAACTGACATCGCGCCTGCCCCGGTGCGCAGTGCTGGCTATGACGATGAATACGATGCCGGCTTCGCGTCTGGCTACAAGCAAGATCGTAGCGAGACGCGCGCCTATGGCGCCAAGCCTGCGGAAGCCCCCGTCAGCGCGGCGGCCGCTTCCTATGCCGATGCAGCGGACGGTTTCGATCTGGGCCCATTGCCCGGTGGCCAGCCGGTTTCGCAGGCCGACGATTTCACCTTCGATGAGCTCGACTACGATCCCGAACTGGACGAGGAGATGTCGGTTCCGGGCCTTGCCGAACGCGGGGCCGAAAGGCAGCCGCGCAGGCGCGGGCTGCTGATAGGAGCGGTGGTCGGCGCCGTGGCGATCGCCGGAGGCCTTGGCGCCTTTGCGTTGACCCTCGGCGGCAAGAGCGGCGGCGATGCGCCGGTTATCGTCAAGGCCGACAACAGGCCGATCAAGATCAAGCCGGAAAATCCAGGCGGCACCGTCGTGCCGAACCAGGACAACAAGGTTTATGACGCTGTGGTCAAGGGCGCCAAGCCCGCCGAGCCGGTTCAGCAGAAGCTGGTCACCAACACCGAAGAGCCCGTGGACCTGAAAGCCAACGAACCGGAGAGCCGCGTCGTCGATCTTTCGCCCAATGACCCCGATGCCGCGGACGATATCGACGCGCCCGGCACCGAGGCGTCTGATAGCAATGCGTCTGGCACCAACGCGCGTGACACCAGCGCGCCTGACACCAATGCGCTTGGCGCCAATGCGGCTGGCGCTACCGAAACCGTCGCCGCACCGGCACCCAAGTCCGAGGATCGCATCGCGCAGGTTCTGCAGGAGGCCGAGAAGGGTGCAACCCCCGAGATCGTCGCCGTTGCGCCGCGCAAGGTACGGACCATGGTCGTGAAACCTGACGGTTCGCTGGTGGCGCGCGAGGATCCGGCGCCTGCCGCCCCGCAGATGGCTGCTGCCGAGCCGGCCGATCCGGCGCCGCAGCACGTCGCTCCGTCGGCCCAGGCCGCCGCCGCCGCGCAGACCGGCCC